>JAHJAO010000035.1 GCA_018813905.1 Candidatus Omnitrophota bacterium
CATTCATTCGCTACGCATTTGTTAAACCGCGGCGCAGACTTGCGTTCGGTACAGGAATTGCTCGGCCACGCGAATTTATCTACTACGACCATTTACACGCATCTTTCTACGGAAAAGCTTAAAAGCGTCTATGACAAAGCTCACCCACGGGCCTGATCGCTTTTTTAAAAATAAATAACAAAAGAGGCTTTAATTTTAAAAAAGAAGGGGAAAATGCCGGCGTTATTATTGGATTTTCTTTATTTGATTTTGGCGTTTTTTTATCTGCCTAATTTTTTATTCAGGGGAAAACATCGTTTTGGCTTCAAGGAGCGTCTGGGCATATATGATGCTAAGACAAAAGAGTCCATAAGCAAAAGTGATTCTATTATCTGGCTGCATGCCGTCAGTGTCGGAGAGGTAAAGGCGGCCGCGGTTTTAATGGAAAAGCTGCGCTTGGAATTTACCGGCCATAAATTAGTTGTTTCCACGGTTACCTCTACCGGTAACGCGGTTGCAAAGAAAATGTGCGCGCCGGAAGATATTGTTATTTATCTGCCTTTCGACTTAAGCTTTATAGTAAAGAAGGTTTTCGCCTTAATTAAACCGAAGCTTTTATTAATTACAGAAACAGAAATTTGGCCAAACCTTATTATGCAAGCGGGCAAAGATAACGTCCCTGTAGCCGTTATCAACGGGCGCATATCGCAAAAAGCCTTTCCCCGCTACCGGGTGCTTACGGGATTATTTGGGCCGGTATTAGAAAAGGTAGACTTGTTTTGCATGCAGACGGAAAAAGACGTGGAAAAAATAATTATGCTCGGAGCCAAAAAAGACAGGGTGCATAACACCGGCAATTTAAAATTTGATCAAATAAAATGCCCGCAGGTAGTGGCCAATTTCAAGCTTGACATAAAATCGGATGAATTACTGATTGTCGCCGGCAGCACGCACGATAAAGAAGAGAGTATTATAGCGCATATTTTTATGAGGCTTCAAAAAGAACATTCAAACTTAAGGCTTCTGATCGCCCCCCGCCATGCTTATCGCGCCCAAAAAATCGGCCGCATGCTTTCCGGTTATGGGCTAAATTATGTGTTTACGAGTAAAATGTGTTTTGAAGAAAACAAGGCGAACGGAAAACCCGTATTTTTGTTGGATGAGATTGGGGTTTTGAATCAGTTTTATGCGCAGGCGGATATTGTTTTTGTCGGAGGCAGCCTGATTGCGCACGGCGGCCAAAATCCGCTTGAAGCCGCTGCTTGCTCTAAACCCATTGTTTTTGGTAAATATATGTTTAATTTTGAAGAGATCTGTAATATCCTACTCAAAAATCAAGCCGCGGTTTCTGTAGATAATGAAGAAAATTTGTATGAGGCTTTAAACAGGTTAATTAAAAGCGGAGACCTAAGAAAAAGGCTTGGTAAAGCCGCGAAAATCACTGCGGAGAATAACCGCGGTTGCGCCCAAAGAATTTTAAATCTTCTTCAAAAAGTAAATAGGTTTTCTTAAAAGCAGGTGATATAATAATTTTTAGGAATACACCTATCTTATTATGAATGAAAGAGTTGAAAAAAAATAACTTTACAAATTACCGGCCGATGAGCATACGGATTAAAATTATTCTAATCTTTTTTCTGATTCTGTTGTTTTTTCTTTTGACTTTTATTTTTAATATATATTCCTTTAAAGAGCTTACTAAAGAGCAGAAATTAATAAGCCTGGCGGATAGAATTGTCGAAGATTTTCTGCAGGTAAGAAGGCATGAGAAGAACTTTTTTTTAAGAGGTACTGGGGAATGGGCGGAAATGGCCAAGATGCGCCTGACTGCTTTTCAACGGGAACTCGGCATATACAAAAAGATCGCTCACCACAAAGAAGAATTGGATTTAATCGGGCAAATAGAAGAAAAAACGCGCGCCTATAACGATATATTAAATAATGTCATCGATGTTTATCCTAACAATCTTGAAAATTCTGAACCGGAGAATTTGATCAATATCGCCAGAGAAATCGGAAAATTATCTCAACAATTGCGCGAGGACGCGGAAAATAATTTTGCTTTGAGCATCCAAAAGATAAAACAGATGCAACTGTTCGGTTTTATCATTGCGGTTTTTATCGCAATGCTGGCATATTTTTTCGCCTCGCGCACGATCATTACGCCGATTAACAAATTGCAGAAATTAAGCAAAATGCTTTCCAAGGGGAAGGTATTGAGTTGCCAGGATATAAAAATTCTGGAAACGCAGTTTAGAGGCATTGATTTCAAGGACGAAATCGGAGAGCTCACCCGGGCCTATATTGAAATGCTGATGCAGTGGAATAATTCCTGCCTGGCTTTTGAAAATAAGCTTAAAGAGACAGAAGGGTTATATCAGTTAAAATCACAGTTTACTTCGGTTGTTTCCCATGAGCTACGCACACCTCTGACGGCGATAAAAGAAGGCATCGAGTATATAGTGGACGGCTCGGCCGGGCCAATAAATGCCGAACAAAAAGAATTTTTGGAGATTGTTGGCCGGAATGTCGAGCGGTTAAGCCGGCTGATAAATTACGTGTTAGACTTCTCGAAGTTGGCTTCCGGCCAGGCGGATATGAAAATGGAATTAGCTGAACTTAACCCGATTCTCAATTCGGTAATAGACGTGTATCAGCTTACGACTAAAAAGAAGGGGGTAGAAATAAAAAGGCAGCTTGAGGCAAGTAACGATTTAAAGATTTGGGTAGATACAGACAGGCTCGCGCAGGTCTTGCATAATCTTATCAGTAACGCGATTAAATTTACCGATACGGGTACAATTACGGTGGTTACGGAAAAGGATAATCCCGCAAATACCATCCAAATTTGCGTTGAGGATACCGGTACGGGAATAAAAGAAGAAGATATTTCACGCCTGTTCACTTCTTTTACTCAGCTCGGCGATGCTAAAAAAAGAAGGGTTGGCGGTACGGGATTAGGGTTGGCTATCTGCAAGCAGATAATTGAGCGTTTGAGCGGAAAAATTTGGGCAGAGTCCGAATACGGCAAAGGGACGAAATTTTGTTTTATCCTGCCGATTCGTGAACGACGGGAGCAGGTGCTTAGGGGGTAGGGGATGAGGAAGAAAAAAATATTGTTTGTTGATGATGAAGTTGACCTGGCGAGACTTTTGATCTTTAAATTGGAAAAAGAGGGTTTTGAGGTAATTTTTGCCGAGGACGGCAAAGAGGCGCTTTGCGCTTTAGAAAAGAAGCCGGATTTGATTCTGCTCGATATCTGGCTGCCGGATATCGATGGATACGAGGTATGCCGGAAAATAAGGCTAGATGCGCGTTTTAAGAAAATACCAATAATCTTTTTTACGGCAAGCGCGGAAGCAAGAGAAAAGATAGCTTATAATATCGCGGAATTTGGCGCCCAGGATTTTATCATAAAGCCGTTTGATACTAAGGTACTGCTTGAGAAAATACGCAAACATATAAATACGGATTGAAAACATGGAGCCGGAATTAAAAGGTAAAAATAATATTTTGCTTATTGACGACGAAGAAGATGTGTTGAAAGTCGTAGGCAGGCGTCTTGAAAAAGCCGGGTATAATATCTGGACGGCGGCAAGCGCTAAAGAAGGTTTGGCGGTTTTGGAAACCAAAAATCCGGACCTGATCCTGTTAGATATCAGCATGCCCGAGATTGATGGGATAGAGATGTGCAAAAGAATAAAGGAACGGCCGGAAATGGCTACCGTTCCGATAGTCTTTTTTACGGCTTTAGATTCGGTTGAAGATAAGGTTCGCGGGTTTAAACTGAAGGTCAATGACTATATCACCAAACCCATCAATCATCAGGAACTTTTGGCCAGGATAGAATCGATATTAAGCATAAATGAACACTATATAGATATTTCAGTAAGAGATAAGTTAACGGGGCTGTATAATTATAATTATTTTGATAAACAGTTCAGCCATATTTTTGACATCGCCAAACGGTATGGCCGGATTTTTTCTTTGGTGATCGTGGATATCAATAATTTCAAGAGAATAAACGACGAATACGGCCATTTATGCGGAAATTTTTTTTTAGAAAAGGTCGCCGAAAATTTAAGAATGTCTTTTAGAAAAGTGGACATAATTGCCCGTTACGGCGGCGATGAATTTACGGCTATTCTGCCCGAGACCACTTATGAACAGGCGGATAAGCTTATCGAGAGAATACGAAAGAATATCGGTATTTTAGAGCTGGATTACGAAGGAAAAAAGGTTGGGACGAGTCTTAGTTTTGGCTTTGCGGCTTACTCTGAAAAGATGGAGGATAAAGAGGTGCTTTTTTATGCCGCAGACCAGGGCATGTACCGGGATAAAAAAAGAAAAGAGTAACTGATGAAGAAAGTATTGATAATCGAAGATAACGAAGATATCTCGACTATTTTAAAGAAAAAACTGCAAAAAACCGGCTTTTCTGTGGATGTGGCGGACAGCGGTTTTTCAGTTTTGAGCCGTCTTAAAAATTCGCCCGAACCGGATATCGTAATTTTGGATATTATATTACCGCAACGAAGCGGCGTAGAATTGCTTTGCAGCTTGAAATCAGTCTGGAAGATGTGTAAGGTGTATATTTTTTCCGGTCACGAAGAATATCGGGATAAAGAGACGCTGCGGGAGTATATCAACGGCTTTTTTCTAAAGTCAGAAGGCATGAATAAATTAATCGAAGCTTTAAAGCCGTATCTATAAAATAGAATTTTTTTAACCTCTACGTTAACCAAAACAGCTGCAAGGGTTGACATTTGAATTTAATTAAAGGTATAATTCCGCTCGTATTTATTGTTTTTTTTAACCCCGGGTTCTGTTTTGCGCAAGAAAGGAAAGAGCAGGTTTATGAGCTTGAACCGATTGTGATAACGCCGAACTTGACAGAAACATTTTCTAATCTTTCTTCTCATAATGTAAATATCATCAAAATTACCCCCCGCCAGAATAACGGCAAGGACTTGCCGGAAGTACTTAAAAACATATCGGTTTTGGATGTGCAAACCCGCGGCCCTTTTACAATACAATCCGACATCCAAATGCGGGGAGGCAATTTTGAACAGACGGATATTTTATTAGACGGGATAAATGTAAACGATCCGCAAACCGGCCATTTCAATATGGATATACCGGTAATGCTTGAGGATATCGACAGTATAATTATTGCCAGCGGGGCCGCCCCGGCCGTTTTGGGCAGCAGCCGGCCGGGAGGAGCTGTGCATATTATTACCCGGCCTCCTGAACCGGGCGTATTTACAATAAAGTCGTGTTTTGGCAGCTATGAATTTAAGAGCAATTATCTCTCCAGCTCCTATAAGGTCGGGGAATTTATGTTTCGTAACAGCGCGTTTTTGGACAGCTGCGCGGGGTATCGCCATAATACCGATTTTGAAAATTTTGGCTTTTCTCAAAGCGGCCAGGCCCAAACCGGCTGGGGAATGCTTGATTTTAGTTTGCGGCATCTGAGCAAAGATTTTGGAGCGAACGGCTTTTATTCTGAATTCTATCCCAATCAAGCAGAACAAACTCAGACCACTTTTAGCTACTTAGGTTTAAAAGCTGAAGTTGGCGATTTATACATAAACCCAAAAATTTATATCCGGCGGCATAAAGACCGGTTTATGCTTGATGAGGCAAATCCCGGTTTTTTTGAGAATTTTCATACCAATTATACCACGGGTGCAAGGGTTGATATTCTTGGCGATGCCGCCTTCGGCGCGTATTTTACCGGGTTGGATGCGAAAGAGGAGAGTATTGATAGCACTAATTTAGGCAAACATAACCGCACCCACCAAAACTTATATTGCCGCATAAATCCCGATTTGGACAAATATATATTCGCAACCGGCCTAAGTTTCCATTTTTTTGAGGATTATAAAAACGTTATCCTGCCGGATTTAGGAACAGGGGTTTGGTTAACAGATACTTTGAAATTGCGTTCTTCCTATAGCCGTTCAGTGCGGGCGCCCACGTTTACCGAGTTATATTACAACAGCCCGGCAAATAAGGGAAATCAAGCGCTTCTCTGCGAGAAATCAGATAATTATGAAATTGGGTTAGATTCCGAGCATGACGCGTTTAACTGGTCAATAACCGGCTTTGTCAGGGAAGAGAAAAATATCATCGATTGGGTTAGGGCCGATTCTTCTTCGATCTACAATGCCATGAATTGCCAGGATATCAAGACCAAGGGAGCGCAGGTTGATTTAAGGATATTTTCAAAAGTTCCCGGGGGCGGTTTAGTTCAATTCAAACAGCTCAATTTTGGCTATACGTATTTAGAAAGGGATAAGGCCGGCAATAATTTGATATCCAAGTATGTTTTTGATTATCTGCAGCACAAATTCACCCTTGGCACAGAATATGCGCTATTTTCGCAAATGCTCCTCAAACTAAATCTCATGTACCTGGAAAGGGTAAATAATCCGGGCGATTTTGTTTTAGACAGCGCTCTATCTAAAAGCTGTAAATTCTGCACAGTATTTTTAAAAATAGATAATATTTTTAATCACGCCTACAGTGAAAAAGCGGGGATACCTCTTCCCGGCCGGTGGCTATCCGCCGGAGTTCAAATCAATTGGTAGGGTTTTTTTATCTTACCGGTTAAATCGATGCGTTTGATAGCTAACTTCGTTTTTACCAGGACTGTTTTTTTAAAGACAGCTATGCGGAGTCCCCGCTACTCAAGTTTTGGGGTGGTTTTTAGCGAAGTCGAAAGATTGACATCTTCCGGGCTATCTGGGATAATCTAATTAAAATGAAAGGCGCGCAAAAACAGAAACTGGGCAAAGAAGGTGAAAAGTTCGCCGTAGAATTTTTACAAGGCAAAGGGTATAAGATATTAAAACGCAATTACCGCTGCCGTCTGGGAGAAATAGATATAATTGCTAAAGAGGCAGAGGTGCTCTGTTTTATCGAAGTAAAAACCCGCACCCAAGATACGTATGGCCGTCCATATGAGGCTGTAAATAAGGCAAAACAGAATAAAATCGGCCGCATAGCATTAATATATTTAAAAGAGAATGGCCTTAGCGATATAGATTTACGATTTGACGTGGCGAGTGTTTTTATTGATCAAAGTAAACGCTGCCATGAAATAGAGCTGATCAGGGACGCGTTTTCTATCACGGAAAAATATTATTTTTAAAGATTAGCATATGACTAAACAGCAGAGTATCTTAGGACTTTTGCCGGAAGAACTAACCGGCCTCGTAAAAGAACGGCATTTTCCCGCTTACCGGGCAAAGCAAATACTGGGTTGGATATATAAGAAAAATATTTTTTGCCTGCTTGAGATGCCGAATTTACCGCAGGATTTTTGTAAAGCTTTAGCGGGTTTTTTGAAAGTTCTATCGCTTACTTGCGTTAAAAAGCATGTTTCCGCTCAAGACAAGACAATAAAATATGTATTTAAAACCGAGGACGGAAATTTTTTGGAAAGCGTATTCATTCCGCAAAAGGGGCGTTTTACCGTTTGCCTTTCTTCTCAAGCCGGATGCAGTTTTAATTGCGCCTTTTGCGCAAGCGGCTCAAGGGGATACAAGCGCAATCTTACTGTAGCCGAAATAATAAACCAGCTGCTCTGGATAAAAAAAGAGCATTCTAATAATAAAATAACTAATATCGTGTTTATGGGCATGGGAGAGCCGCTGGCCAATTATGAATCTGTTTTAAAAGCGATCAAAATTTTCAATCACCCGGACACCTTATGTTTCGGCGCGCGCCGGATTACCATTTCTACCTGTGGCCTGGCCCCTGAGATATCGCGCCTTATAAAAGAAAATTTGCAGGTAGAACTTTCAATTTCCCTGCACGCCGCAAATGATAAATTGAGAGACAAGCTTATGCCGGTCAATAAAATTTATCCGCTTAGGGATCTGATCGCCGCCGCGAGAGAATATACAAAAGTTACTCATCGCGTTGTTACTTTTGAATATGTTTTAATTAGCGGCATAAACGAGTGAACAGGACGCGCAAGAACTGATACGTCTTCTGCGTACTCTAAAATGCAAAATTAATCTGATACCATTCAATGAGACCGAAAACATGCAGTTTCGCCGGGTTAGCCCCGCTCAGTTGAATGTTTTTAAAGATACCCTGATGAAAAACGGCTTAAAGTGCACTTTGCGCCGTTCCCGCGGCGAAGATATTCTGGCTGCTTGCGGGCAGCTGCGTTTGCAGCTGGAGAGCGCCAAAAATAAGGCGGTAACCTGTAACCTGTAACCTGTAACCTGTAACCTGTAACTTGTAACTTGTAACTTGTAACTTGTAACTTGTAACTTGTAACTTGTAACTTGTAACTTGTAACTTGTAACTTGGTAGGCCATGTCCTTACACTATATAATTGATGGTTATAACGCTGTGTACAAGATAGATTCTTTAAAAGATAACTCTTTGCGCAACAAGCGTGACGCCTTGATCGGATTAATCGAAAGGCACGAGCCCCAAGGCAGTTTACGCAATGAGGTGACCGTTGTTTTTGACGGCAAACCTGAAGTATCCGGATGCGAACATAAAGGCCAGATAAACGTTCTTTTCAGTAAAAATGAAAGCGCGGATGAAAAGATTAAAAAAATTGTGGAAAAATCTTCCAATCCCAAGCGGATAGTAATAGTAAGCGATGACCGGCAGGTCATTTATTATTGCCGTTCTTTAGGGGCAAAAGTTAAATCCGTGGCTGAATTTTTTGGGTTTGGTCATAAGAAAAATAAATTCTCGAGGGATGAAGCTCCACCGGATAAGCCCGCTTTAGACCCGGATACCGCCAAAAATATTACGGACCAACTCAAAAATCTCTGGCTTAAAGAAGATTAACAATTATAAAAAATTGCCTTGCTAAAGATTTTGGATAGGATAAAATTATAAGCATAATAAGGGAGATATTAGTTATATGGACAGCGAACAGATTAAAACGATAATTTTTATCGGCATTGCTGCCTTCATCGGCGGTTCAATCCGCGGATTAATACAGGCCGGGCACAGGCCTACTCCGGAAACAATCGCCAGGGTTGTGGTTTTATCGCTTATCGCTATCGGTGTAGGATTTTTAATTATTAGGAATTTAAAATAGTCAGTTTTTATTTATGAAAAACCGCTTTCTGAATTTAATCTTAATGAGTAAAATAATATACGCGCTCGTTGTAGCTTTTTTATTCATTTTTTTGTTTGGCTGGATTTTTATTAGGTTTTTCTTCTGGCTGGTTTCCGGCGGATTAATTTTATTTGCTTTGATTTTGGCGGTTTTTTATGCCGTAAAAAATATTTTATTTAGCCCGGTAAAGCAGGCAGAACAGATATTAAAAAATGCAGGGAGGAAAAAAGGGGCTATTGACGTAGAAGCCGAAGTCGAGGATATGGAAAATGATGCAGATACGCAAACTCTTTGGCAAGACAGCGTTTATTGCCCGTTTTGCAACAGCAACGATACAAGGTTCATAAGCCCGCATTATGAAGCCGCTTTGTATGAATGCAACCGGTGCCGCCAGCGTTTTGAAGCTGAAAATAGCTGACGTTTATTGACAAAAACGCAGTTTGTCTGTAAGATATTATAAAATTATTGTTGAGAAGGAATTGACTTTTTCCATGGACAGGATAATTGTTTTTCTCTTTTTGTTTTTCCTCGTTTTTTGCCGTCCGGTATTTGCTATTCCCGCTGATGCCGATTATTTTCCGGCCAAGCACCAGTTTATCTGGGGTACGCAGTTCAACCATATTTTCAACCGCGATTTTAATAAAGTGGAAAGCGAAGCCGGCACCACGCAGTATTTTATAAAAACCAGTTTTGGCATCACCGAACGCTTTTTTCTGGACGGGAAAATAGGGCGGGGCGGGGTTAGCTTGCGTCCGGCGGGCTCAAACAAGATAGATTTTACAAGCGGCTTTGCCGGCGGCTATGGCTTGCGGTATGTTTTATATGAAAGGCCGGACGGTAGTATCCGGTCTTTATTCGGATTTCAGCATATTAGCTGTCACCCTTTGAGTAAAGAGATAAACGGCACAAAATATCAAATTATCTGGGATGAATGGCAGTTTTCCTGGCTTCTGCTTAAAAGCTGGCAGAAAAAGAGTTGTTTTTACTTTGGCCCCCAGTATACCACTACCCAGCTCAAATACAAAGTGGATACCTTTCGCCGCCGCTTAAAGGCGGAGGATTGGTGGGGAGCGGTTTTTGGGGTAAATTATGATCTAAATGACAAGCTGAAGTTCAATACCGAAATGCGGCTGTTTAGCGAATGGGCGGTTAATTTCGGTATTGGATATAAATTTTAGGCGCGGATAATTAGGTAGATAAATATAATGCAAAAAACCTGGAATTTCCATAAAATTTTTCTTATCAAACAAAGAAAATTGATTGCGGATTTGGGTATCTCGCCGATTCTGGCTCAAGTGCTCATAAATCGGGGTATAGACACAAGCCGTTCCGCGGAACAGTTTCTTAAAAGCCAAAGAAGTAATTTTGCGGACGCCTTTTTGCTTAAAGGCATGCGAAAAGCTGTTGACCGGGTGCGCAAAGCCATTGAGAATAAAGAAAAAATTTTCATTTACGGCGATTATGACGTTGACGGCCTGACCAGTTGCGCCCTGTTGTTTTATGTACTGGCTGATTTAGGGGCGGAAGTCTCATGTTATATCCCGCACCGGATGGAAGAAGGGTATGGGTTGAATACCGACGCCTGCAAGTCCATCAAGAAGAAAAGCGCTTCTTTGATGATAACCGTGGATTGCGGGATTAATAGTTTTGAGGAAATAAAGTATCTTGCGTCTTTAGGCATTGATACAATCGTGACCGATCATCATCAACCGCAGGAGGATAAAATTCCGGCGGCCTATTCGGTGATTAATCCCCATCAAAAAGATTGTCCTTATCCGTACAAGGAATTGGCCGGTGTCGGACTGGCTTATAAGCTGGCCGAGGCTTTAACCGGCGGCACCAAGGATATCTCTGAACATCTGGACCTGGTGGCGCTGGGAACAGTGAGCGATATGGCGGCTTTGGTAGGAGAAAACAGGCTTTTTGTAAAATACGGGCTGGAAGTTTTAGCTAAAACTAAAAAAGCGGGCCTTAAAGCTTTAATGGAGGTAGCGGGTATATCCAAAGGAAAAATTTCCGCATACCACATCGGGTTTATGCTCGGCCCGCGGATTAACGCTACCGGCCGCATGGGCTCAACGGAAAAAGCGTTAAAGCTTCTTTTGAGCAAAGATGCGGCAGAAAGCCATGAATTGGCTAAGATGTTAGACCAGGAAAACCGTCAAAGGCAGAGGATAGAAGGCAAGACCTTAAAAGAAGCTTTGAACATGGTCGAAAATGAGGTTAACTTTAAACATCACCGCAGCGTAGTGTTGCATAATGATAATTGGCACCCGGGGGTAATCGGTATCGTTGCCTCGCGTATTGCCGAACGTTTTTACCGTCCGACGATTTTGATATCTACTGCTAAAACTTTAGGAAAGGGGTCCGGACGTTCCATAAAAAATTTTAATATGTTTGATACCTTGGATAAATGCAAACATTTACTTAAAGAATTCGGCGGCCACGAGAAGGCGGCGGGCTTGAGTATCTTAAGAGAGAACTTAACCGAGTTTAAAACTATTTTTAACCAACTTGCGCACCAACTTCTGGATGTACAGGACTTGGTGCCGGCTTTGGATATTGATATGGATATAGCTTTGGGCGCTCTATCGGAAAAGTTAATTATGGAACTGGAAAAATGCGCCCCTTTTGGTATTGGCAATCCTCAACCGCTTTTTGTATCCCGCAATCTAAAACTTAAAAACAAACCGCGCATTCTGCGCGCAAACACCTATAAGCTATGGCTTACCGACGA
>JAHJAO010000036.1 GCA_018813905.1 Candidatus Omnitrophota bacterium
GGTCACAATGTCTTCAAACAAAAAGACTTCCATCAAAAAATCGCCTTCATTTTTCATCAAGACTTTCGGATGTCAAATGAACAGCCGCGACAGCGAACTCGTGACCGGGCTCTTGCTTAAGCACGGGTATAAGCTCGCCAACTCCGAACAGGACGCGGACATAATCCTGTTTAACGGCTGCAGCGTGCGTGCTCACGCGGAAGAGAAAGTTTGGTCGGAAATTGGGAAGTATAAGCAGCGAAAAGCTGTTTCAAGTCACAAGCTACAAGTCGCAAGTCACAAGCAAAATTCAAAAACAAGCAAAAAGGATAAGAAACCAGTAGCCTGCAACCTGGAACCTGCAGCTAACAAGCCGATTGTTGGGCTCCTCGGCTGCATGGCCCAGAACTGGCAGCAGGCCGCGTTTGGGCGCGCCCCGCGGCTCGACCTTGTTGTCGGGCCCAATAACCTTTCTTCGCTTCCGGAGTTAATCGGGCAGATAGTTAAGAGTCAATCCATCGGCCTGGCCGTAGGAGGCCTAAAACGGGACGATAAATTCTATAATACCGGATATATCAGCAAAAAAGAGCATGCGAACGTTATCATCATGGAGGGATGCGATAACTACTGCTCGTATTGCGTGGTGCCGTATGTGCGCGGCCACGAACGCAGCCGGCCCTCAGGAGAAATCATTCGGGAAATTAAGCAGTTGGTGAAAAAAGGAGTGAAAGAGATTACGCTTTTAGGGCAGAACGTGAATAGTTACAGCTATAAGACCCAAGACGCAAGATACAAGTCCCAGGTGGCAAGTGGCAAGTTACAAGTTGCAAGTTACAAGTTACCGGGAGAACAACAGGTTCAACCTGAGACATGCAACATGAAACCTGTAACCTTTACTGAGTTGCTGCGATTGGTGAACGAGATCGAGGGCTTGGAAAAGTTTGATTTCGTTACCTCGCACCCCAAAGACGCGAGCATTGAATTATTTCAGGCCATGGCGAAGCTGGATAAGTGCCGGAAGTTTTTGCATTTGCCAGTGCAGTCGGGCAGTGATAGAATACTAAAGCAGATGAACCGCGGCTATACAGCTCGGCATTACATCGGGCTCGCGGAAAAAGCAAGACAGATTATACCCGGTTTGCGGCTGACCACCGACGTCATGGTCGGGTTCCCGGGCGAGACAGAACAGGATTTTCAGGATACATTTCGCCTGATGCAACAGGTGAAGTTCGACGCGGCGTATATCTTTAAGTACTCAGCGCGGCCGCATACAAAAGCTTATGCGCTTTCGGACGATGTGCCGCTAAAGGTAAAAAAAGAACGAAACCAAATATTGCTTGAATATCAGAAAAAATTGCATAAGACAAAAACGGAAAGAGGAGTGAAAAATGGAAAATGAAAGTAATAATAAAATTAATTGCCCGTATCTTATTGATTACGTAAGAGAATGCATGGATTATATCGATATCGTGCCGGACGTGTATACGCTTAATTTCTGCAGCACTCAAAGATATGAAGAGTGCCCGTTTTATAAGTTTTTAAAAAAGATCGGCCCCACATGTGAGCTGATTCCTATTTGCCCTGTTTATAAAAAGCTTTCCATGAGAGACTTCAATTCTTTAGTTAAGATGAACGCGGAATATTGTCTGAATGAAAATAAGGTTAAGTGCAGAAGGTATGTTATTAAACAAAACGGGAAGAAACCCCATCCCGACCTTTTGCCCGACGGGAAAATACTGGAGTAAAAAAATGAAGATCGTCGTATTTTTAGCAATAGCCCTGTTTCTGTTAAACGTTAATAATGTATCTGCGTATACGTTCAGCAGCCAGCTGGATGAGGCGATGTCGCTGTTGCTTAATAGCGATTATGACGGAGCGATTGGGGAATGCAAAAGATTGGAGGAAGATTTCCCGGCCGGCCCGCTCCGGGGTGAAATTATGCTGCTCGAGGGCAATTGCTATATGAGCCTGGACGATTACGAACAGGCAAGGAAATTCCTGAAGAAAGCTATTCCCTACGCGGAAAAAGCGCTGCTTGAGGAAGTTTATATCACCATCGCGGACAGCTATTTTTCGCAGCAGAAGTACGAAGACGCGGTAAGCATCTATAAGCAGCTGATCGAAAAAAAAGGCGAACAAGACGCCAAGTTATGCTCGCTCTATTTTAAAATCGGCCGGTCGTACCAGAAAATGAGCAAATGGACGGATGCCGAATATTATTTCAGTAAATTAAAGAAAGGATTTCCCAAGAGCTTTGAAGTTGACCTTGCGCGCAGGTTGTCCCCGGAGGGAAATTTCTTTACTATCCAGGTGGGCAGCTTCCTTGAGAAGGAAAACGCGGAGAAGCTGCATGCGGAGTTAAAAAGTAAAGGCTATGAGGCCTATCTGACTTCCATTAAGTACGAAGGGCAGATGCTGTACCGCGTGCGGGTGGGAAAGTTCGTCTCCCTCATGGCGACCGACTATACTGAACAGCGATTAAAAACAGAAGAAAACCTGCCGACGCACGTCTTCCCGTAATCGGTAGATTACGGGAATTGCAAATTGCAGATATCAAATTACAGATTGGAGATATGTCTACAAAGCTAGTTGTTTTCATCGTCGGGCCGACGGCGAGCGGAAAATCGCAAGTCGCGCTCGAACTTGCCAAGAAAATCAACGCCGAGATTATTTCCGCCGACTCCATGCAGGTGTACAAGGGAATGGATATACTTTCCGGCAAATTGAGCCCGGCCCGCCGCAAAGGGGTAAAGCATCATCTCATCGATATCCTAAAACCATCAGAGGATTATAACGCGGCGATGTTTGTCGAACGCGCCTGCAGCCTGATAAAAGATATTTATAAGCGGAGTAAAATTCCTTTGGTGGCCGGCGGTACGGGAATGTACGTGCGGGCTCTGCTTGGCGGTATGTTTGGGCAGGAAATCACGGATCCGTTATTGCGGGTTGAGCTTTACAAAAGAGCCGAACTGGAAGGCGCTGTTCAGATGTATGAACAGCTTAAAAAACTCGATCCCCAGGCGACGTTAGAAATACACCCCAATAACCTGCGCCGGGTTGTGCGTGCTTTGGAAGTAAACATGCGGCAGGAAAAACGGTTTTCCGAACTCAAGGCCGGGGCCAAAGGTATTGAACGCGAGTATCGGATAAAAATGTTCGGTATAAACTGGCCGCGGGAAAAGCTATATCAGCGCATCGAGCAAAGAGTGGACGAAATGTTTAAAGCCGGAATCGTTTGTGAGGTGAAGGGACTTAAAAAAATCAAGCTTAGCCGCACCGCAGCCCAAGCCCTGGGCATAAAACAGATATCCGCGTATCTTAATGGGCAATGCAGTGAGGAAGAAGCAAAAACAACCTTAAAACGCGATACCCGCCGCTTTGCCAAAAGGCAAATGACCTGGTTTAGAAACCAGGAAAAGGATATCTTCTGGCTGGATGTAAAAGACGAAAAAACCACCCCCAAACACCTTGCGCAGATAATCGCCAAGCACCTGAGCAAATAGGCACAAATCTCGCCATCATATCTTCAATGATTGCAATATGTTATAGTTAAGTATCCTTGCCGGAAAATATGCCTAAAATCTTTGCGAACTTATTGGTTTTATGGTATACTTTAACACATTTTTTTAGCTCTTTTCTAAAGGGCGATATTTCCATAAAAATTGTTATCTAACCAATTGAGAAAAAAAAGGTTTAAAAACTATGAAAAAACTAAAAAAGCTGTATAAAATTACCGCTTTTTTACTCGTCCAGGCCGTGTTATTGATGGACGGCTTTTATTTAAGCCAGATTGCTTACAGCCGTCCGGAACAGCTCAGCCCCGCCTTGCAGATAAGCAGCAAAGATTTTCAGCAGAATATTCGGATTGCGGAAGACAGAAATAAGCTGTTGAAGATTTTGGACAAAATCCCGCTGCTTGAATTAACAAGCAAGGATATCCCGCCGTCTTTATATCAAAAATTCATAAAAATAAAGCAAGCTGTCGGCGAACAGGGCGGAGATGCCGTGTCTTTTATGCTGAGATATCTGGGGTTCGGCGAGAGAATTAACCTCTGGCGCAAGGCAGACCACGAAAAAGCAGTCCGCGTCATGAATGAAAGAATAATCCCTTTCCTGCAGAAAAATCGTTTCGTATCCGATGAAGATGGTTTTGCGCCGGTGGCTTTAGTGGATGAGGAAGCCGGGGCAGATGAGTATACGCTGGAGGAGTTGATTGAACGGGGAGATTTGTATTTCACCCGGTTTTTAGATACGGATTTTAGTGATGCTGTGTATAAAAAACTGGGCATAAAGACAAGCGGATTAGCCGCTACGGTTGCGGGAAATGCCTTATCCTTCGGCGAAATTGTCGAAGAAGCCACGCAAGGAAGAGTAAAAGCGGAGCAGGTGGTCCGGGCTTATTACCGCAGGCAACTGTTGCCGCGGTTCGAGGAAATTTATAAGTACAGCGGTTATTTGCACTCCCTATACAAACAAAAAAGACAAAGAGACCGTTTGGATAATATAGTTGCCTGTTATGAAGCGAACAAAGACGCGGAGAGTTTTTCCATAGATGAAGAGTTAATCGCTGATATAAACAAAACGCATAAATATTTAATCGATAAGCTGCCGGACCCTGAGTTTCTCACTTATGTAAAAGATATATTGAGCCTGCGTAATTGGTTAAAAGAAACCGGATCTTTATCTGGAGAAGAAATAACATTATTGGAAAATAGTTTAGACGGATTTTGGCCCGAGGCAAAAGGCAATAGTGCCACTATCCGGGAAATGCTTGAGAACCATTCCGCCTGGATTAAAGATTTTCACGCTAAACATGTTAAACCGGTGCTGGATTTTCTTAATGCGCGGTTATGGCGCTGGCGGGGGCGGCGGTTAAAAAATGAAAAGGATTATTTAAGGTTACTGCAGCGTTCGGCGGGATGGTTTTCCGCCTTAGGTATTGCCGATTGGCTGAAAAATGAAAATTACGGAAGAGAGCAAAATAGCACTACTACAGTCAAAATTCTAGATATGGATTCGTTTTTTTCCGGGTGTTTTCGGTCGATTATAAAAAAAGAAGAGGCGCTTCCCGCGGGAGTACAAATAATTGATCTGGTTACGAATAAGCTGGGAAAACGCTTCGGGAAAAACCCGAAAAAAGTAAAAATTTCTACCAGCAGTTATTGGCCGTTCCGGGCGGAAAGCGTTGATTTTATTACATCGATATTCCATCTCCATGAATTAACATCCGCGGAATTATTCATGGTATTTAAGCAGGCAGGCGATACGCTTCGGCCCGGGGGGAGTTTTGTTATTACCGTGCCGTTTGACCAATATATTCCGCCCGAAGGAATCCGGGTGCTTGCAGCCATGGGATTGAAGCTGCGGTTTGAAAGTGTTTCCTGCCAGAAAGTAAAAAATCCGTCCAGACTATCCCGGAAAGGAAATCCTGAGGCGATATCTGAGAGCGTATCAAAGCGTAAATTTTATCTATTGATTCTGGAAAAACAAAAACCGGTTAAAGAAACGTGGTTTGCCGATATAAGCGAAGCCGATAAACAAAATCTGCGGTTTATAGAAGCGCCCTCCACAGATGCTGGTGGCCGGACAGAAAAAAGAATGCGCCTGAAGAAACAGCAGGAGATTGATTTAAACTATTTATCGGAAAACATTGAAGATATCGAAGCTGCTAATTTGAGGCTGACCGCATTATATCACCGGCTGCCGGCTGATTTGGATTTTGATGAGGATACGTTCCGGATAATGATTAGAAATATAATTGATTATCAATACGTACTCTACGAGTATTTTATGGAGCTGGAGATGGAGGATAATTTCGATATTTTAGAAAAGCTGGTAGAAGATTATAAGGATGTTGTGGAAAAGGGGGGCTTTTCCTTGGAGGATTTGACGGTAAGTGACCGCGAAAATATCCTGGAGTTTCACGCTTACCTTGAATCAATA
>JAHJAO010000037.1 GCA_018813905.1 Candidatus Omnitrophota bacterium
CAAGGCGGTTTCTCATGGCGAGGTCTCGCCACGGGCCGCTTCTTTGCGACCGCCTGGCGGACAACCGCTCAGCCACTCCTCCGCTGTCAAGCTATGTATCTATTGCGTTACTTCAACGGTTTTTCCCGCAACGTTTCGCTTGCGCGAAACAAATCTGCGGGACTCCGCTCTCTTTGTTCGCTGCGCAAGACCGCCGCTTTCCCGCCAAGCGCTTTCAGAGCAGTTTCTCATGGCGAGGTCTCGCCATGGGCCGCTTCTTTGCGACCGCCTGGCGGACAACCGCTCAGCCACTCCTCCGAGGAAAATTTAGACATAAATTTTTCGAGGACTTCGAACCCCGCATTTCGGGGCTCGAAGTCCTTAAATCTGCTTGGCTCTCTCAAAACAACAGCTGTTTTCGCTAGTATTCGCGCCGCACAATTGTAATTTCTGTGCTTAACATAACATATATATGTGTAAAAATCAAGAAGCGCTCTGTTTGCCGCGAAAAAGATGTTTTATGGCGGAACCAGAGTATTTGTGGCATCCTGGTTAATGATATGGTATATTTTATCCTTATGAAAAAGCGCTGGATTTTTTGGATAGGAGTTGTTCTGGCCTCAATAATTCTCGCGGGCTCGCGGCCGGCTATTGCCCAAGAGGCGGGCAGTTCGCTGGAGCGGCCTGGATGGTATTTGGTCTGGCATGACGAATTTGAAAAAGAAGTTTTGGACGAGTCCAAATGGCGCAGAGAAGACGCGGCCCTGGTGAAAAACAATGAGTTGCAGTATTACGCGCCGAACGAGGTGTATGTAAAAAACGGATACCTTGTCTTGCGCAGCAGAAAACATCCATTCAAGGGAAAAGATTATACCTCGGGCCTGGTGGACACAAAAGGCCGGCTTGCTTTCCAATATGGCCGGGTGGAGATTCGGGCAAAACTGCCCAAAGGGCAGGGGATCTGGCCGGCCGAGTGGCTTATGCCGGAAAGCGGGGATTGGCCGCCGGAGATAGATATCGTAGAACTATTGGGGCACTCCTCCAATACCGTGCATATGTCCTTGCACTGGGGTGTGTGGCCGGACAAAAAATGCTGCGGCAAAATATTCCAGGGGCCGGATTTTTCGCAGGATTTTCATATTTTTGCTCTGGAATGGGACGAAAATAAAATTACCTGGTTTGTCGACGGCATCGAGCGGCACTCCATAGATCACGATATCCCGCGAGAACCCTTTTACCTGATTTTAAATACGGCCGTAGGCGGAGAATGGCCGGGCAATCCCAACAGCCGGACAACATTTCCCCAATACCACACAATTGATTATGTGCGCGTTTATGCTAAAGACATTCCCGGGACATATTTTTTAACGACTTCCGCGCTAAACGGGGATATCTATGTTCAGCCCCGGCAAGGCCGGTATGCCGAGAATACACAGGTAGCGCTCAGCGCCAAGCATAAAATCGGATATTTGTTTAGCTGTTGGTCGGGGGATTTAAGCGGCGCGCAAAACCCGGTAACAGTAATTATGGATGGGCACAAAAAAATCACCGCAAATTTTGCGTATGACCCCCAGGCGCCCCGATTAATTTCCCGCGGGAAGAAAACGCAGGCTTCTTCCTGGGAAAAAGAGAATCTTTCTGCCCGGAAAGTTGTGGACGGTGATCCTAATTCGCGCTGGTCATCGGAATTTTCCGACCCGCAATGGCTCGCGATTGATTTAGGCCGGGCATATAATATTCAAGCAATAAGGCTGGCCTGGGAAGTGGCCTACGCCAAAAAGTACAACATTCAGGTCTCGCACAACGGTAAAACATGGAGAACTGTTTATAAGCAGAATAACGGCAAAGGCGGCACAGAAGAAATTACCAAAGTAAATGCCCGCGCCCGGTATGTCCGGCTCTATGGTATAAAGCGTGCGAGGGAATGGGGGTATTCGCTTTGGGAGTTTGAAGTATTTGGCCGCGCTATCGGCAGAAAAAGCCCTCCGCGCCAGGTGCGGTAATTCAAGGTAAGAGCAACTTATTTGGTGCCTAATTTTTTATAAATTAAAGTCAGCAGGGAAAAAAGTGATATGGGCTTAAACAATATGTCATTCTCGGAATACCCCAGCTCCAGCATTCTTTCGACAAACCCGCTATAATTTAAGCTGCCGGTAACCACAATAACCGGGAGGTTGATATTGTTTTCCTTCATCTTTTCGATTACGGTGATTCCTTTTATCCCCGGCATTTTCATATCCAGAATTACGAGATCTATTTTGCTGTCTTTCGCCTCTAGGATTTTTAGGGCGGCTTTACCGCTCTCTACGCCGACAACCGAAAGCCCCTGCCGCCGCAAAAAATTTTTTAGGATAATAATCAATTCGGTTTCATCGTCAACAACCAAAATTGTTGTCACCCCCACCCCCTTTTCTCTTTTTGTCAAACCCCCCCCAAGGATAGCGAACAGTGAGTATATAGTACTAAAAAAGTAATACTTGTTCAAGGAATTTTTGTTTTTCTGGTCGGATGCGCCGCATCATTCGCGAACAAACGCTTGACAGGCACTTGAATAAGTGTTACGATTTTATAAATCGTAACATATTTATATGGAAGCCGGCAAACAAAATAAAAACATAAATCAGAAAATAGTTGATGAAGTTCTTCTCGCGCTGGGAGACATAAAATACGGAGAGGTGATCATTACCGTGCACGACGCTAAAATAGTCCAGGTGGAGAAGAGAGAGAAGAAGCGGTTTTTAAATAAATAAAATAATTACTGCACAAGCAGAAAATAAAACAAAACATTTTCGCATGCTGACCGGGCCTCTGGAAGCTTCGATTTAAAGCAAAGGAGGCGATGATGCTGGTCGGTCGAATAGCTATAGCATTATTTTTGGCAATAGCGTTTATCTTAACGGGGGCTGTCTATGCCCAAGATATTCAAGAGCTTGAGTTAAGAATTGAACGCTTAGAGCAAAAAGCAGCAAGTACAGACATCTTGAGCGGGATGGATATCGGTGCCGGCGCGACATTTATCATCCAGGGCACGCACAACGCGAACGGCGCGAATATCGGTTATAAAGGAAACGACAAAACCGACGCCGCGTATTCTATTGAGGTGACGCTGGAAAAAGAATTGGCGGATAACGCGAAAGCGTTTATGAGCTTTGAAACCGGAGAAGGCAACGGAGTCACTGATGACCTTGAGGTCTTTTCCAATGTCAACCACGACGCGGATAATTCCGGAGGCAATCCGGCCGTATCCCAGCTCTGGTACGAGCAGGAATTCGAGCCCGGCCTGATCGTAACCCTCGGCAAGCTGGACGCGACCGCTTATCTGGATACGAATGAATGCGCGAACGATGAGACCAGCCAATTTTTAGGCAGCATTTTTCGCAACAGTCCGGTTATTGAATTCCCGGCAAATACTATCGGGTTGCATCTTGGCACGGTCTTGACGGACAAGCTGAGCTTGGATATGGAAATTTTAGACGGTGACGGGGATTTTGAACAAATTGGCGACGGGCCGTTTCTCGGCGCCCAGCTCAATATCAAACCGAAGCTGTTCGAGCGCAGCGGCAACTACCGGCTGATTTTTTGGCTGAACGAAGCCGCGCATACCAAATGGAACGACGCGTCTAAGACCAAAGAAGGCACAAGCGGGTTTGGCTTAAGCTGCGATCAGGAAATCAGGGATAATGTAGGCGTATTCGCGCGCGCCGGCTGGCAGGAAGAGGAAGCTTTTTTAAACGGGGAGGGGGAGGCGTTTTCGCTGGAAAGCGCGTACAGCGCGGGCGTGCAGCTCGGTGGCAACATCTGGGGCCGCAAGGACGATGTGCTGGCCATTGCCTGGGGAATCGTTAATCCGTCGCAGGATTATAAACAGGCCGGCGGGTTACAGGCGAAAAATGAAGGCCATTTCGAAATCTATTATAATTTCCGGGCAAGCGAAAATTTAAGCATTACCCCGGATATCCAAATAATAACCAACCCTTACGGCAAAGACGCGGCAAACGGCAGCTCGACAATCACCGTGGCCGGGGTTAGGGCGCAGGTCGAGTTTTAACATAAACAGAAAGGGGCAATGCTATGCATATGGCTGATGCTTTAATATCTCCGGCCGTAGGCGGAACCATGTGGGCAGCCACTGCCGGGCTTATCGCTTATAGCGCCAAGAAAGTAAAAGAGGAAGCGGATGACCGCAAAATTCCGCTCATGGGCGTATTAGGCGCGTTTATTTTCGCGGCGCAGATGATTAATTTCAGCATTCCAGGTACCGGCTCAAGCGGCCACTTAGGCGGGGGCATGATTTTGGCTATACTGCTAGGACCTTATGCCGCTTTTCTAGTCATGGCTTCGGTATTGATTGTGCAGGCGCTTTTTTTCGCCGACGGCGGGTTGCTGGCGTTAGGATGCAATATTTTTAACCTTGGGTTTTTCCCCTGTTTTATCGTCTATCCGCTGATTTACCGTAAGATCGTGGCCGGAATGCCTACGCGGGGCAGGATCATGCTCGGCTCGGTTCTGGGCGCGATCGCCGGTTTACAGCTGGGGGCGTTCAGTGTGGTGCTTGAAACGGTATTGGCGGGAATAGCGGAACTGCCGTTTCGCGCGTTTGTGCTCTTGATGCAGCCGATTCACCTGGCGATTGGGATTGTGGAGGGATTGGTTACTGCCGCGGTAGTTACTTTTGTCTGGAAGGCGCGTCCGGAAATATTGGATGCCGTAGAATACGTTGGAGTAATCGGTAAAAAGGTTGAAATGAAAAGAACGTTTTTGGGCCTGGCAGTTGCGGCCGTGATCGCGGGCGGAGCATTGAGCTGGTTTGCGTCCGGTAACCCGGACGGGCTGGAATGGGCGATGTTTAAAACGTCGGGGAAAGAAGAGCTGGAAAGTCACGAGCCCGCGCACGTATCTTTAGCGGCTATTCAGGAAAAAACCGCGATCCTGCCGGACTATGGTTTTAAGAAAGCTGAATCCGAAACCGCGCCTGAAGTGTGGCCGGCAGTAGATTTGGGAACGTCTGTGTCCGGGCTGGTGGGAGGAGCTTTAACCCTTTTGCTGGCGGTTGTTATTGGCCTGGGGCTTAGGCGTTCCAAGCGCGCGGCATAATCAGTTGCGCGCGGCAACGTTTATTAAAAAGTATGAATAACATCGGCGCTAATTCGTTTAATATCGGGTACCTGGATACGTTGGCTTGCGGAGATAGCGTGCTGCACCGGTTAGATCCGAGAGCCAAGTTGATCGCTACGTTAATGTTTATCGTGGCCGTGGTCTCATTTGACAAATACGCGCTTTCGCAACTGACGCCGTTTTTTATTTATCCGATAGTCTTGATTTCCCTGGGCGGGCTGCCCGCGGGGTATTTGCTGAAAAAAGTATTACTGGTTTCGCCGTTTGCCATATTGGTCGGCATTTTCAATCCGCTGCTGGATAAAGAAATACTAATTCAATTCGGGTCAATAGGCATTGCCGGCGGCTGGATATCCTTCATGTCCATTCTGTTGCGCTTTGTCCTGACTGTAACGGCCGCGCTTATCCTGGTATCCCTGACCGGATTTAATGCCGTTTGCGGGGCGTTGCTAAAATTCGGTATGCCCAGGCCGTTTGTTATGCAGCTTTTATTCTTTTATCGTTATATATTTGTTTTGACCGATGAGGCTGAAAGAATGGTCCGGGCCGGGTCGTTTCGGTCGTTCAATTCAAGAGCGGTTGGTTTCAAGACGTTTATCCCGTTAACCGGCACCTTATTGCTGCGCACGCTTGAGCGGGCGGAGCGAATTTACCATGCGATGTGCTGCCGCGGTTTTGATGGGCACATTCGCATCATTCGAGCGATGAAAATTCGACATCAAGAAATCATATTTACGTTGGGATGGACGTTCTTATTTATCTGGTTAAGATGTTATAATATTCCTTTAACATTGGGCGCACTAATCACAGGAGTTTTAAAATGAGCCACCATATTGTTGAAGCGGTTGATTTGCAGTACACGTATCCGGACGGCACGGCTGGATTGAAAGGCGTGTCTTTTCGCATTTCTCACGGCGAATCCGTAGCTATTGTCGGAGAAAACGGCGCGGTCAAATCCACGCTTCTTTTGCATCTCAACGGTTACCTGACTGCCGCGCAGGGGACCGTGCGCATCGGCGACTATCCGCTTACCAAGCAAAACCTCAAAGCTGTGCGCCGTAGCGTGGGCATGGTCTTCCAGAATCCGGACGACCAATTGTTTATGCCCACGGTTTTTGACGATGTCGCGTTCGGGCCGCTGAATCTCGGACTGGCCAAAGAAGAAGTAGTCCTCACTGTCAACCGGGCGCTGGAGACAGTAGGCGTGGCGCACCTGAAACAGCGGCCTCCATACAAGCTTTCTCAAGGAGAAAAACGGGCTGTTTCCATTGCTACGGTACTGGCGATGTCTCCGGATATTCTGGTAATGGACGAGCCAACGTCAAGCCTTGATCCTCGGTCACGAAGGCGGCTGATCGAATTACTTAAGACCTTCCGGCACACAAAAATAGTCGCCACGCACGATTTGGACATGGCCTTGGATTTATGCGAACGGACGATTGTGCTTCATCAGGGACGAATTACCGCCGACGGCCCGACGCAAAAGATCATGCGCGATGAAGAACTACTGCGTTCGAGCAGCTTAGAGAAGCCGCTGCGCATGCAGTCCTGCCCGGTATGCGCCGGGGAAAAGAAAGCTTTTTAATTCCCGCCGCGGGTTCCAATAATCACCGTTGCATTTTAACGTCAGGTTTGCTATAACTGGGGAAGAGGCCGAAAAGATATCCCGGAGAGTTGGTAGAGCTTGCCTCGCTATGGCGGGGTGGCCGCCCGCCAAGTGGACACCGAGATGTGGACAATGGCGAGGTCGCGCCACAGAAAGCTGTCTTGAGCGCGCTTGGCAAAAATGCGGCGGAGCCGCCTTATAGGCAACAAGCGTAAACTTGCTGCCAGAGCAATATTATCTTAGAGTCGGAGAGTTGGCAGAGTGGCCGAATGCGGCGGTCTCGAAAACCGTTATCCTCGTAAGGGGATCGAAGGTTCGAATCCTTCACTCTCCGCCAGTAAATTTTTAGAAATCGTAAATACATATATTGACAATAAGTTATAAATATGCTATAGTTTCATTATAGGGCTAGTGCCCAAATGGTGCCCATAAAATAAGGGTGAAAATGTGATGAAGTTGTGGCAGATAAAAAATAATATTATTAGGACAATTCTCAAAAGAGGATTGTCTTTTTTTATTGGGAGGGTTAAATGAAAAAATGTTTGAAGTGTGGCAAGGTTTACGATAAGACTTGGGGCGTTTGTATGAAGTGTAATGTAACGCTGCATTCATTGATGATTTGTCCTCATTGCGAAAAAGAATATTTTCAAGGTGAAAAAAAATGTCTTAGTTGTGATGTAGCTCTTATATCGGCAGATCAAAGACCTTTATCAGGGAATTTTTTGGTGACAACGACAAGCGTTGTGGATGGAAAGAAAGTAAAGAAATATCTTGGCATAGTAAATGGGTTTTGCATAACAGGGTTTGGAATGTTTCGGGAAATTGCTGCTTCTTTTACGGATATTCTGGGAGGAAAATCGGGTTCATA
>JAHJAO010000038.1 GCA_018813905.1 Candidatus Omnitrophota bacterium
ATGGTATTTTTCAGCCTTTCTGATTCGCGGGCGCCGTTTTTCAACAATTTAGCAACAATCAGTTTCTCAGCCTCAATCCGGTCCAGCCCCCTTTTTATCGCAAATTGCTCCTCCGACAACCGGCTAAGATTTTGAGTAAGCGCGCGGTTGTTGCGCACAAGTTCAACATTCTTTACCGCCAAATATCCCAGCGACACCAAAAGCAGTACAAAAAATCCCGCTATTAAGCGGGGATAAACTCTCGTGCGTTTGGCATACGTAATTATTCTTTTTTGCTCCTCACGGTCTATTGCTTCATAAGCCATGCCGATCATGTAGCTTGCCGGGTACGGAGAAGCGGATTTTTTACACCAGACAAGATGCGCCACCGCTTTAACCGGTTTTCTACGCAAGGGAATATTTATAAACAGCGTTATCCGCCCCTTATTATCTTTAAGAAGATTTATATATTCGTCTTTAAAATTATTTATCTCTACGCATATGCCCTCAAAGCTCACGTCGCACGTAAATCCCTGCAATAAATCGCTGAGCGGATTGCTTGCTAAATCAATCACTTTCAATTCGATGGGGAAAACCGTATTTAACCGGATATATTTTCTTTTTTCTTCAAACTTCATAAATTTTTCTTAAATTTAAATGAAAGGATTTTTTAGAAAACTGGATTTTTAACTGGTTTCAATACCGGCATTTGAATCGCACGTAAAAAAATATATTTACTCGTTGATATCTTTCGGCTTAATTATATCAAATTTGAATTCCTGGGTGCCGAGCAATATACCGGACACGTCACTGGATAAGAAAATTTCTTCCTTTTCCTCTCCCTTGCCCTCTTGCGCACCTTCTGTCCCGTCGGTGCTTTTATCCGTACGGGTGAAAATCTTAACGGTTACTGTATAATGCCCGTTTTTCGCGAAGCTATAACTGAATTTTTTGCCTTCAACCGTAAAAGCTTCCGGACCGTCTATCTGCCATTCCCACAAGAAATAATTCTCTTCATTGGTGCACGGTTCTACCTTCGCAGAAAAAGCAATTGTTTCTTTTACCTTTAGATACGCATTGCTGTGCGGAGAAATAATATCAATCTTATGCGTCCACGGGGCACGGAAGATAACGCCGATGTTTTCCGCAAAGCTTGCGGAAAAACATACAATCTTCGCGTTCGCGTCTTCATAAGTAGTAGTAAATTCCGGCACATTTTCTACGTCTTCCCTGTTTACCGTACCCAGGTCCCTAAACCATTCATATTCAAATTCCGGTTGTATCGTTCCCAAGGAATAATCCTGCGCCCTGGCCCGGCAAACAACATCTCTATTAAAAAACGACCTGTCCTGCTCGACATCTAAGGTCAGATTAAATGTCGACGGAGCTTTTGTGTCTTGAAACCGCAACTTAAAAGGCCGGTACAACTCCTCAAGCATCCCCAACCCCTTATTTATCTCCTCCATGCGCGCCCGGGCCCTTTTGCCAAACTCCCCCTCATTTTCCAAGAGTAGGCCGTAAAAACTTCTGGCCCTTAAATCCTCGTTCTTCCACTGCCAGATAAGTCCCAATTCATACACGCAAAAAGGCGCATATATCGAATCTTCATAATCCTCCTTGACTTTTTCGTAAAATTTTACCGCTGCCTCGATATCGGCGAATATATAGAGATTGATAATCCCTAAGCGCGTATAAACTTCGGGGATAAATCTGCTTTTGGGAAATCTGTCCAGAAATTCCTGGAAAACATAAGCTGCTTTCCTATAATTTAAAAGCACATCTAAATTGTACCCCCGGGCAAATAAATCCAATTCCGTAAAAACATCCAGATTCAATTCCCGTTCGATAATCGCGTAAACTTTCTCGGCAAAATCCGCTCTTTTTGCCGGCCAGAATCCGTGGTGCCTGAATTTTTCCGCGATCTCTCTCAAGCAAAGATAAATTTCATCCTTGCTATAATACAAAAGTGCAAGTTCGATATACTGCTCATATACAACGCAAGCCGTATCAATCTGCCCGCGCCGCAGATATTCCTGCGCCATTTCAGCCAAACGCTCGATGGCTTTCTCATCCGGCGTCTTTTGACTCAATAGATATTCCTTATAAGCTCCGAACAAGCGGTTAACCTGAGCGATCTGTCCTTGCCGGCTTAAAGTATCGGCAATCTCCTGGAACTTTGAAGTGTCATCTTCGGCCTCGGTAAGCGCGATGAGATTATCAATCAATAAATTAAAAGTGGTGCCCGCTTTCTTATCTTCTTCCCGAAGATGCGCTTTCCAGCCAAGATACAGCATATCCACAGCCCACGCCGACTGTTTACTCCGGCTGCTGTACTGGTTTGCCGTATCGATGATTTCTTTATCCAGCTTGTGCGTATTGTCGTAATAACTTTTCCAATCCTCCTGTTGTTCAAGATAATCGAGATACAAGGACTTGGTTAAAACGATGTAATAGTCAATAAGCGGCAAATATCGTTCTTCCTTTCCTGTCCTTAAATTATTCAAATAATCAAGGAACGACAAAAACCGCCCGGCTTCGAAATTTTTATCGCTTTCAAGTTTTAGCTGTTGCGTAAGATCTATTATCGCCGCATCCTGCGCCTGGGCAAATAAGCAAACCTTCGATGTTAACACAACAGAAAAAATGATAAAAAATAAAAACACCCCAAAAAAATTCTTCTTATTTACAGAACTCATAATTCATTACCTCTAATCAATGTTATGGGAAAAGAATATTTATCAGCGGCTTGACTTCCAAAGCTCGCGCATAACATAGTAAGCTTTGCGCGGCACCCGTTTATTAATTCCGCTTTCAAGCTCTGGCTCTAAAGCAACGATACCGAACCATTCTTCATTCATGTTTTTTCCGGCGGCGGCATCGAAAGTATAAGCGCCCATACCCCAGGTAGCAGACGTATCATGCACGGACCAGCTGTCGCGGTCTGAATCCGATGTCTTCCACCACTCATCCGTCCATTCAAATATTGCCCCGCCGAGGCAATTGCCCTCGCCCGGGCCGCCGGCCAGATTATTTTCGATATCCAGCCACTGGCTCTTTAAAAATTTCGCCTGGTTATTCTGGTCCTCTTTATCCTCTAGGGCATTATAGGCATCGCAGCCAAACTCGGTAAATACAACCGGCTTATCGAACTTGCGTTTTACCTCTTTAAAAAAATTACCAAATTGTTTACCCCGGTAAACAATACAGCCGATTAAATCCACATCCGGGCAATACTGTGCGGCGATTTTTAAGCCGACCGTCTCGCCGTTGCCTAAGGATACCGGATGATCGGGATCTATTTCTTTAATCTTTTTTGCCAGTTCATTTACAAAAGAATAATAAATACGCGCCCGGGCGTCCCGTTTTTCGCGCAAACTGCCCAAAGCCTCAATCTCCGGGCTGCTCCAGGGATTCAACCGGCCGTCAAAACTATAATTATTTTCATTGCCCAGGTTCCATATCAATATCCCCGGCGTATCCTTAAAATTCTCTACCATATTTAATACCTGGCCGGTTATTTCCTTACAAAACTCCTCGTCCGCGTAATTAGGCGGCGGATAATCCCAAAAACCCAAGCTATGACCCATGATTGTCCTAATGCCATAAATATAATACATGTCTTCAATCATCGCCTGGCAATAAGACACCTCATCCCCCGGCTGATACAGCCGTATGGTATTGGCTCCCATTTCTTCCATGAGCTTGCCGCCCACCATCCAGGGTTTATTCGGATCGCACATATAATCATAGAGATGGCTTTTCCCGATGGGTATCGGCGCATAGCAGACCCCTTTTACCACATATACCTCGTCATTTACCAGCATCTGCCAATGCCCGTTTTCAAGTTGTTCAATAACAATATCGTCGCCGTGGTGTTCAACCACCTCTTTTTCGATCCGAGGCGCGCGGCGGCTGCAGCCGGCAGCTAAAAAAATAACTATTATTATGAGGACAGATATTTTGTTTTTACATTTCATAGATTCGCTTGTTCCTTTTTGTTGCTTTTAAAAAAGGGTAGGGATAAAAACTCGCCCCTACCCTTTTTTATAATACATCCTGGCACAATATTCAACTTATTATTATTACTGCTCGTAGCGAATATTGTCCAGATAGAATACAGCCCCTTCCGGATTATTATCCGAATTGGTTGCCCAGCAAAATCCTCCGTTAACATAGGAAAGATCTAGGCCGGTAAGATCAACCGTATACTGTTGCCACTGCGCCGTCAAGTCAATCGGCCCGATACTCGCGGAGTCAGAATCAGGATAGGTACCACCAAGCCCTCCCATCTTAAATTCCTGGAGACGCTCTCCGCCTTTTTCTCCTCTAGCCCAGAAAGTCAATTTTGTCGCTCCCGTCAGGTCAAACCCGCCTTTTTTCTCTCCCCAGTTGTTAGACGGGTTTTGCCAGAACACTCCGCACCAGTTAGCCCCCTGTTTCGCTTCCGCTGAGTAGGTAAATTTAATACAACTATTTCCCTCGTATGCACCTTCTTTCCAATTCTCGTTCATCTTGATATCGCCATAATCTCCCATCCATCCGGACGGAACATAATGATTACGGCGGTCGCCGCGTTCATAATAAACACCGAATACACCCTCTATAAAATTCGCCGCTTTTCCGATTAAGGTGTCATCACCATAATCATCCATTTCTTCTGTCTGCGCCGCAACACTACCACTTAACACAAAACCTAACATCACCGCTACAAATAAGCTGACAAGTTTCTTCACAACCATTACCTCCTTTTCTTCGCTTTAAGATTCGGGTGTTTATTCATATTTTATATCATCTATATAAAAAACACAACCTTCCCTATTGTGTGCTTTCGTAAGCGCGAAGCTAAACCCCGCGCTGATATACCGCATATTTCTCTTGGATACATCCACCGTATACTGTTTCCAATCCGCAGTTAAAACCAGAGGCCCGATACCGTGATTATCCGAATCCGTATATAGTCCTTTTATGCCCCCAAACTTAAAAACAGCAATATGCTCTCCGCCTTTTTCGCCTTTTGCCCAGAAAGTAAGCTTTTTTGCAAACCGCAAATCATATCCCCCGCCCCGTTGATTTCCCCAGTTAAGTTCCGGGTTTAACCAGTAAAGGCCCACCCAGCCAAAATCTCCCTGCGCTCTATATTCAATACGGACACACGTCTTGCCGGATACAGGCATATTCTCCCAACCATCATCGAATTTCAAATCCTGCGCATCCCCAATTCTGCCGGAAGGGTGATAATGGTTGTCCGGATAATTTTTATCATAATAAACAATTAATTCCTGTTTCTTCACCTCATTTTCCGCATGTTCTTTATTTTGACTTTTATTTTCTGCTTGAGAAAAACAGTAAACACCGTTATAATTTATCACGAACACGGCCAATATTATAATAATAACAGAAACCGGATTTAAAATTAGCCTTTTTTTTATAACTCTAAACATTATTCTTTTTCTTTCCACAACTCTTGTAATTTAAAATAAGACTTTCTCAGCTGCCGCAGGTAAGGAGAATCCGTCCCATCCCCTTGGCTGGTAAGACCAAACCACTCTTCATAATACCATCCGTCTAAGAACGGCCCGCCGCAATTAGGCACCACATCCTGGATAATATCCGGATATCCCGGCGGCGCGCCGGTTTTCCACCACTCATCCACGAACTCAAATAAAGACCCGCCAATCGCAATCCCTGCTCCCTTTCCCGCGCTATTGTCTTCGATATCCTTCCAGTTATTACCAAGGTATTCCGCCTGAAATTCCTCCGCCTGTTCGCGGTTAAAGCCGCGGCCATACGCCGGGCATCCATATTCAGTGATAAACGCCGGTTTATCCGCTAGTTCCTTAATCGGCATCCAGAAATTATGCCGGCCAAACCCAATATTCCCGCGGTACGCATTTACGCCAAACACGTCCACATCCGGGCATTCTTCTGCGAACACGTCCAGGAACTGAATATCCCCGTTACAGATCATTACGGGGTGATTGGGGTCAACTTCCTTTATTTTTTTTGCCACTTCATTTACAAAATGATAATACGCTTTAGGGTCCTCATCCGCGTTGTTGGCCGTACCATAATTGTTTTCATTACCCAAGACCCACATAAGCAGGCACGGCTCATCCTTATATTCATTCACCATCTGCATTACCGAATCCAGCATATTTCTCTGCTGCTGCGAGTCCGAATAATTTGTGCCCGGCTCCCAAGGCGCCTTTGAACCAACCGCGTACATGCCTAAAAAATCACCCAACATAATTCTAATCCCGTAACTCTTATAGAGATCCTTGAATATTTCCTTATTGTTCGCGCCGGTATGGTGATATACCCGGACGGTATTCACTCCCAAATCCTTCATGAGCTGGAAATCTCCCACGGCGCGTTCATCTTTATCGCGGACGTTATTGCGGTTTTTATCCAGCCAAGCATCATAGGGGCTATCGCTTTTTCCGTTATTATTCTCATCGCTAAAAGACCAGTCCTTTAGCGTCCCGATATCCGGGCTCTGGCCGATTTTCGAAGGCTGGTAGGCCACGGCCTTAATCATGTAGGGCTTGCTTTCAACCAGCATTTGCCAATGCCCGTTTTCATACCGGATAAACTCGATACTCCCGTATTTTTTCTTCTGCGCAGCCGGCATCTGTTTTAAATTCACCGGCGTTTCCCCTACCTTGTCCGGACTAACCTTTACGAGCCGGCCGGGGTCAACAACAAACACATCATTTCTTCGGTCATTATCGTACCGCCTTTTGATATGAAACTTCGCATCCACGCATTTTATACCCAACTCCGGGTATTTCTGCGTCAGATATAAAATCCGGTCCAAAGACGCCGGCCCGACATACCAGGGCGTATCCCAATAAGTATATCCCACACTGCGCGGAAAATTAATAACTAACGCATAATAGGCCTTTATCGCGTGCTTGATTTGCCCGGCATGTTCCAAGGCAAACGCGGTATAAAACAATTTTACTCCCGGTTCTTCCGCCGCTGTTGCCCAGCGGTAAAAATTAGCCTGGGAATCCGGATTATTTATAAACAGCCAGTGGCTGCCCAAAAGCCTTTTTTCCTTTTTGCATTTCTGGTATCCGGGATCTTTATCGATACTTTTTGTGTTCGGAAAAATCCCTTCTCCTGCAGCGCTACTCAAGCCCTCCCGGTCTTTGATTACGTATTTATAGCTCTCTTTGCCGATGTCTTTAAACTCGCCGTATTTATTGTAATCGATTATGGGTTCAGCACCCTCATCATAAAGTTTAAAATCCGCCGCCGGTAACGCCCAACATCTTCCTGCCGTCAAAACAACAGCCAGACTCAAAATAATAATTGTTTTCAAGTTCATAACTTTTAATAGAGCCCCTTGGCCTTTAGGCTGAGGCTCCCTCTTGAGCAAAAAAACAATTTTGCATTCATCCACCGGGCTTAAGCCCAAGAATTTCTGTCGAAGGATCAAATGCTACTACTTACCACGCCGCCTCTCAAGTTCCTGGCGGACCTGGCGGGCCTTTTCTTGCGTTATTTGAAAAGTAGAAATTATAAATACGGCTATCGCGGATGTTATAATCGGAACAGAGATATCAAATACCCGTAAAAGATACAATGTCCTAACTGTTTGCGCGCCGCCCAATGCAACCTTAAAACCGGTCGCGTTCAGAAGGTGTCCGGATATGGCAAATGCCACCGCCATCCCCAGCTTTACCATCCACCAGTATATGGCGCCAAACATACCTTCTCGGCGTTCCCCTGTTTCCATCTCATCAACGTCGCACACATCAGCCATCATCGCCCCCATCAAGGTAAAGAGGCCACCCAGCCCAAACGCGATAAACGGAGCCGGGATAAGCAGCATTTTCGGTGAGGCAGGATTGTAGCAAAACCATTTCATCGCATATCCCACGATCGAGATAGAAATTGAAACTATAAAAGCTTTCCTTTTTCCTATTTTTGTAGAAATCCAAGTAATAAGCGGAATCACACAAAAAGTGGCAAGAGAGGAAACAGTGCCGAACAATCCCATGTAGGTAGCTCCGGCGTCTCTGTTCCCGCCAAAAATATAATAAATGATTACATAGGAAGAAAAGGCGGAGACGGCCATAAACCCATTGAAAATAAGGAAAGTTGCCGAGCAAAGCTTAAGAAAGGGACGAGATTTAAGGGTAACAAGAAAGCCCTTAAAAAACTTTGCTATATTTTTCCCAAGGCCCGCTATTTTTACATGTACATCGCTTTTCTTCGAGCCAAATCTTTCCCGGCAAAAAATAGCCGGCAATACTCCGGCCACAGCCACAAATATTCCGATCATGATCGCCAGTTTCCGCGCACCTTCGACGTTGCTGGAAAACCATTTATCGTTTTCCATTATCTTATAAAACCAAGGCGCGATAACCCAGGCAAATTGGCCAATCCAATTACTGACGCCCATAACGCGTGTGCGCTCATGGTAATCCGGAGTCAGCTCATATCCCAGAGCCACCCAAGGCGTCGCATAAACAGTATAGGCAAGATAAAAAATAATCGACACACTAAGAAAATACCAGAAATAAAAACTTTGACTTTGCCCGGCATGAAGCTGCCACATCAGAGCAAATATAATTCCCGAAAAAATCGCGCCAAAAAAGATATATGGCCGGCGCCGGCCAAAGCGGGATCTAGTATTGTCGGAGATATAGCCCATCACCGGATCGGTTAACGCATCCGTCAGGCGAGGAATGGACATAAGAGTTCCAATCACTGCCGGATTCATGCCCAGGCCGAGATTAAGCACAATCACCATACATCCGAGCGCGGCGCCGAGCAGGTTATTGACTAATCCGCCGATGCCATAGACAAGTTTCTGAAAAATATTAACCCGATCCTCAGGCGCTGTGACGTAATTTTTTTCATCACCCATTTAAGCTCTCCTTCCTTGGTCTTTATTTATGGTTATTTTATAGGAAATCTGGAAATTTATCATTATTCTTTATTGACCGTTTTTCCGCAAATAAAAAACCCATAACTTGTTTTCTCCTCAAGCTATGGGCGCATATAACATCGCTATTTTTATTTATACCCGTTTTTTGCAGACGCCACATCCGTCTGGCGGCGCCTGTTAACCTGTTTGCCAGTACCGTCACAACAGTATTAACCTCCGTAAGGGATATATCAAAAATTTCCCTTTTTGTCGGGAAAAATGTTAGAAGTTTTTTTATAACATAAAACAGCTCAGATGTCAAGCCCCGTAATCGCCTAACTTCAGTTTTTCTAGTACCGCCGAAATATCTATTACTTAACTCCATTCTATTACACTCCTTAATTTGCGGTACTTTTGCCATTATCCGTGTCAAATCGCCTGGTGCAAAAGCTGAAACTGCGCTTTTTGCACTCCCAACACACCTTCCGGCAGCGCCGGAAGATTTAATTCATCCAATTCTACATCTGCCTGCTCTGTCCTCATCTCATTGGTTTGACTTTTGCCTTCAGCTTTTGCTATTTTCAAAAGCTGCAATATCCGCTGGGAAGCTTCGGGTCCTTTAAGCGTAGTTGTTAATATGTCTTTATTTAAATCTTTCCCGTCAATATCCAGCCCCACATTAAAAAACAGCGAGTTTAAGGTACGGTCAAACCGCATCGAGCGGTCACCGCCCCGCGGCCCAAAAGAATCGCCGACGAACATGATTTCTTCGGGCTCTACACCCAATTCATCCATGAGGAATCCCACGGCATAGCCCTTGGCCTTTACCGCGATTTCCATCGAAGCCTCTCCGGTCTTTAAAACACTCAAGCCGATATCCTGCTGTCTGAATTTTTCGTTTATTCCCTCGGCTATTTCCTGCATCATTTGCGTTCTATTTCTTATAAGCTGCAATTCTTCGAACACAATCCGAAAAACCAGAAAGTTATTATTCTTCCCTTTTTTTGAGAAGATGCTGTAATGGACATCTTCTTTATCGCAAACTTCTCTGACTATTTTTATAAGTTTTGGGGCTAAGCTTCTATGTATTTCAAACCTAAAATACTCTTCTTGCTCTCCATCGTCTTTCAATCTAAACCCTTTATTGCCCAGATGCGTAAAGACATGCAGATAGTCGATAGCCCAAAACGCGCCTTCATCTTTGAGCGATTTTATCAGTTCATTTATGATGCGGCCGCGGGTACTGTTCACGCCGCTGCCGGTTATAACAGCCACATGCGTTTTATTTATCAGCAAAAATTTTAACCCTTCGATTATGGCGCGCGGTGCATCCCGGCTGCCAAACGCCAACGTCCCGTCTAGGTCGAATACCGCCAATTTTATCTTTTCTAAACGCTTAAAAAGCGCCCCGAAATCATCCTCTACGAACAAGTGGTCATGATATAACTTAAAGAAACTGCCGGTTATAATGTTGCTATTCATTTGTAATGCCGGAGACAGGCAGCTATGCTGTTTAAGGCGGAATACCCCAACATCCGCCGCCCAACAAATATCCAGCAGAAAAAAAGAATTAATTAGGATAAATAATATAGTTTGAACTATTATCTTTCTGCACATTGCCGTCGTACTATTTATTTCTTCCAATCTGTTGTCGTCTAAAAATTAAATACTATAGTTGCATCATAACTCAACATATCATCTACTATGCAAGTTACTTATTAAAGGCGAGAAAACTAGCGGCCAAGAAAATAATTTTGATTTAAAAAGTAATCTATTATGATGAAAATATATATTATTTTCTATATAGATTGTGCTACCATTTGTTCGTATGATTTAATTTTATCCGTGTTATTTTCAGTAAGCGGGGTAGAATTAATTTTAATAGCCACCTGGGCAATAATCGTTTCGAAAAAGAACCTGGTAAAATCATTGGTAAGATTACTAATGATTCTTTTTTTAGTTTCTTCGGTATATCCCCAGGGGTTATCAACAATTTTACCTAAATAACTATTTGGCCGGTTAACATCATAGTCATTACGCTTGAGAATTTGAACCACGCCTTCTAAAACCCGGTTATAGCGGTCGTGCTGTTTGTCCGTTTCTCCTTCTGCAAATTCAGGCCGTTTACCGCGGCTGAACCGTTTTTCTCCTTCACGGGCAGTTATCCTGCGGCTGACCTCATAGGCCAGGGCCCGCACAGTATCATGCCGCTCCTCTTTAACCTTTTCTTCTCCAAACAAATTAAGTAATTCATTTAAACTATTAATAAACGCATCTGATTCGATCAACTCCGCGTTCGCGCGGGCTATTCTTTCGTCTTCGACGGCTTTTTTAACAGCCCTTCTCCAGTATTCCCCTTTTTCATCCTTCTGCGTCAAACCTATTTCGCCCTGATTTTCTTCAATAAGTTTTTGTATTGCTTCATATGCTTTCAAGCGGAACCCCGTCCCCATTTTAAAGTTATCGTTAATCCATTTTGTATTTATTCCCCGGTCTTGTATATCCGAATCGGAGAATGGCGCAAGAAACATCGTAACAATATTAGGATTTTGTTTAACAAGCTGATTAAACCAGTCATACCCTCCTTCTAAGATAACCGGTTTCCCTTCAGAAAATACAGAATTCAATCCTTTGATTTGTCTGTCCAGCATCAGCTTACTATCGCTAACTTCTTTGATAATATCCCCTTCAATCAGATAATGCCTGCTCTCTAATGGTATGGCGACCCCACCCATAGTAACTTCCTGTCCAGCGCGGGTAACAGTAACTTCAGATATCTGCCCTTCTTTATCGGGGGTAACTTTTAATACTACATCATTGACCTGGAACTGGTTGGCCCGCTTAACGCCCTCAATAACAATTCCCTCTTCGATAAAATTATCAATGGCCAGGCCTTGCAACTGCCGGTTTACCCAGGCAACTACTATCTTACCCTGTACTGCCAGTTCTTTTAGCTGTTTTTCGCTGCGGAAGTGATATTTTATGCCATCCTTTTCGGATTTGCCTTTTTTAACTCTTGGGTTGCGAGTATGATAAAGAATGAGTTTCCCGATCATATCCTCATATTTACCTTTTCCTTTTTCAAAGGTCGCGTCCATCAACTCGCCTTTCCCCGTTCCCGGCGCAGCGGAATAAATAAGGAATATTTGCGATAAATCCGGAACTCTTTTCAGGGCATCTGTCGCTACTAATTCGCGTATAAGCTCTGCTAATCTTTCTATCGGCATTAACTCTATCTCTTGATCGCTGTATCCGATGACTTGTTTTAAAACTTTTTCGCCTGTTTTTGCCTTATCGCTGCTTAACCCTTGCGGCGGCGCATTAATCGGATGACCTTCGTGCACAAGTTTTATTCTTATGCCTTTTAAAATACTTTCGAAAAAGAATCTGGTAAAATCATTTGTGAGATTGTCGATGATTTCTTTCTTTGCTTCATCGGTATATCCCCAGGGGTTCAAAACTTTTTTTCCGAATTTTCTGCCTTTTTCATAATCATTTCGATATAATATCTGCACCACGCCTTCCAAAACCCGGTTATAGCGGTCAAATTGCGGATCTGTCTCCCCCTCGCCGAACGCCGGACGCTTACCGCGGCTATAACGAATCTGCCCTTCCCGGGCAACGATTCTCCTGTTAACCTCGTACGCTAAGGCGCGGATAAGGCTCCCCTGTTTTACATCAACATTTTCTTTCCCAAACAGTTTAAGTAAATCGTTCAAGTCCTGGATAAACGCGTCGGATTCAATAATTTCCGCATTGCCGGCGGCAATTCTTGCGTCTTCAACAGCTCTCATAACCACCTGCCGCCATGTTTCCGATTGTTCATTATCGGCAACAAGTGAAATCTCTCCTCTATTTTCCTCGATTATTCTTTGGGCAACGCGATAAGCAACTAACCTTTCTCTTGGTTCTTTGAACTTGCCATTAATCCATGCTGTATTTACTGTTCTTTTTTTAATATCAGCGTCTTTAAAAGGCGCGATGAACATGCTTACTATTTCCGGATTTTGGGCGATGAGCGACTTAAACCAGCCGTAACCTCCCTCTAAAATTATTGGCTTGCCTTCTTTAAAAACAGCCGCCATGCCTTTTATTTTGCGGCTTAAAGTAATTTCTTCGCCGTTAACATTGGCAATCAAATCCCCTTCGAGCAGGTCATACATGGAATCAAGCGGCATGCTTACTCCCGTAACATTTTTCTCTTCTTCATTTCTTTTAACCTTTAGAGATAATATATTGCCATTGCCATCTTTTTCTATGCTGACGATAACGTCGCCTTTATTTAATAGTTCCGCATTCTTTACCTGCTCGATTACCAAATCGCCTTCTGTAAAATCCTCGATTGCCAACCCCTGCAATTGGCGGTTTACCCAGGCGGTTACGATTTTCCTCTGCGTTTCCAATGCTTTTAACTGCTTTTCTGTCCGAAAGTGATACTTGATGCCGTCCTTTTCGGATTTACCATCTTTTACTCTTGGATTGCGCGTATGGTAAAGGATAAGTTTGCCAATAATATCCGCAAATTTCCCTTTACCTTTCTCAAAAGTCGCGTCCATCAACTCGCCTTTTCCCGTTCCCGGAGCAGCGGAATAAATAAGGAATATTTGGGAGATTTCCTTTAACGCCCCGGCCTTCGTCAACGCCCTGATTTCATTAGCGAGAAGCAACAGATAAAGCGTATCTAAGGTCGCCACATCTACTTCTTTTTCCGTATCCGATTTATCATATTCGTTTTTAATGATATTTAAACACTCGGCATAAACGTTCATTCCCTCTTTCAGTTTTTTATTTATTATCAGTTTTCCCGCAGTGCCGTTTTTGTTCTCTAAATTATATAAGAATAACAATGCCGGCGTTTTTCTGATATAGTTGGAAACGCCTACCGGCATTGTTTCACTTAATGGTTTTCCGTCAATATGCTCTTCGCCCTTTACAAGCGCAGTTCTTATCTTTATCGCCGCTAAATCGGCAAAGCTGGAAACTGTTGACTCTACAAAGAAACCGCTTTTCCATAATTTATCAAGCCACGGATATGGTTTTATGTTCTTTGCATAATCGATTTCTTCGCCTTTGCGCGGGAAATAAACCACGGTTGCGTGAGCTTCCGGCCTGGATAACGTTTCAACCAATAATCCTTGTTCGTTCTTTTTTCCATACTCGTTCACTTTATCCGAACCGGCAAGAAAAACCCATTCCACGTTAGGATTAGCGACAAACAACCAGATAAAAGCCGCCATATCCATATTAAAACGCCGAACGACTTCATTTTGTCCGGCTAAAACAAGCATTTTCGGAGATGCCTGGAACATATCCACCAGCTGCCCCCGGATAGGAGTTACTTCCGCCCACTCATTAAATTCCGCAGACCTGCAAGCTTCCCGGGCCATCTGGTTACGAAGTTCCGCGGAAGCAGCAAACGGTTTATCCGGGACAGTCCCCCCGTTAGCTAATAATGTCATTACTTTGACGTTTTTATCCGTCTTTTGCACACGGCCGATAATTCCCGCTAATGACGCGGTTATATGGCCATAATGTAACGGGTTCATTGTGCCGAGCTGCAACCCGATACGCGCTTTTAAGTTAGAGCGGTCATTTTTTGTCGCTATTTTAGCCGCTTCAAACAAGATATCCGGGGTTACTACTTTTTGCCCGCGCTTTTCTAAAACTTGCCCAATTGCGTCCAGATAAGCGGCCTGCTGCTTTTGCGTCATTTCATAACGCAAATCTGTCCTTTCCTTATCAGTTAAAGATTTGATGTAACCGTTAACCTTTAATTGATTAAGTTCGGCCAAATAAGCATTTCTTGTTTCTAAGCCTGTTTTCTTGGGTTTTATATTGCTGACGGCGGGATGAGCATCTAATCCCTGGTTTTTAAGCGCATTTTGGAAAAAAGATGAGACTGAACTATGCTGAATAGTTGTGGTTGGAGCAAGATAGCTGTTTTCAGCGGTTGTTAATGCAGTTGCCGCCCAGCCGAGATTAGTAACTAGAAAGGTGTTAATAAGAAAAAGCGCAATTACTTTAAACCAAACTTTTTTGTCTAATTTATCGCAATTCATTGCTTCTCCTTTTGTTATAACTTGTTTAAAATTAGGTCGTTAAGGACATTTTAAAAAAGGTAGTAAAGTATACCATGGGATCTATTATTTTGCAAATAAAAATGCTTATGTAACTATTTGAAAATAAAAGAGTTACAATTTTATTAGCAAAGCTGCTAAAATTGCACATTAGCTTGACATAAGATTAAAAAGCACTGGGGAACGCCAAGATAGGCCCTAAAATAAGCTGTGGCATTTAATAATACGCCAAACAAGCTGTGAGTACCAAGTTATATTGCTTGTTCAATAAATTTTAGCTCATTAAGTCTATTTTTATCTGAACAAAGCTCCTCTAATTTATTATCTCTGCGAATATAGGTTACTCTGTAAGAATGTACGGGCTCTCCGTCGCCATCATAACTGCCAGTAGCTCCCAAGATTTGTATATTAATTACTTCTAAATCAGGATCCTTTAAAAAACTATTGTCTTCATCGCAATAATATTCCGTTACAAATATATTCTCCAAATCCATACCATACACCTGAGTTGTTTCTTTATATGCTGTCGCATGCATCTTTAAATGTTCAGGCTCTCCGCTAATCTCAACCCATTTCGGCAATGGCACTTTACTTAAATTAAAATCAAACATATAATAATTAAGTTTACCGCCAGTAACCCTATTTTTCTCTTTTACGCGGCTAAACCCAAGTTTTCTATACAAATCTCTTACTAACGCATTTCTCTCAGTCGACCTGTATTCTCCCCCCAAAAACCGCGCCCCTTCTTTACCTAATCTGCCAATGACATCAGCCATAAAAGCATATTCCACACCCCGGCCAACTGCCCGACAACTTAGACAAAAACTTTCTATGAAAAATTTATTTTTTTTATCTTCTCTTATAATTAACAGGCCGACAATTCCTTCTTTGGCAAACTTATCGGTCAATTCCAAGGTAAAGACCCGATGATATTTACTGCCGAGAAAGCGAAGAATATCTTTCTCTTTATATCTTTCAGTTGTAAGATTAAATTGATTTGTCCGCTGACTTAACTGAAGAATGCGCGGGGTATACTCGCGGTTTTCCTCCCCTTCCCTTATTTTTACCTTCATCTCTAATGAACGAAAATAATCATCTAAAGTAGCAGACTGCTGTTTCAATAGTTCTCTTTTCCCCTTCGCCTGATAAGATTCAAGCCGCAATTTATCTTCTTTAGTAACAAAAGCCTTCGCAAATATATTTTGCAATGTTTCAATTAATCTCTTATTTTCTTGTCCCTTTGCCGCAAAATCAAAAGTCGCCACTTCCGGCAATAGCATCTGTATCAATTTTTGTTCTTGAGGGCTATCGTCCACAAAAACAAAACTATCCGTCCCGATATTCAACTCTTTTGCGATCTGCCGCATATTTGCAGCTTTATCGCGCCAATTGGCCATGATTACAGCAAAATCGTTTTTGCGCAAAATCATATCCGGATGCCTGGCCAAAACCGTTTCAACATCTTCAATATTATTCTTACTGTTAATCGCCAATATTATTCCTTTCTCTCCGAGTTCTTTTACCTTTTTCTGGAACTGCTTATGCTTTCCGCTTATATTTATCCCTTTCAAACCATCTTCACCGATAATCCCCTGCCAAAGCACTCCGTCGCAGTCCAGTACCAGGCATTTTTTCTCCTTTATATCTTTAGAATCATAATAGGCCTTCTTGACAAAGGCATTGAATTCATCAAAATCAAATACCCGGTTATTTCTTATCCAAGCACTTATCTTTTCCGCAAAATATCCTCTATTTAATGATTTAGCATATTTCCTATAGCCCCATTCTAACTCTGCGCAGCGCGGTTCTAACATATCGATAAAATCTCTACATTTTTGTTCATCGCTAATATTCATAAACAACTCTTTTAAAAACGAATGCACTATAACCGAGGTATCCACGCTTATATAGTCAATTCTTGGGTTATCCTCCGGGCAATAATACCACGGCTCTTCGGTTGCGTGAAATGAAAGCACCTTTTCTTCCAGCATAACACCCATAAATTCTTTTTCTATGTTTAATGCCCATTCCAACCGCTCTTCTGTTGTGCAAATCCGGGATAATTCCGGCAAAAAAGCTAAAAATAAACTGTCATTAACTTTGCGCGCGTGAAAACTTTCCATATGATGCGCTTTCCCACTACCTAATTCATATGAACTTTGACGGGAAAAATTATGCGGTTCTAACATCCGTTTTAAAATGCTTTGAATGGCTGGGGCATCAAGACGCAACATATCCTCATCAGAAGCTTCGCTCATAGTTGCGCTTAAATATGCTATAAATTCATCTTTGCTATGGATAACCTGGCGTAATGACCGGCCTTTTGCGGCCAATAACTGGATCGCTTTCTTAAGCTTACTCCTCGGGACATTATCACAACAATAATAGAATACTGTTTTTACTATTGCGGGGACATCAATAGAACCGGTGCCGGGACTGCCATAATCCGTGCAGGTGTAATCGTACGTGTACTCAACATTTTCTTTCGGTAAAATATCGTATAATATGCGTTCCAGTTCTAATACCTGCCCGAGTAACTCTGCATCCATCAATACTTCAGCCATCTGCGGAAGATTTTCCAAATAATACCGGTCGTCTATTTTATTACCGCGGATTTCGCGTATTAATTCCCCTATGCTTTTCAGTACTTTTCTTAATTCGTCAATATCTTTAATATCCAACGCAGATAAGGCCTCTTTTATATAAACGAGCGCCTCGTCTCTATCTATACGGAATGCCCAATCATCTAAACGAATATGCTCATTGGCCAGCTTATTATCTAATTCATCCACTACAGCGATATCCATGCTTAACACTTTTTTAAAAACATTTAGTTCTTTTTCGACTTCAGGTGATGCTATTTTGTTTAAAGACGTTAGCACTGGAATGAAACTGTAATCATTGGCTAAGTTTTTGTAAAAACCCTGAAATAATTCATTATGTACAAGCAATCTCGGAGAAAGGCAAGTCGTTTGGTTCTGCAAGGCTAAATCCGCCCCTTTTGCCCAAGCAATATCTATTAATAAAAAAGCATTTATTAACACTATAGCTATAGTGCGAAAAATTTTACGCATTTTATTCAGATATCCCTTTTATTAATAATATCTTCCGTGTAACCCTTATATCGCCATGTCTACCATTTCTCTAAGCTTTGCGTTAAAAAGACTTTCCTTTAAATCTATTTTTAGCGGAGTTTTTTTGATTTGATCTTTTATTTTTTGCTCTTTAGATATTATCAAAAGTTTTAATATTTTCTCTGTTGCGCTTGGGCCTTTGACTTTTGAGGTAAGTATCCCCTCATTTAACTCCTGTTCTTCTATGTCCGGGCCAACATTAAAAAATAGTGATTTTAAAGTTGCATCAAAACGCATAGCGCGGTCTCCGCCATTAAGCCCGAAAGAATCTCCGAAAAATGCGATTTCATCAGCAAGAACACCCAATTTATCCATCAAGGATGCAATAGCATAATCTTTGCCATTAACTGCTATCTCTACAGCAACTTCTCCTGACTCAATAACCTTAAGTTTAATCTCTTCAGATTCAAACATCTTCCGGATTTCCTGAGCCATTTTATGCATATCACCTTTTTTATTTGCTAAATCATCAAACCCAATTCTTACTATAAGCGTATTACCCTTCGCTTCCTTTTTGTATGTAAGCTTATAATTAATACCCTCCCCAATACCTATTTCCTCCGCAGATGCAGTAATTATTTTCTTGATATTTTCTATCTGGTAATCGGGTATGGCAGTTTCCTCTAAATCCACTTCTTCTCCTGCTTCGTTAAACCCAAACCCTGCATTGCCTAGGCGGGTATATACTCGCAGATTTTGGAGTAATCCTAATTTGTCTTTTCCTAAAGATTGCTTTAATTTATTTATCAATCTAGGCATAACTCTAAATTTACCTGCCCCTGTAACTATGGCGATATTGATTTCTTTCTCTAACAAAGATTTCAACTCTTCAATTGTACCTGCGGGAACATCTTTATCCACGTTTGCTAATGTCTCATCAAGGTCGAAAACCGCTAATTTTGTTTTTTCTAATTTCTTAAGCAATTCAACTGAGTTCCCGGCAGAAAATAATTCATTATAAATAGATTCAGGATTATCACTTAGCATAACCTGATCGTCATTTTTATTGCCTGAAGACGGGTATGGGCCCTGTTTGGCCTCTAAGAAAACCGTGTCTTCAAGAAATTCAACCTGATGGCCTTCCGTGAACAATACCGAATCACCTGCTTCTAATATTTCTTCAGTTACTGTTTCATTTTCTTTTGTACTGAATGTGGCTTTTATTTTTCCCTTTAATATAAAAAGCACTTCCTGGCGAGGTCTGTCTCCGAATGGATTCGGCCCTTCAACTGGTGTATGATAAACTTTCTCCCCTTTTATACCAGCTTTTCGACTCATGACATTAAACTGGATCGGGTCTTCCATATTTGTAAACCTGTGTGTAGTTTCACCAGGATTATGATCAGAGCGTACTACTGCACCGATTAATCTGCCGTCCTTTTCAATCTTCATTGCGGTTTCTTTATGTTGAGGCTGAATGCCCTCTGCAGTCTTGCTTAGCTTTCCGGGTTTCCCCTCAAATTTACGATTAATAAGAATATTCTTGGGGGGAATAGACAAATCACGCATCCAGATAAAATCATTATAAAGAAACCAGCTCCCCCAATCTCCATCAGGCGGTCCTTCCCATGTCACATACTCTAATTTCAAGGTATCTGCTCCTGCTTTTTGAGCAACACCAACGCTGAGAGAAGTAAGCGCAGCCTGAATCCCGGGATAAATAGATTCCCATGTCTTATCTGACCATTCAATGTTGAAACGGCAGAAGATGCCAAAGTCCACATCTTTTCCTGAATCGATAGAAAGATCAACGTGGCCAATCACATTATCTTTGTCTTTAGGGCCGACATCAATCCTAAAATTATTACTATCTTTTTGAATAAGAGTAAAAAGAAACGCTGTATTATCAGTTGCTTGAATAACCAACTTTTTATTCTGTATAAAATTATGTACTAATTCTTCTGTGACTTCCATCGGTTCTTCACCCGAGGATACTGCAGGTTTTTCTTTTGCATACGGCACTGGTGTTAAATACTCTTCCTTAAACGTATCGTATTCTTTATTTAAAGGAAGCATTGTATAACATCCATCCCCTACTCCCTGATAATAAAGATAATATCCGCTTTCAGGACTTTTCACATTGCAAGAGTGTAAGACCACTCTTTTACCAAAGTAAACCCATCCTGATTGTGTAGAAAAATGCCCGGTTATGAGAATTCTTCCGCCTATTTTATTTAAGAACTCAGATAAGAACGTTTTTTCCAACAAATTCTTTTTAAATTCCTCTTGTTCATCTTTATTTCGAGGTGGGTCTTCATCAGCAAAAATAGAGCTTTTCCGCATCTCAAATGCGATTCTATTATCTTTGGCAATATCTAATAAACTCACGTTTGGATCCTTAGGAGGAGCAGCATGCGTCATAACCAGACCTTTTGCCGTGACTACAGTTCCCGGCAATAATTCAAAAAGCTGCATGAAGTGTTCATATATCTCATTCAGATTATCTAAACCGTATTTTGCTACCAGTTCAAATACAAAGAATGAATTTTGTTTTAAATAGCCCAATTTGTTCAACATGCTTTCCTGTTTGTCATGGATAAGTCGAAGATTCTCTAACTTATGAAATGCACCAATTTTCTTATTATCATCCCTTTGAACTTCATTATTACCCCTAAGAAGAATAACATGCTCAGGATATTTAATTTTAAGCTCCATTAAACGCAGCAAAACTCCTAAGCTATTGGTGCCATTATTGATATAATCACCAAGTACTATTAGCCTGATGTTCGGATTGCCACTTTCCATATTAATGATGAAACCTGTCTTCTCTAATATATTGTTCAGGGATATCATGTCACCATGAAGGTCCCCAATTATACAGACATTCTCATCCAGCTCCGGAATAAACACCACATGCCCCTGCCTGAACACTTCATCTGATTTAATTTGATCGATTCGCTCGCGTAATAAACCTTCTGTTTCTTCTGATTTTAAAACCTCGACTGTTTCATCAATAAGAGCAAATAATTCCTGTTTTGAAGGC
>JAHJAO010000039.1 GCA_018813905.1 Candidatus Omnitrophota bacterium
GAAAATACTTTAAACAAAGAGCTTGTGGATGCGCTTGTATCAGAGCGCAGGAATTTAGAAGAGCAGCTGAATCGGCTATGGCAGGAAAAAGGGGAACTCGAGAAAAAATTAGGAAGCTATACGAATACGGAGACCGGTTTAAAGACAAGATTGGCTAAGCTCGAAGACAAAAAGTTTATTTTAGAAAACAAAAGCTTGCAGTTTATGTACCAATGGCTGGTTACGGCGCAAAACAGGCAAACAGGGCTTGTTGTCAGCTTTGACCGTGATCCGGCGTTTGCCGATGTCGGGTTTACTTACGATCAGGCATTGAGCGCGTTTAGCTTTATTTATTTCAAAGAATTTGATAAGGCCCAACAGCTGTTTGGATTTTTCAAAAATAAAGCTGAAAAGGTAAACAGAGGTTTTGCGAATGCTTATGATATCGAAACCGGCAAGGTTAGCGAATACATTGTTCACAGCGGGCCTTCCATATATTTGGGTTTGGCGGCTTTAAAGTATGAGGAAGCGACGGGTGACAGAAAGTTTCAAAGCTTAGTAAAAGAGATTGCCGATTGGATATTATTATTGCAGGAAGAACAAAAAGAAGGCGCAATTCCCGGAGGACCGCGGTTGTCCTGGACGAGCACTGAACACAATATCGCGGCGTATGTTTTTTTAGACCAGCTTTATAAGAAAACTAAGGAATTGAAGTACGAAAAGAGCAAACAGAAAATTCTTTCCTGGCTTGAAAACTTTGGCTATAACGCAAAACTCAAGCGTTTTAACCGCGGCGAGAAGGATTTAATGATTGCCACCGATACGATAGCCCTAGGCATTATCGCTTTAGGGCCGGAAAGACTTGAAAAAATGGGAATAGATATCGGCGGATTGATTGAATGCGCAGAACGCAATTGTAAAACAAAAGTCCAGTTGGTTGATAATAACGGAAAAAATATTTTTGTTACGGGTTTTGATTTTTGCTGCCCGTCGAGTATCGGCCGCAGCGGCGTGATATCAGTCGAATGGACGGCGCAGATGGTCATTGCTTTTAGGGAATTGAGTCGGTATTATGCTAGGAGCGGAGAGCGAAGTAAAGCGCGGCTTTACCAGAGGAAGGCAAGTTATTATTTCGCAGAAATGGAAAAATTATTGCTGGTGCGTTCGAGCTTTGGCCGACGCGGGGCAAAAGGCGGGCTGCCTTATTCCACAGCGTCGGGGGTAGATACCGGGCATGGCTGGTATACGCCAAGTAGTCACGCAATTTCCGCGGCCGGTACAAATTTCGCTATATTTGCCCAACAGGATTATAATATGTTTAAAATGTGATTTAACCGCTTTTTATTTATATATGAAAAGAAAAAGATATAGACAAACCGGCATTACACTGATTGAAATTTTGGTGTCAATGAGTATTTTAGCGATATTAGTGTTTATTCTGTATTCGGCGTTCAGCGTATCTTTACGCGGATGGAAAAAATCGGATAATATCCTGCAGGCGGCAGGGATTGCGCGGGTTATTTTAGAGCGTATTGAGCGGGAAATATCCAGCGCGTTTATAAAAACCGCAAGTACAGAATTTTATTGCGTTGGATTCGATAAAAACACGCCAAGTGGTTGGCGCACAGATTCTATCGACGGAGAATTCTATTTTATCGCTCCGCTGAACCCAGGAGATACAAGCCAATCTGATTTTTGTGAAGTAGGTTATTGGTTGGACGGGCAGGGGACTCTAGAGGCAAAAGATGATGCTCTAATGCGGTTTTATGTCACGGATGATCGCAAAATTGATCCAAGCCCGGAATTTGACTTTGATTTTTCCACAGGAACAAGTAATGAGCTTTCCGTGAATATAACCGGTCTTGAGTTTGAGTTTTTTAATTCAGCCGGTACTTCATTTTCAAGCTGGGATTCCCGCGTAAGCGGAACCGCCCCGGCCAGGATGAAGGTCACGATTACGGTAGAAACGGGGAAAGGTTCTTCGGCTACGAACCCCGATTATGTAAGAGATGATTTTAGCACGGTAATATCCTTTCCGCGTTAGCCCCGATCCCCGTCTCCCCCAGTTTAACCCTACTCATTTACAATGTAATCGCAATACAATAATGTCCGGTATTAACAAAGCAAGAATGTCCTGTTCCAAAGTTGCTATAATGATTCTTTTCAAAGGAGGATCATATGGCAGGAAAGGACATTATAATGGCTACGCAGGAGGAGCTGAAACGA
>JAHJAO010000040.1 GCA_018813905.1 Candidatus Omnitrophota bacterium
CACCATTGATAAACCTCTGCTTCTCTTTGGCCTTGAGCCTGAAGATATAGGGATATTAGCCCTAGCCTGCGGCTCTATGATACTTTTCTTTGATACCTTTTACGCAGGCCTTGTATTCTTTGGAGGCTGGATGTTTTTAAGATTAATAAAGCAGGGCAAGCCCCAAGGCTATATTACGCATTTGTTTTATAAGTATGGGATCCGAATAAAGGGATTGATTGCTCCACCTAAGTTGGTGAGCAGGTATTCGGTTTTTAGGAGAGAGGATTAAAAATGCAGATGCAGAATTTCACAATACTAGAACTCTTATTGGTAGTTTTGATCTTTGCCGTTTACTTCTTACCGACTTTGATTGCGTTCTTAAGGCAGCATAGAAATAAGCTGGCGATATTTTTATTAAATCTGCTTTTAGGCTGGACTGTCTTAGGGTGGGTGGTTTCACTGGTTTGGTCGGTAATGAAGTAAATCTTACGTCTGTATACAGAGAGTTTTTCTGCCGCATCATATTTCTGGGCCACCTGAGCGGGAATACCGCTTGCACTATATCAAAACCCATTGAAAATTAAGATAGTTATGATATATTAAAACCGATAATTTAGTATTCGTTCCGAGTTAGAGGGAATAAATCCCATGAAAGAATTATTTCGAGCAAATATTAAAAAATCGGTTAAGTTTCTGAGTGAAAATCCTGCGTATATTAAAATGCTTTCCGATTTTCATCATGCCTATTTTTTAGTTGTAGGGAAAGATGCTAAACGCCCAAATAACACCTTCTTTTATTAGGAATCCTGCGAACAATGAATTAACAATTGATTGGGCGGCACTAGACTTGTCACCTACCCCTCCTGTTTTGACTCTTTATGCAATTAAATATATTCTTCGCGGCGTTTTGCTTGGTTTAAGATTTATCGAGGTAGGGGATTTCAACAGAAATAAGATATTTTTAGCAGTAGCAGTATTTTCATATTACACTGCATCATTTCATTTTATTCAGGCATTATTCGCATTGAATGGTCGCGTTATAATTAAACCTACAAATATTCAAAGTGCAGAATTGGGTTTAACTAATTCTTTAATAATGGCTAAACTAACAAGAGAAAACAATTGGGTTTTCGAGGGTCTTTCGCAGTCTCATGGTGCGATTTGGAAAAATTTAGATGTAATTCTTGCAGGTATGAGCGAGGAAGCCTTGAAACCTTTTTTGCAGTTTTTTTATTATGTTTTAGCGTCTGAAATGCTTCCTCCTAATGGTCAAGATGAGTTAATAAGGAAGGGGATTGAGAAGTTAAGCCAGATCCGCCATGAAGCAATCTACGAAGGGTATGGTTTTGATGAATTTTTCTTCTTGGAGGATTTCGCAGTTGAAGAAGGGGAGGATAAAAGTCCTATCAAGAACCTCAAGAATAAGGCCGTGGCATACAAATTATTCTCGAGAGAATTATTAAAGTTGTGTTTAAATGATGTTTTTGAATTAAAGAAAGTCAGTTTAGATGAGCATTGGGGAAAAATTAAAGACCTGATAACTTTTAGTATCCTTATTCCACCCTTTGAGCAAGGTAGGCCAGATTTATCTGATGATCTAGAATTAGATGCTCAGGTAAAGAATTTGCTGTTCTGGTTGGGTATAATTTAAAAAGCAACCTTTTTCTGTAAGTAATCATTTTTTATGTAGTTGTAAAAAATACCTTGACAATTAAGGTTATTTGGTGTATATTCCCATTATGGGAACAAATACTGTAGCAACTTACTTAGTGAGAGTATATGAAATTATTAGGCAAAAAGCTATTGCACGAGTTCATGGAAGCACATGCCGACGCGCGGTCACAAATTGAGTCTTGGGAAGCGGAAGTTGAGGAGATCCAATGGAGCAACCCGCATGATCTTAAAAGCAGATACCCGAAGGCCAGTATTATAAAGGATCAACATGTGGTCTTCGATTTTTGCTGGAATAAGTACAGGCTGCTGGTGCAGATAAACTACAAAAACGGCATTGTTTTGGTAAAGAAGATAGGTACACACAAAGAATATGATAGCTGGGGCATAACTTAGAGAAAATATGATCAAGATAAAAGTCATAAAAACTGAAAAAGATTACGAAGAAGCCCTTAAGTTGGTTGAAGATTTAATGGATCGCGATCCAGATCCCAACTCAGAAGAAGGGGAGCAGCTTGGTCTTCTTAGTGCTCTTATTCAGGATTACGAAACGACGGCATTTCCTGAACAACTTCCGGATCCGATTGAAGCGATTAAATTTAGAATGGAGCAGGCTGGTCTTTCACCAGGCGACTTGATTCCTTATCTTGGAAGCAGAAGCAGGGTATCGGAGATTCTTTCAGGTAAACGTCAATTAACTCTTGAAATGGTTAGGGCTCTTGAAGCTGGGCTTGGTATTCCTGCAAAAGTACTTATTCGAAAACCGGATTCGGAAAACAGTACCGAATACCAGAGTTGGGATGATCGCCTTGTGACAGAAATGGGGGAGAGGGGTTACTTTGGCGGCATTTCATTGAAAAAGTATAGTAGAGTCGAACTACTTAAGAATTTCTTTTTACCAGTCGGGTCTCCTGCACAACTTGTCGGGATGGCACGTAAATCGCATTACAGATCTTCGCCGCTTTCAGATAAACATGCATTAGCCGCGTGGGCTGCTTATGTGTTCAAAAAGGCCAATAAAATTAAAATGGCAAAGAAATACCATCGCGGCACTGTTGATCTCCAATTTATGCAAAAACTAGCAAGATTAAGCGTAAAGGACAATGGGCCCATATTGGCTCAAGAATATTTGAAAGAACGCGGAATTGTATTAGTAATCGAGAAGCATTTCTCGAAAACTTACTTAGACGGTGCTACTATTTTAATTAATAAAGATAACCCGGTTATAGGCTTAACACTTAGATATGACAGGTTAGATAATTTCTGGTTCACATTAATGCATGAATTAGCGCATCTTTCTCAGCATTATGATAGCGGCATTAGTCTTTTTTACGATGAGATCGAGGGGATTAAAACGATTAATTTAGATGAGAATGAACGACAAGCTGACGCATTAGCAGAAGAGGCTCTCTTACCAAGAGCAAAATGGGAAGTAAGCCCTGCTAGACTTATTCCTTCTTCTATGGCAGCAGATAGCTTAGCAAATGAGCTCGGAGTGCATGTAGCGATTATTGCTGGACAAATCAGACATAAAGGTAATAAATATGTCTATTTAAATAAAATTGTAAATGCTGCTAAGGTTAGGCAATATTTTACTAATATAGAATGGGATAAATAATATGTTTAGTTCAAAACATTATGTACCAATATTGAAATGGAAACGCGCAGAACAGAGCGCCTTAAAAGTTCTTGAAGAAAAACACAAGAAACACATTACCCCATTACTTCAGTTTGTGATGTCTAAAGGCAAACCGGGAGATCAACGTGAAGATATTGTTGTAAAATTCGAAGAACAATTACCTAAGATACCGGAAAAAGTTATAGAGGTTTGGGGTAAAGCGCCCATCTTCATAGATGTTAGCCTGTTATATACCACTCCTCTTAAAGCCAAGGCCCTTGTTGCGATATCACAGGGTGGGCATGACCTTGGAGGCGTTTTTATACCTATCGTGCATTTATACGATGAGCAAAAGATTAAAGAAGTCGCTTATTCACTGGCAAAGAAAAATAAATGTGGGCTATGTTTAAGACTAATATGCCCTGATTTCGTTGATTTAAATAAGCTGAATCAAGATATTGCGAACTTTCTGTCGGTCGGTAAATTAGAAGAGAAAGATATTGATCTTCTCGTAGATGTCAAAGAAGCGGAGAGTAATGGCAATAAATGCTCTAAATATTTAGGGATGGTTCAGGATCTTCCTAATTTAACGAAATGGCGGACATTTAGTTTTGCTAGCGGCTCTTTCCCCGAGGATTTATCTGCCTATAAGCTTGACGAAGAAAATCTCATCCCGCGAGTTGACTGGATAAGTTGGAAGGGGCATGTAACTGGAAAGACGTTGAAAAGAAAACCGGCATTTGCCGATTATACTATTCAGCACCCGATCTATAAAGAAGCTACACAATTTTACCACCCAACAACAAGTATCAAATATACATTAGAAGACGAATGGCTAATTATGAAAGGGAAAAAACATAGATTTGAAATGTATTTAGGCAGTGCGAAGCTTTTGTCTCAGGATAGGCGTTTTTATGGTGAAAGCTTTAGTTACGGTGATAAATATGTTGCGCTAAAAGCCAAACATTGTGATGTTTATCTGAAGAATAAGAAGTTGGGGGGTACAGGTAGTACCGAAACGTGGATCACGGCTGGCATTAACCACCATTTAGTATTAGTGGCGAATCAGGTCTCCAATCTTTCCTAAGGAATAGAGTTTCTCTCACTTTCTCACCGAGGTTTTCTTGATCAAACACCATAGATAATTTTTCATAAATTAAATCTCTAGTTTTTGAATAAAAACCCTTAGCTTCACCTTTTTCTTTTAGTATTCCAAGTGCTTCTTCCCTCCATAATAGTCGAGCAATTGAAACGCTATCTTGCCTTTTGTTTAACTCTCCATCACGTATAAGGTTAAATGTTACTAAAGAATTTGAATTGAACTTTGCGACTGTAATGCCCCACCAGTCAGGGATCATGTTTATCGCTTCATACAAATGCTTTTTTCCAACAACCAGGGTCATTTTATCGAAAACAGAATTAAATGCACCCATTTGTTCAGGCAATCGTTGGAGGGTATCTTGGTCGCTTTTAATCTCGTAGCCGTGTAATGCCCCATTCACGACGGCAATATCAACTCTGGCTGTGCCATGTTGAATACCTAGTTCTTCTATTATTCGTACTTTTTCATCGTTCGCATGGCGTTCTTCCAAAATTTTTTTTAAAGCAGAGCGTATAATTAAATCGTTTGTAGGTAGCATTTTATTATGAGTATTTTTTCCCATTTGTGGATGTCAGGTTAGCTAATCAAATGTATTCTAGCATAAAGCAGGAAAATAGAAAGACAATTTTGTGTGTTTGTGTGTTTATATCCTACCTGTATACAGAGAGTTTTTCTGTCGCGCCATATTTCTGGGCGCCCTGAGTGAGAATACCCTTTGAAATAATTTTACAAAAGATTTTACAAAAAAACTTGACAACCTAAAATTATAGTGTACACTAATATTTGAAAGTTAATATTTAGAAATTAGATGTAATCAGTCCTATTTGAAGAACAAAGGGGCTGGTGTTTCTGAGGAAAGTCTCAGGAATGCCAGCCCTTTTTTATTTGCCATGAATGATTTTAAACCCGAAAAAATAAAACGTACCGGTTTTGTTGAGAAATGGGCTCATGCTGAACAAACTTCTGCCTTTTTAGGGATTAGCCTTTATGCTGTGATTGCATTTTGCATAGCTTTGCTGGTTACACTATTTAAGGTATCCACAAAGCCCCAGTCCATTTATTACATCCCAAGCGCCCAGGAAGCAGGCATTGCCTATCCAAACCGCATAGATAAAGCAGTGGTATGCGGTTTTGCCTCAAACTGGCTTCTAAACCGCAATAACTTTACGTCTGTTACAGTTAAGGATACTTATACAAGAGCAATGCGTTATATGGCGCCAGGGCTTCTTTCCAGGACAAAGGCTAGCCTTGAAGATGAAATATCCAGAGTTACGCGCGACAACATCTCTTCATTATTCTCCCTAAGCAAAGAGCCGGAATTAGAAGACTCAGGTCTAGATTTCAAAGTGACATTAACAGGAGAAAAGATTATTTTCATGGGCAAAGAAAAACTGGATGACCGTATTCTTCGCTACACTATGACCTTGCAAAGAATCTCGCCTATTGAAACCAACCCCTACGGACTGGTGATTGCCGGGGTTAAACAGGAAGAGGTAGAGCCATAATGAAAATACTTAAAAAGCTATTTATTTTAATGATTGTTTCTGGGCTATTCCAAGCAGGGCAGGTCAATGCCTCTGGTGCATTGGATTACAGTGATGAGATATCTTTAAGATTAAAAGTAGGCATGATTACAGAAGCGGAATTCCCGGACAAAATTGCCAATGTTACAAAAAGCGTCACAAGCGAAATCTTGCAGATCGAAACGCTTGGAAACAGGATTTTCTTACTGCCCAGAGAAAGCTTTGACTCCCGGCTTTACGTAGTTACCCAGGATAATGTTTCCTATTGCCTGCACCTAATCATGGATGAAACACAAGCAGCTACCCGCATAAAGATTAAAATACCTCATCAGGCAGCAAATGAAGAGCAAGGCAGGGACACAGCAAATACGGTTGAATTAATGAAAGCGCTCATGATAGGCAGGCAGCCGCCTGGTTCAGTCAGTTCAAAGCTGTATCCTCAGGATATTTTTAATAATGCTAAATTACGCATCACTATAGATGAGGTTTATGAACTTGCCGGCGGCACAAAAGCCTTTGTTTTGACTTTTGAGAACCTCGTAGATAAACCGGTTATCGTGCCAATTGAGCATATAGAGATACCGGGTTTATTGGCCATAAGCGTTGACAGTCA
>JAHJAO010000041.1 GCA_018813905.1 Candidatus Omnitrophota bacterium
AAATTCGATCTCTGCGCCGGTAAGCGCTACGCTGGAAGGAATGATGGATAGCTTCTCTATCCCCGTAGGAACAATCACGTTTTCTACGGCAGCTTTATTTACCAGCAACTCATAAACGCTGTTGTTCCCGGACCGCTTGTCCAAGCCCAGGCCGCTGGTAGCATTGGCCTGCGGGTCTAGGTCTACAAGCAATGTTTCAAGTCCGGAGTTTGCGATGTAACTACTTATGTTTATTGCACTTGTGGTTTTTCCCACTCCGCCTTTTTGATTGCAAAAACCAATAACTTTACCCATAACTCAAATTATTTCCTCCGACCTTTATGCGCCGAATCCAACCCCTTCTGTGTGTGCTCATGCGGGTTAGACTTGTGCGTTTTGAAATAATTAATTTCTGTAACTAGTTGCCCGCTAATCTGTTCCAGCTCGTTGATTAACCGCGTTGATTCCGTAGACGCTACCTTGCCCCCTTCTTTATATACGGACATTTCTGCCGCGAGTTCTGCCATTTTCTTCGCCATATCGCGATAGCGGTTGAGTAATTTTCTCAATTTTACAATCGCCCCGTTGATAGTCTGAGCCAAGTCTGTCAGCTCGTCCCCGGCCCGTAAATTAGTCAGGTCCACGCTTAGGTCTCCGTCCCGGATCGCATCTGCGGCGCTTTGTATGCGATACAGCGGCCCGGCAATTTTATGCGATACAAAAACACTAAACACAAACAACGCGAATGAGCCGATCAATAGCCGCAGCAAAAGCGTGCTGGATACCTGATCAAATATCTCGGAAAACTCTACCGTTATTATCGAGTTCATCATTTCTATGTTTTTGCTTTCTTCCTGATTTTTAGCATATGTGCTTTTAATGCGGTTGTAAAATTTTTGGCTTTTCACCTCTTGGGTTATTTCATCCCAAGTAGTAACATATGTCGTCCACACCGCAATGACGCTTACAATAAACGTGGCAATAAAAATTGTTGCCGCAAACCGCAATTGAAACCCCTTGTAAACAAAATAATTCCTGCGCGCGAATTTTTTTTTATCCTTGTTCATTGACCACCTCCGTGCTCCAAATATGCTTTTGATTTTTGTTCTTAACTTTTAATTTTATGCGCGCCTATCCGCAACTATTACCGACGACAAACCGCAACATCTTCCCTTTTGCCCAAAGCCAATAAAACTAGCGCGACATCATTGGAGGTCACGCCGGATATGCGCATCGCCTGCCCTACGGACCGCGGTTTAATCACGCTTAATTTTTCCTGCGCTTCTTTTTTAAGCCCGCGAATTTTTTGGAACGGAAAATCTGCCGGCAGGATTTTCTCCTCCCATTTTTTCAGTTTTTGTACTAACGCTTTTTCTCTTTGGATATACCCCTCGTATTTTATTTCGATTTCAACTTGTGTTTTGATTGCGCTATCAAGCTGCGGTAATTTTGCGCCGGACGCTCTTATCTTGTCGTAGGTCATGCCCGGCCTTTTTAATATTTTCGCTAAAGAGCTGTTCCCCTCCTGCAGCTTGTGCATCAAGGATATGCATTCTGCGATCGATTGTTTTGTCTTTTCTATTTTATCAATTTTTTCTTTTTCAATCAAGCCAAATTTATATCCAAATCCGCTAAGCCGCAAATCCGCATTGTCCTGCCGCAAAATTAGCCGGTGTTCTACGCGGGAAGTGAATAGGCGGTATGGTTCGCGGGTGCCTTTTGTAACCAAATCATCGACCAAAACACCGGCATATCCCTGTGTGCGGTCGAGAACAAACGAAGCTTTGTTGCCCAATTGTAAACTGGCATTAATACCGGCAAGCAGTCCTTGAACCGCGGCTTCTTCGTAGCCGGTCGTACCGTTTATTTGACCGGCGCAGTAAAGATTGTTAATGCTTTTTGTTTCTAATGTGGGTTTTAGCTGGGTTGGGTCAATAAAATCGTACTCTATCCCGTACCCAAAGCGCATAATCTCTGCCCGCTCTAATCCTTCTATAGAATGCAGTAGTTTAATTTGCACATCTGCCGGCAAGCTGGTCGATACACCGTTCAGGTATATCTCGCAGGAATTTTTTCCTTCGGGCTCTAAAAAAATCTGGTGCCGGTTTTTATGCGGAAATTTTACGACCTTATCCTCGATGGATGGACAGTAACGCACGCCGATGCCTTTGATCTTGCCGCTGTATAGTGGTGAGCGGTGTAAATTGTTTTTTATTATCTGGTGGGTTTTGGTGTTGGTGTGGCCCAAATAACAGCATTCTTGCTGTGTCGGTAAGGCTATGTTGGCATAAGAAAATGGCTGTGGCGGATTATCCCCTTTTTGCGGGATAAAACATTTATAATTAATGGAGTCTTTGTGTATTCGGGCAGATGTTCCGGTTTTTAACCGTCCGGTTTCCAGGCCGCACCGGGCTAGGGCGCGAGGCAGCTCTAAAGAGGCCGCTTCCCCTGCCCGGCCCGCAGAACAGGTGGTTTCGCCGATATGAATTAATCCGTTTAAAAAAGTTCCCGTAGTAAGAATAACTGCTTTGGCATATATCTTTAGGCTGATGCTGGTAACAATGCCGACGGCTTTGTTTTTGTGTATTATCAGATCTGTAACCAAAAGCTGTTTTACGCTTAACCTCGGCTGTTGATCCAAGGCTTGTCTCATCAAGTTTTGATAGGCGCTTTTATCTATTTGCGCGCGCGGCGCCCAAACTGCCGGCCCCTTTTTGGTGTTGAGCATTCTAAACTGAATGCCCGCTTTATCCACTATTTTAGCCATTTCCCCGCCTAAGGCATCAATTTCGCGCGCCAAGTGTCCTTTTCCTGGGCCGCCAATCGCGGGATTACACGATAATTGAGCAATACTATCCAAATTTATCGTGGCTAATAATGTCTTCTGCCCCATGCGGCTAGCCGCCAAGGCGGCTTCGCAGCCGGCATGGCCAGCGCCAACTACAATTATATCATACTGTTCGGGAAATTTTGTGCTTTTAGGCATTGGCTGCTATCGGGGGGTGCGTTCCACGTGGAACATTATGTTGTTGTGTCTTCGTTGTCCGGATTGATTGTAACCCGGATTTTTGCTTTTTTAGCTCCTTCCATACCGAACAACCCGCGTTGTCCTTCGGTCAGAATTTGAATTTTGATTTTTTCTTGGGGCAAATTCAGTTCCTGCGCGGCTTTTTCTATGGCTTCTTCGACTGTGTTGCCTTCAAACTCTTTGGCTCGGGATGGCCTGTTCTCTTCTTCTCTCTCTGCCATGTTTTTACCTTTCGCGATAGCTCGCCCGTTTTACAGATCCGTCCACATTATAACACAGCGCCTTATCGCTGTAAACTTTTTGTTATGCGCATTTGAATCCCGCAAGAAAAAAGTGTATTAGTAAGAAAATAGAGCACTAGTCCCGCCGGGAAATTATAAAAAATCGCTCCTAACATTATCGGCATAAAAATCGCCATGGTTTTTTGCTGTTCACTCATCTTGCCTTGAGACGTAGTCATTTTTTGCTGGTAAAAAGATGCGGCGATCATTAAAAGCGGTAGTAAATTAATGTTCCCTTGGGTTAGGCTGCCCAATAAGGGCATTTTATTTAAAGCTTGTACCATAAAAAGTGCGTCCGGCGCGGATAAATCCTTTATCCATAAAAATCCCGCGCCCCTTAGTTCTATGGATTTCATCAACGCCCCATACAAAGCAAAAAATACCGGCATTTGTAAAAGCATGGGCAGACATCCGCCGGCCGGGTTTGTTTTATGTTTTTTATATAATTCCATGATTTCCCGATTTAATTTTTGCGCGTCTTTAGGGTCTTTGTATCGGGCGCGCAATTCTTCCACTTCCGGCTGTACGGCTTGCAATTCTTTCATGGATTTAAGGCTTTTCATGGTAAGCGGGTATAAAAACAGGTTAATTATTATCGACAGGGCAATTACTGCTAACCCGTAATTTCTAAAGATGTTATGTAGCGCGCGCAATAGCATAAGCAGCAGCTCGGACAACCCGGCAAAAACACCTTTGCCTCTTAAATCTTCAAAGCCCAGGTTCAGACGGGACATGTCTTTATGGGTAGCCGGGCCGGCATAGACAATAATCCGTTGCGTGACCTGGCCGTTGGCGGGGATGACGAGCTCGCTTACCCCGATACCAGCTATTACACTCCGGAAACTCGTGTCTAATGCATCCGCTTTATAGTTATAGGCGTAATCTGCCTTGAACAAAGGCTCTGCGGCCAGTGCAAAATATCTCGTGGTAAAACCTACTATTTTTATGTCTCCCGGAGTTGATGCCTCTCCTTTGATCGAACCCATATTCTTTTTTATGATTTTTTTATTCTCTAAAAGGGTTGTTTGCTCCATATAGCGGTTACTGATCCCGCCGGAGCTCGTAATCCCGGTAGCGCCAATTAGCTTATAATGAAGCTTTTGTTCTTGGGCCGTAGGATTGTTTATGATCAGCTCTAACACGAGGCCATAATCGCCTTCATTTAACATAACCCTTTTTTCTACAGTTAGTTGCGTTTTCAATTGGTATATAAACCGCGCTTCATCCGGCAAAACCTCGCTGCTTTGCGGCAATATGCCCTCCAAGATGTCTAGGTTAAAAATTCCCGGTGATTTGTTGTCCGTGTGCATCAGCAGCGTCGGTTGCTGTGTGGCCGGCTCTAAAATCTGCAACAGCGCAATGCTGGCTATGTCCGCTGCCGGTTCGTTAACCACCACTTGATACTGATTGCTTGTCAGCACATAACTGTTGGTGGAAGAATAAGTTGTGGTTTCAGGGCGCGCTGGCTGGATGCTTGGTTGGCTATGCTCGTCCACGGGCGCTCTTGCCCGATCTTCTTGCCGCGTCTGTTGCGGCGGCGCAAAATATTGCGGGAAGAATTGTTTCATTATTAGCGGGTAAACAATAAGAATGAGTAGCGTGCCGGCGATGGCTAATAAAAAATTTGCGTCTTTTTTCATTGTAAAAATTACTCCACCGGGTCATAGCCGCCGGCATGAAACTGGTTGCAGCGCAACAACCGCCGCATCCCCAGGCCCAAACCAGCCAATATGCCCTTGGTTTTTATAGCTTGCTTCATATATTCCGAGCAGCTCGGATGAAATCTGCAGCAACCTAAGGTTAGTGTTGATAAATGGTTACGATAAAACTTGAGCCCTGCTATAATTATGCCTGTAAGCCTGTTTTGATACCATAGAGAGTGTTGTTTTTTCCAACGCAGCATAGTTTATTTCTCCTGGAATTTTTTTGACCACAATGATAATGTCTTGGCCTTGGCCAAAAACTTGTTTGTTATGCTGGTAAACCTGCCTCAATATCCTCTTTATCCGGTTGCGCATTACGCTTGTACGGCAGGTGCGCCGGCTAATGCTTATCCCCAGCCGGTTATAATCCAGGCCGTTGTCTTTAAAATATATTTGGCAGGCCGGACTTCCCTTTTTCGCCCGCGGATCTAAATAGACATTTTTGAACTGGACAGGTTTTAACAAGCGTTCTTTTTTGGACAAACCCAACGGCTTCATTGTTAAGCCGATAATCTTTTGCGGCCCTTTTTCCTTCTTCGCTTTAAAACCGCGCAGCCGCCTCGCGCCTTCATTCTCCGTCGGAACCCGTGTTTTTTTTTCCTTTTTAAATTGGATTTTGGCTTAAGCGTTTTTTTCATTATCTTCCCGCTTTCTTTTCTTGCAAAAAATTTTGTTTTCTGTTAAAATATTGTTTCTTGCGTTTTTGATAAAACAGTATGAGTGAATTATAACACAAAAGTTTATTTAGTCAATAAAATTTCCTAAAAAAATGCTTGAATTGTTTTTAGGTTTTGCTATAATGTGTTTCAACTTTCGCGCCAAGTTTTTATACCGCTGTGGACAAACTGTGGAAACGCGTGGAGGCGAGTGACTGTAACCTAATTGCGTATATCTGGTTGTGTGTTTATTGAAAAACGTTTTTCGTTGTTAATAACTTTTTTAGGGTGTCTGTCGACGATGCAAAAAGACGCAACCGAACTCTGGGCGCAAATCCTATCCGTTATCAAAGGCCAAATCACGCCGCAAAGTTTTGAGACCTGGCTAAAACCAACTCGGCCGCTGGGCATCGCGGAAGATGTTGTAAGCATTGAGGTGCCCAACAAGTTTTTTAAAGAATGGTTAAGCGAGCATTACCACGCGGCTTTAACTAAGGTTTTGCGCCAGATAACCGGCTCTGATTTAAAAATCGATTTTGTTGCCTCTAACACCACCAGCGCGCTGGAGGTGGGGGAAGCATTAAATAGTTTACAGTCGGACAGCGGATCTGCGGTCCCAGAGCGCCGCCCGGATATTTATCTTAACCCCAAATATACTTTTGAAAGTTTTGTGGTCGGCCCCAGTAACCGCTTTGCTCATGCCGCCAGCACCGCAGTCGCCGACTCTCCAGCGCGGGCGTATAATCCGCTCTTTATTTATGGCGGCGTTGGCTTGGGAAAAACCCATCTCATGCAAGCGCTCGGGCAGCACATTTTACAGCATAACGGCAACCTTAAGCTGACCTATACCACAAGCGAGCGGTTCACAAATCAGCTTATTACCGCCATCCAGAAACGCACGACGATGCGGTTTCGCGAAAAATACCGCAACGTAGATATCCTGTTAATCGACGACATTCAGTTCATCGCGGGCAAAGAAAGCACGCAGGAAGAGTTTTTTCATACTTTCAATACGCTTTACGATTCACATAAACAAATCGTCCTCTCCAGCGACCGGTCGCCAAAAGACATTCCCGGCCTTGAAGAAAGGCTGATCTCGCGCTTTGAGTGGGGGCTAATCACCGATATTCAGCCGCCGGATTTAGAAACCAGAGTTGCGATATTAAAAAAGAAGGCGGAAAGAGAGATTGTTGCCGTGCCGGATGAGGTAATGTTTTTTATCGCCGAAAAAATCCGTTCCAACATCCGGGAGCTTGAAGGCGCGTTAATCCGGGTTGTGGCCTATGCGCTGTTAACTAATAATCCGCTATCGACAGCGGTGGCCAAGGAGGTGCTTAAAGACGCGATAAGGGAGGGGCCGGACAATAGCGTTGTTACTATTGAAAGGGTTCAAAAAGTGGTTGCTGAAAAATTTGATGTAAAGGTTTTGGATATTAAAAAAGGCGGCCGCAGTAAGGCCATCGCGTATCCGCGCCACATCGCGATGTATCTGGCGCGCGAGCTTACGCGGCATTCTTTAAGTGAAATTGGGGAGGGGTTTGGCGGAAGAGATCACACTACGGTTTTACACGCCTTTGAAAAAATTAAATTAGAGTTAAAAAAGAATCCACAACTACAGGAGTTATTAACAACGCTTATCAACAGGATTAATGGCCGCTAACGGCTTTATTGGTAATAGGTTTAAAAAAGTATACACATATCCACAAGACTACTACGACTACTGCTATTTTATATTATAATTAATACTAGTATCACGCTTGTTGAGAAAGGGATTATATGAAAATTAAAACGTCAAAACAAACCCTGCTTTGCGCGATTCAAATAGTCGAGGGGGCCGTCCCCACAAAAACAACACTGCCTATTCTTTCTAATATACTCCTGGACGCGCAAAAAGATAGTTTATTTTTTAGCGCAACAGATTTAGATATTGGAATAACCTATCAAACCAAGGCAAGCGTTACAGAAGAAGGCCAAATAACTATACCCGCTAAACGCTTCGCGGACATTATTAGAGAACTACCGGAAGGGGATGTAATAATTATAGTGCGAAAAAATCACAATATTATTATAGATTCCAATAAATGTTCTTTTCGTTTAATTGGGCTACCTAAAGAAGAGTTTCCCACAATCCCTAAATTTCACAATAAAGACAGCGTTGATATCCCGCAGGTTTTATTGAAAAAATTATTAAAAATGGTGAGCTTTGCTATGTCGCGCGATGAAACAAGATATGTATTAAATGGAACACTTTTTATGTTAAAAAATAAAACCATCCGGCTTGTAGCTACTGATGGCCGAAGACTCGCGATGGTGGAGAGCCAAACACTAGTAGACATAGACAAAAAAGAGGTCATTATTCCCATAAAAACAATAAACGAGCTGCAGAAAATTTTAAAAGAAGAGGGCGTAGTAAAAATTGTCTTTACCCAAAACCAGGTCGCTTTCGAATTGGACGGAACAACGATAATTTCCCGTTTAATCGAAGGAGAATTTCCTAATTACGAACAGGTGCTGCCTAAAGACAGACAAAAAGACAAACAGAAGCGGGTGCAGATAGAAAAAACACAGTTTTTATCTGCGGTGAAACGGGCAAGTTTATTTACGAGCACAGACTCCCAGTCTATAAAAATAGATGTTTTTAAAAACAAACTTGTGATTTCTAAAATAACGCCGGATATCGGAGAGGTAAAAGAAGAGATCGAAGTGCAATACGAAGGCAATGAATTCACGGTGGGGTTTAATCCGGTATATCTTTTAGATGTTTTAAAAATACTGCAAAACGAAACCGTTGATCTGGAGCTCATTGACGCAGAAAAACCCGGAGTGTTTAAGGAAGAGCTGACCGAGGAGGGCGGCACCTATATTTATGTTGTGCTGCCGATGCAGTTGGCGTAAGGGGTAATAAAAAACGGCGGGATGAAAAACGAACAAGCGGTTCCTGTGGGCCAGATAATCGAGGCGTTTTTAGAAAAAGGCGCGGCGCAAAGAGCCACGACCCAGGTTAAAATTTTAGATAATTGGAAAAAAATAATTACCAAAAAAGCGTCCCAGTGCGCGCAACCGGTACTGGTGAGAAACAAGGTACTTGTGGTCATTGTTTCCAATTCGGCCTGGCTGCACCAGTTGACGCTTGAGAAAGAAAAAATCATCCAAAAAATAAATAAAACATTAAAACAGCAGGCAATAGATGGTATCCGGTTTAAGTTGGGGAATGTGCGTTTTTAAAAAACAGCGTTAAGAGAGCAGTAAAGGATTGCGGCAACAATAAGAATAATAAGGAGAGAGGCGTATGTCTGAAAAATATGATGCCAGGACCATACAGGTATTAGAAGGAATCGCCGCTGTGCGCAGAAGGCCGGCGATGTATATCGGCGACACTTCCGTGCGCGGGTTGCATCACCTGGTGTACGAAGTGGTCGACAACTCTATCGACGAAGCCTTGGGCGGATATTGCCAAAACATCGAAGTGGTTGTGCACGAGGACAACAGCGTCTCCGTGGTGGATGACGGCCGGGGTATTCCCGTAGATATTCACAAAACACAAAAAAAACCCGCCGTAGAGGTGGTCATGACTACGCTGCATGCCGGCGGCAAGTTCGATCACCGGGTATATAAGGTGTCTGGCGGCCTGCACGGCGTGGGCGTCAGCGTAGTAAACGCGTTATCGGAATGGCTGGAGGTAGAGGTGCGCCGGGACAACAAGGTTTACCACCAAAAATACGAGCAGGGCAAGACCGCGTCCAAGCTTACGGTCATCGGCAAAAGCAAAACAACCGGCACGCGGGTTTTATTTAAAGCTGACCGGGAAATTTTTGCAAATATAAAATACAGCTACGATATTTTAGCAAACCGCTTAAGAGAGCTGGCGTTTTTGAACAAGTGTTTAAACATAAAGCTTACCGACGAACGTTCGGAAAAAGAAACAATCTTTTGTTTTAAGGGCGGCATCGAGTCTTTTGTGGAATATTTAAATAAAAATAAAAACCCGTTATTGAAAAAAGGAATTTATTTCGAAAAAGAAAAAGACGGCGTTCGCGTCGAGATCGCGCTGCAATATAACGATGGTTACACAGAAACCGTGTACAGCTTTGCCAATAATATTAACACGCTTGAAGGGGGGACGCATTTAAGCGGCTTTAAATCCGCGCTAACGCGCACCATAAACCAGTTTTGTAAAAACCGCAAAGTGTTTAAAAATGAGGACTTTGCGCTTTCTGGCGATGATGTGCGCGAAGGCCTGGTCGCGGTTATTAGCGCCAAAGTTCCTAACCCGCAGTTTGAAGGCCAGACCAAGACAAAGCTGGGGAACAGCGAAGTGGAAGGCATTGTTGCCTCAGTAGTTAACGACGGCCTGGGCAGCTTTTTGGAAGAAAATCCGGCGGTGGGCAATAAAATTGCGGAAAAAGCCAACTTGGCCGCGCGCGCGCGGGATGCGGCGAGAAAAGCAAAAGAACTCACTCGGCGAAAAGGGGCTTTGGATAGCGGGGCCCTGCCCGGAAAATTGGCGGACTGTTCGGAACGCAACGCGGAATTATGTGAACTATATGTCGTAGAAGGAGATTCCGCCGGCGGCTCCGCCAAACAGGGCCGCGACCGCAGGTTTCAGGCAATATTGCCGATAAAAGGAAAAATTTTAAACGTAGAAAAGGCGCGCCTGGACAAGGTGTTGAGCAACGAAGAAATCCGCACGATAATTACCGCGCTCGGAACCGGCGTGGGCAGCGAGTTTGATCTAACCAAACTGCGCTACAATAAGCTGATTTTAATGGCGGATGCCGACGTGGACGGAAGCCATATCCGGACGCTGCTGCTCACCTTGCTTTACCGGCACATGCTGCAGTTGGTGGAAAAGGGCCATGTGTATATTGCGCAGCCGCCGCTATACAAGATAAAGCGGGGCAAGCGGGAAGAGTATCTAGAAACCGAAGCGGATATGTCGAACATGCTGTTGGAGCTCGGCCGCGAAGGGATTACGCTTGCGCAGGCCGGCTCGGACAAGGTTTTTACCGAGCACCAATTTAAAGAATTATTGGACATTCTGCTAGAAATAGAATTATTAAGCCACGGCATAGAGCGAAAAGGCATAAACTTTTTTAATTATAGCAAGCTTTGCGATAAAAAGACGAAAAAATTTCCGCTATATCGCGTGGTGACCGAAGAAGGGAAAGAGCATTTTGTATTTGACGAAGACGAGCTGGCCTTAGCCGTAAAAAGCGAGGAAAAACGCCGCGGCAAAGACGTAGCGATCAGAGACAAAGGCGTCAAGGCCCCCTTGAGCGATGAAAGCGCGACGCTGGACGTTACTGAATTTTATGAAGCGCATGACATTAAAAAGCTCGCGGCAAAACTGGACAAGCTCGGGCTGGATATCGGCAATTACGACCGGGAGAAAAGCCTGGATTTGTTGGGCGATGCCGACGAGTTTATCGCCAAGCCGAAGAAAAAAGGCAAGAAATCCGCCGGCCAGGCCAAGCGGGCCAAAACAACAGAGGCAACCCTTTTAGCGCTAACCGACCAAGAAACCAAAGAAAAAATACTTATCGCATCCCTGAAAGAGCTTTTGATTTTTATCAAAGAAAACGGCAAGCGCGGCATGACTATTCAACGCTATAAAGGGCTGGGGGAGATGAACCCGGAACAACTTTGGGAGACGACCATGAACCCGGACAAGCGGACGATGCTGCAAGTCACGATAGAAGATGCCGTGGAAGCCGACGAGATGTTTACTATTTTAATGGGCGATGCCGTAGGCCCGCGGCGCGAATTTATCGAAAACCACGCTAAAGATGTGAAAAACTTAGATGTTTGACCTAACCCAAACAGGAGCGAAGTAAGGACATGTACGCACAAAACGAAAGGATTGTTCAGGTACCCATAGAGCAGGAAATGAAAAAATCATACATCGATTATGCCATGAGCGTAATCGTCGGCCGCGCCCTGCCGGACGTGCGCGACGGGTTAAAACCCGTGCACAGAAGAATATTGTATGCGATGAAAGATTTAAGCCTGGAGCACTCAAAACCTTATAAAAAAAGCGCGCGCATTGTCGGAGAAGTTTTGGGTAAATACCATCCGCACGGCGACATGGCGGTGTACGATTCTCTGGTGAGAATGGTTCAGGATTTTTCTATGCGCTATCCCTTGGTGGACGGGCAGGGCAATTTTGGCTCCGTAGACGGTGACGCGCCGGCGGCGATGCGCTACACCGAAGCGCGCATGGCGGCGATTACCCGGGAAGTGCTGGCGGATATCGACAAAGATACTGTAAATTTTACGCCGAACTTTGACGATTTGCTGACCGAACCGACACTTTTACCCGCGGCCCTGCCGAACCTGATGGTCAATGGCTCAAGCGGCATAGCCGTGGGCATGGCCACGAACATCCCGTCGCACAACCTATCGGAAGTTGTAGACGGCCTGCTTGTTTTAATCGAGAACCCGGAGACGACCATAAAAGATTTAATGAAAAAGATTCCCGGGCCGGATTTTCCCACCGGCGGCATCATTTGCGGACGGGAAGGAATAAATACGGCCTATACAACCGGCCGCGCCCCGATTAAAGTGCGGGCCAAGGCAAATATCGAATCGCACAAAGGAGGCAAAGACGCGATTGTTGTTACGGAAATACCTTATCAGGTAAACAAAACTAACGTGATCGAGTCCGTTGTCGGCCTGGTCCAAGACAAAAAAGTGGAAGGTATTTCCGATATCCGCGACGAGTCGGACAAAGACGGCATGCGGATTGTGATCGAGCTAAAACGCGATGCCAATGCCCAGGTGGTATTGAACCAGCTGTATAAACACACGCAACTGGAATCGACTTTTGGCATAATCTTTCTGGCGCTCGTCGAGAACCGGCCCCGCGTGCTGAACTTAAAGCAGATGCTGCAGTATTATATCGAGCACCGGCAGGATATTGTCACGCGCCGGACGAAATTTGAGCTGCGCAAGGCCCAGGAAAGAGCGCATATCTTAGAAGGGTTAAAAATTTGCCTGGCCAACCTGGACAAAATCATAAAGACCATAAAAGAATCCAAAAACACAGCCGCGGCGAAAGAGGCGTTAATAGACAAGTTCGACTTAAGCGAGGCGCAGGCTCAGGCGATTTTAGAGATGCAGCTGCAGCGGCTAACCGCGCTTGAGAGAGAAAAAATAGAAAAGGAATACCTGGAACTCCTCAAGAAAATTAATCTGCTGAAAGCTATTCTTGCCGACCCGAAAAAAGTGCTGGCCATAATTAAGGAAGAGCTTGAGGCGCTGAAATCCAAATACGGGGATGAGCGCCGGACACACATCTTGGCGCAAGTGGAAGATCTGGAAATCGAAGATTTGATCGCGGAAGAAGACATGGTGATAACCATGTCCCATGCCGGGTACATAAAGCGGCTTCCGGTAAGCGGCTACCGCAAGCAGCGCCGGGGAGGGAAAGGCGTGTCCGGCGCGGGCGTAAAAGACGAGGATTTCATCGAGCATTTATTTGTGGCCTCCACCCACGATTACCTGCTTATTTTTACCGACCAGGGCAAGATGTTTTGGCTCAAGGTTTATGAAATTCCTCAATCGGGCAAGATTGCTAAAGGCAAAGCGATTGTTAACCTGGTGCAGCTATCTCCGGGCGAGAACATCGCCGCCCTTGTGCAGGTAAAGGAATTTAGAGAAGGCAAGTTTTTGTTTATGGGCACCCGCAACGGCCAGGTAAAAAAGACGGATCTTATGGCGTTCAGCCATCCGCGTAAGGGCGGCATCAGCGCGATCACGATAAAAGATAAAGACCGGCTGATCGCCTGCAGGCTTACCGAAGGCAACCAGGAGATTTTTTTGGCGACAAAAGAGGGCAAAGCGATCCGTTTTTCCGAAGAGAAAGTCCGGCCCATGGGCCGCACCGCGGCGGGGGTGCGGGGAATTTCTCTGGCAAAAAAAGATATTGTTATCGGCATGGAAGTAGTGAGGAAAGATACGACGCTTTTGACCGTTACGGAAAACGGGTTTGGCAAAAGAAGCAGCATTGTAGAATACCGCGTTCAGAGCCGGGGCGGGAAAGGCATTATTAATATTAAGACCACCGAAACTAACGGTTTGGTTGTGGGGCTGAACACGATCACAGAGCAGGACGACATAGTTTTGATCACATCCTCCGGCATGGTCGTGCGCTGCGCCATAAAAGACGTGCGGGTTACGGGCCGCTCGACCCAAGGAGTGCGGCTAATGCGCCTGAAAGATAAAGATAAAGTAGTGGCGGTTGCGCGCCTTGCCGCCAAAGAAGAAGATGATGAAGAACAAGCCCAAGGCCTATGAAATCCTGGAACACACAGCGGATATCGGCATACGCGTTTTTGCTAAAGACATAAACGGGCTGTTTTGCAACGCTGCTTACGGCATGTGCGACCTTATCGCGGGCAAAAAAAAGGATGGGCGCGTTCAGTCGGGCGCGGGCAGCATAACCATTGATATCGAACTGCGCGCTTCGGATAGAGAAGAATTACTGGTCGCCTGGCTAAGCGAACTGTTGACGCACATCGATACCCGCACTTTGATGTTTACGGAGTTTAAGATCTTAGAGCTTACCGCGCATAAACTTCGCGCCCGGGCAACCGCGGAAGCTTTAACCCCGGACAACTACGACTTAAAAACCGAAATAAAAGCGGTTACCTATCACCAAGTACAATTGCAGTGGCAAGGAGATACTATGCGGGCCGAGGTGTTTTTTGATGTCTAAGGGCGCCTCTTGTGTATTAGAACAAATTGACGAATTCCATTGGCGCGTCCCACAAACATACAAGCCAGGCATGCGGGTGGAAGGCCGCATTGTTACGGACGCCAGGCAACTGGAGCTTCTATTAAAAGACCAGGCCGTAGAACAGGTGGCGAACGCGGCATTTTTGCCGGGAATTGTCAAATATTCTTTAGCCATGCCGGACATCCACTGGGGGTATGGGTTGCCGATTGGCGGAGTTGTGGCCACGGATGTCGACGCCGGCGGAGTAATAACTCCGGGCGGGGTAGGGTTTGACATAAACTGCGGAGTCCGCTTGTTGCGCACAGCGCTTGAATCTGAAGAGATACAAGGTAAAGTCGAGGAGCTAACGTGCGCGCTCTATAAAGCTGTCCCCGCCGGGGTAGGTTCCAAAGGATTTTTACGGCTTACAGAGCAAGACGAGAGAAAACTTTTGGTTAAAGGGGCGTTGTGGGCGGTTGAGGCTGGGTTTGGCACCCGGGAGGATCTGGAATTTACAGAAGAGCAGGGGCAAATGCAAAGCGCTGATCCGGACGCGGTTTTTAAACACGCCTATGAAAGAGGGCGGCTTCAATCCGGAACCCTGGGCTCAGGAAACCACTTTTTGGAAATACAAAAAATAGACAACATTTTTGATGAAAAAGCCGCCCAAACCCTGGGCTTGCACAAGGGCCAGGTTACAATAATGATTCATACCGGCTCGCGCGGATTTGGGCACCAGGTTTGTACGGATTACGTTAAGATAATGCTCGAATGTTTGCGTAAATATGATATTCATGTGCCCGACCGGCAGCTGGCTTGCGCGCCAGTAACCTCTGTCGAAGGACAGGCGTATTTGGGGGCAATGCGTTGCGCGGCTAATTATGCCTGGTGCAACCGTCAAATCCTGACTTACCTTACGCGGCAAGTGTTCGAAAAGTTTTTTGCCAGCAGCTGGGAACATTTGGGGATGCAGGTTGTCTATGATGTTGCGCATAATATCGCCAAGATCGAGCAGCACACAGTAGAAGGCAAACAGCGGACATTATGTGTGCACCGCAAAGGGGCCACACGCGCTTTTGGCCCGGGCCATATCGCGGTGCCCTTGCTTTATCGTGAACTAGGGCAACCGGTAATAATCCCCGGGGACATGGGCCGCAATTCTTATCTTTTGGCTGGAACAGAACAGGCCATGGAAGAAAGCTTTGGTTCAACCTGTCACGGTGCCGGCCGCTTAAAATCGCGGTCCCAGGCCTTGCGGACACTGAATCAACAAACAGTGCTTAACGACTTACGCCAAAAAGGGATATGTGTACGCGCCGCCACAAAAGGAACAATTTGCGAAGAGGCCCCGGAAGCTTATAAGAACGTTAATGATGTGGTGGATATTGTGCATTCTGCGGGAATTTCCAGGAAGATTTGCCGCATGCGGCCGTTGGGCGTATTAAAAGGATAAGGAGGCAGAGAGATGCTGGACATAAAATTTATCCGCGAAAATCCAGACAAGGTGAAAACCGCGATTAAAAATCGGAATTTGAAGCTAAACATCGAAGAACTGCTTGCTTTAGACAAACAGTGGCGGAAGATGAATGCCGCAGTAGAAGAGTTGAGAAAGCAGCGCAATGCCGCATCGGATGAAATGAGCGAGTTAGTAAAGAAAAAAACCGATATTTCCAGCCGCAGAGAAGACCTAAAAGCGTTGTCCCAAAAAATAAAAGAAAATACCATAGAAGTGGAAGAATTATGGCAAAAGATTGGCAAAATTCTGCTCGAAATCCCAAATATTCCCCATAATTCTGTTCCTGTCGGGAAGGATTTAGGGGCAAATAAGGTGGTAAAAACCTGGGGAGAGCCTAAAAAACTGGGGTTTTTGGCAAAAACACACGTGGAACTGGTAGAATACCTGGATATTATTGATTTGCCGCGTGCGGCCAAGATAACTGGAGCGAACTTTGTGCTGTTTAAAGGCAAGGGCGCATTGTTGGAGCGGGCACTAATAAGCTTTATGTTGGGATTACACACCAAAAAACATGGTTATTTAGAGATTTCCCCGCCACTTTTGGTGAATAGGGCTAGTATGGTTGGGACCGGGCAATTACCAAAGCTGGAAGAGGATATGTATCGACTAAAAGAAGACGATTTGTTCCTAATCCCTACGGCGGAAGTGCCGGTTACGAACATTCATCGGGACGAGATCCTAAATGACGCAGACCTGCCCTTGTACTACACCGCCTACACCCCCTGTTTTAGAAGAGAGGCCGGCTCTTACGGCAAAGACACTAAGGGCTTATCGCGGGTGCACCAGTTTGACAAGGTGGAATTGGTCAAATTTGTAAGGCCGGAGAATTCTTATGATGAACTGGAGGCGTTGTTAAACAACGCGGAACAAGTATTGCAACTTTTAGAATTGCCCTACCGGGTAGCGTGTTTATCCACGGGGGATTTAAGCTTTGCGGCCGCCAAGTGCTATGACATTGAGGCCTGGGCCTGCGGCACGGAAAAGTGGTTTGAGGTATCCAGCTGCAGTAATTTTGAAGATTTTCAGGCCCGGCGCGCGAATATCAGATATCGCGATCCGCAAACCAAGAAAACCGGTTTTGTCCACACACTTAATGGGTCGGGGGTTGCCCTGGCCAGAACCGTGATCGCTATACTGGAAAACTATCAGCAAAAAGACGGTTCCATACTTGTTCCCAGCGCGCTGCGGCCGTTTATGGACGGGCTGGAAGTAATCGAACCCAAGCAGTAACTGCTATATACGATATACGATATACTAATTCATGCTAACGCGTATTTTTAAAATAGTTATCGGCATCGCGCTTATCCCCGCATGCTGGGGCATTACCGGAGCTTTTTATAATTTACTATGTTCGATACAATCTTTTGGCCGGGCGGAGACGTTCTTTCTCTGGGGGGCGATCGCCTATTTACTGCTGTACGCGTTTTTATTTAAGCTTAACTACATTTATGTGTTCGGGCATGAGGCCGTGCACGCCCTGTTTGCCATGCTTTTTGGCGGAAAAGTGCGGTCATTTAGGGCATCCTCTAAGGGCGGCAGCGTAGGGGTTACGCGGTCTAATTTTATAATTAGTTTAGCGCCTTATTTTTTTCCGGTTTATACGGTTTTGCTGGGCATTATTTTTGTGTCTGTGGAACTGCTGTTCCAGACAACCTTTCAACAGACCAACCTATTTATATTTCTAATCGGGTTTAGCGCCTGTTTTCATTTTGTCATGACCGCCAACACTTTGAAGACGCAACAACCGGATTTAACGGAAAACGGATACATTTTTTCTCTCACGCTAATCTACATCATGAACATCCTGGTTTTGGCCGGGATGCTCAGCCTGATTTTTAAGAACATTTCCTGGGTCGTTTTTTTAAAGGAAGGCCTGTCGCGGTCCCGCCAGATCATCGGTTTAGTTATAGAGCAGCTTTTTTCAACAGGCGCTTGAGGGCTGGCCGTAAGCGGCCGGGGCTAGATAAACTCCAACGGGTCGATGCCTAAGCTGGTTGGGTCGACCATTTCCTGTATAACCAGCGGCGAAGCATCACCTTGTTGCTCGTATAAATTGGCAAAACGCGGCTCATCTATGGCGCGGCCGGCCGCATCCAACAGGATTTTTATTTCCGGCTGCAGCAACGCGTTGGGGTATACCCGTTTTGTTAACGCGATCTCACCCGTGTTCAAGCGGACAAACCCGCCGGGAGGATAAATGCCCATCATTTGGACGAAAATCTTAAAATATTGCGGGTCAAAATCGCATCCGACCATTTGGAGCATCAGGCCCAGAGCCTTATCGGCCAATAACGGCTGCTTGTATGCGTGGGCGGAGGTTATCGCGTCGTAGGCCGAGGCGATATTGACGATTTCAGACAGGGGATGCAGCTGGATTATGCCGCCAATTTTTGGATAGCCGCTTAAATCATGTTTCATTTGGTGTTCAGCCGCGATGACCACGGCCAACAGATCGACCCGCTCCTGCCTTTCTAAAAGCTCCACCCCCAAAAGCGGGTGCTGTTTTATCATCTGCCATTCCTCATCGGTTAGTTTACCCTGTTTGTTTAAAACAGTATTCGGAATTAGGGCCAGGCCGATATCATGCAGCAGAGCCGCCTGGGCAAAACGCTCAAGCAGGCTGTCATTATCCAACACATTTACGGCGAGCGCGATAGATAAAATCGCGACATTAGCGGGATGGGTAAATTTGTATTCATCATAATTGCGCAGGCCGGTGAGGGCGACGCAGCTAAAAAAATCGCTTTTCACAATTGAAATCAAATGCTTGGCTATTTTTGCCACGATGTCCATGGGAATTTTTTGTTCGGCGCGGACACTATTATAAATAAGTTTGTTGGCTTCAATACAGCCGGCGTATATTTTTTTAGGCTGCAGCAGTTTTTGCCGTTCTTGCTCGGTTGCCCACAAGTCGGTTTGTTCGACGCGAATCCGGGCAACCCCTTTGGCTTTAAGGGCGGCCTGTAAATCCGGGGAGGAGTCTCCCGGTGTTTTCGTAACGATAAACTGGACAAAAGCATTTAATTCCTCAGGGTCGCCAAAGCCCTGAAAAGCGATCCGGCCGATACTTTTTGATTCTAACAGCTGGACGGTTTTTTCCGACACATGCTTTAGTTCATAAAGCGGGATGCCTTCAAAAACAAAGCTGCCTTCTAAGATGTCTAAGCTAAAAGGATCAATTTGCTGGGTAACCGTTTCCAGCGCCGCATAGGTCTGCTTGAGCTGAGCAATAACATTGGGGTGATGCGGCGGATAAAGGCCGCTTTCCGTAAAGAGCAAGGAAAGGTTTTTAACGCAGGTTTTTACAATCTGTTTTAGCTCGCCCGGCTTCATCGTTTAATTTTCCCCTGTTTTGTTTAAAACTTTAAGCTGCTCTTTGGCGAATTGGTATAATTTTTTAGGTTCGATAGGCACAAACAACATTTTCTTTTTGCCCAAAACCTCTTGCAAGATTTGTGCGGCCGTCTGCGGCGCGAGCGTGCTGAGGGATTTTATGGCCAGAATCCGGCATTCGGTATTTACATACTCATCGTTGGCGCCGATTCCTTGGCGGGCGATCTGGTTTAATTTTTCCAGTATTTTTTTATGTGAGTGCTCCGCCGCATATTCTATCGCGGACATGCGAATTGGAAGGCTTGCATGCTCCAGCGCTTTAATCAGCAAGGCCAACGCCGGCCCGGAGCTTTTGTTCGCAATCAGCCGCAGCGCTCTCTGGGCCAGGCGCACGTTCTCATGCAGGGTTATGTCCCACAAGAAGGGAAGCGTGTTGTCGGTGTCGACATTCTGGAATAACTCGATAAACCGGGATACGCTCACCGGCGTTTCATGCTGCAAGTCGACATCCAGTTTTTTTAAAAATCCCTGGTTAAGCTTGTCGATAATCATCTGTTGGAGCAGTTGCCGATGCGGGAACTCTTCCTCCCGCACATAAATTTTTATTAAGGCGGACGTCAAATGTTCCGCCAGCAACACGTAAAATTGCTCAAGCAAAACACGCGCGTTTTCCGCGTTCTGCTCAAACAAGGCATGAATAACCATTTTTTCTATCGCCAAAGAGGAAAAGGAATTTTTTATCTCCAGCGCTCTTTGTTTTAATTCGGGCGCAAGGCAAGAGCCCGGCCCGATTTGCGCCAGGAGAAAATTCAAAAGCGGCGCTCCTTCTTTCACCGCGTCCTTTTCTAAATAATCGAGCAGAATGCGGGTGAGTTGGTTTAGTGTTTTTTGGAAATCGTCAACCGCGGTTGTGGTGCACAGGAGTTTTTGTAGGATATAAGTATAGTTGGCGTTGATCGGAAACTTGTTAATCGCGCTGGCGATAGCGTCTTTTTCCACCGCGACAGTTTTTAACCGCTCAAGTCCTGCGGCGATGTCCGTAAGCGATGCTTCCGCAGTTGCCCCCAGGTCCAGATCAATGCCGTCTTGGATGGAAAAGCCTTGATCCAGAATAGAACACAGTTCTTCGATCACAAACTGGACTTTTTCCTCGGGAGCGTGTTGGGCCAGGCGCTTTTTGAGGACGGGGAAGATATCCAGAAGGGCTTGCCGCGCCGGGAATAGTTTGCCGAGCAAAAACTTTGCGTTGGTGATGGTTTTTGTGTGCAGGTTGGAATCCTCGATTTTTTGCGCGATCATTTCCGTGGCTTTATCCGTACCCAACAAGTCCAAAAGATACGGGAGGGCTTCGGTGTATTCAAGAAACAGATCCCCTTGGTTTTCGAACACAAGATCAAACAGGATGCCGGGATCATACGCGGCCAGGATGTCGTGGCAGACGAGCCGGATTTCGTCATCTTCAAACAAGCGAAGGTCGGTTATAGTTTTGCGGATTTTTTTTAAAATCCGCAGGATAATCTGGCTCTCCGGCAGCTTGGTGGTTTCCTCCCGCAACAGGAACCGGGCGGCGACCGTAGTCAAGGCCGCGACCAGGCGCGCGTCTTTAAGTAGTTCTAAAAAGTGCGCCTCCTGCTCCCCCGCGGAAAGTTTTAGTGATTCGTTTGTAAAAAACTGGAAGAGATCACTGTTTGTAATCTTGATTAATTTTTCCTGGTTTAGTTCGGAATGTTGTGAATAATAGTACTCGATAATCTTTATATTTTTGACGCCGCCGCCCCACAGCAACGCCGCCGCGCCCCCGGCGCTCACAATCCCCTCTGTGTCTTGCGCAAGCAGCCCTAAAAGCTTTTCCAGGTCTTTTGTTGTCGCCCCGGCGCGGAAGATTATTTGGCGGACATACCGGTTTTGTAAATGTTCTATAAAATCTCGGATTTCCGGGGTAACTTCGGCGCTGGCGCACACTTCCTGCGCATATAATGTATTGTCGGCGATTTTTAATTCCACCGAGGGCTCTTGGGAGGTCATCTGTCCGATTTTGGCGCAGAAAGCGTCGAGCATCTGCGACAGCATCTGATGCCCTTTGGGATATAATTTTGAAGCGCGTAAAAGGGCGATAAAACTAATCGCGAACTGGCGAGCCGTATTTATTTCGGCGAAAATAGGGCGATTTTTTTTAACATTTTCTTTTTCTTGCATGAACACGTCCTTGTAATGCTAAAAAACATTATAGCAAAGTATGTTTTGAGCTGCAAGCGAAGAATGGGGGGGG
>JAHJAO010000042.1 GCA_018813905.1 Candidatus Omnitrophota bacterium
TGAAGGGTGAAAAGAGTATGGCTAAAATTCTTATTGTTGATGATGAGAGCGGAATTCGCCAGGTTTTAAATAAATTCTTTAAGATTAAAGGGCTTCAGACTCTAGAGGCAGAGAATGGAGAGCAGGCGCTGCAAATAGCTAGCTCCGAGAATTGTTCAGTAGCGTTGTTAGATATGGGTATGCCGGGGATGGATGGCCTGGTTTTGTTAGAAAAACTTTTAAAAATAAATCCTCGGCTTACCGTGATGCTAATGAGTGGCAGGAATGATGATGAAAAAATTAAAAAGGCACTGGAACTTGGCGCCGCCGGTTTTATAATGAAACCATTTGACTTTTCCGAGCTCGAATCTACGGTGATATCAAAGTTAAAGAATGAGTAGCTATTGAAAGTAATTAAAGTCCGCAACGTAAATCCTAAATTGCTTCATTCGCCCGCTACGCTTCGTCATTGAATCTGCTTACTTCCGTTAAAATATTTGGTATAAATAATCAAACAGGCGATGTGGTGGAGTTTTGCGACGTTCAAAGGGAATTTGAATGAAGATGTTCTAACTTAATAACCCTTGACCGATGGTGAGTATTACACTAGACTGAAGTAGTGCTAGGTTTAAATAATTAACTAAAAAGGAGGTAGTCATATGGCAAAAGTAAAATGTATTGCTAAAACAAAAGAAGGTAAGCCGTGCAAAAGTTTTCCATCTGGAAAATCGAAGCACTGTGCAATCCATAAGAAAAAATAATCGGTTAAAGACCAAGTTAATGTTTATCCACCTTTTGATGATGGACAAACATTAAATTTCTATCTTCCAAGCACTTAGGCATTTTTGACCCCAAAATTAGCGAGGGAATATCTCTCTAAATCCAAAATAAACTAAAGGTAATCTGCACAAAAGATTTAGGTACATGGAATTGCTCTTCGGACTTTATCTCCGGCACGGCTAAGGCATCATCACCGTTTATCGGTACTTATTTATGTTTCTACGTGTTACTTCCTCACCCTGGAACACCCTGCCAAATCTTATTCTATTTTGCCCTCACCCAAGCATAAAAATCGACGCATATTCATCAAAACCCCGTCTAAACTCGTCACCCGCAGTTGTGTCTAAACTCATCCGTTAACTCATCAGTTAGTTTATCTAAACTCAGCATTTCTTGTGTCTAAACTCATCAGCTGGTCTTTGCCTCTCTAATTGACAGATTATCTTCTAGATGCTATCATTATCCCTATGCAAGAAATAACCTGCCCACATTGCTACTCAAAAGATATCAAAAAAGCTGGAAAAAGAAAAGACAGGTTTGGCAATATACAGAAATACCTCTGTAAAAATTGCAAAAGATATTTCTCAGAAGACAGGTTAAAGTTTGCGCAATTTCCAGCAAAGATAGTATTAAATGCTATCTCTTTGTATAATCTTGGCTATTCACAAGAAAAAGTTTCACAGCTGATCGCTAACCGTTACAAAATACAACCTCCAAGAAACACAATTAGTCAGTGGATAAACAAATACTCGATTCCATGCACATACTACACATTAAGGAAGCAAGCAATTAAACTATACAGACCAAAAAATATAATCCTAAATGAAAAACTCCAGCACAAACAGGTCTATAATTTCAAACTCCACAAAGCAAAGATTGTTCTCTTAGAGAAAAAAAACGTTTTGCCTGAGGAAGAACTTAAAGCCCTAAAAACCTACTTAGAGAATGTCCCAGTCAGCAAGGCAGGGGCTATACCCTTTCCGCACCATATCTTCACAATTGCACCAAATAACACCCAGCAAGAATCCCGCGCCTCTAAATTAAGCATGAGGCTTTTTAAGATAACCCAAAAGACAAAGCACAACTATGCAAACAAATTAGCAGCACTCGGCTTAAAGCTTGCCCCTGATAACAAAGCAAGGCACCAAGCAGTACAGGATTTTATGCTGATAAATGACTCAACAACAGTTGCAACAGAAGTACCTGTGTATCTTACTGATAGTGATATAGCTTATTTTAAGAATAAAGGTTTTGGATTTAGCTTCGAAGCCTGTAAAACCCCTATTACAGGGCACATAGATATATTACAGATAAGAAATGGCCTTATCTACATCCTTGACTACAAGCCAGAAGCACACAAAATAAACCCAATAAAACAACTAACAATATATGCCTTGGCTCTTGCAGCAAGGACAAAAATCCCTGTCAAGGACTTTAAATGTGCCTGGTTTGATGAGAGAAATTATTATGAATTCTTTCCCTTAAAAGCTGTATATGAAAAGAGAAGTTAAAATAAGGCGCGAATATCATCTTTTCCTTGATACTTTATGCTTTGTGAGTAAACTCAGTTAGCTTCAGTAAGCCTCTCTATCTCCTTAAAAAGCCTCTTACCATTATCATTTAATTCTATATTGTTAGAGTTATAGTCTTCCACAAGTCACCCCTGTTTTTGAAAACCTGTCAAGGTATTTTTAAATTTTTATTGAAAAAAACCAATGTGCGAAACCGCTACATTATTTAAATCTCCTTAACATAGGCAATGTGCGTTTTTACATAGAAACCGTTTTCTTTGTAGCATTACCGCACATAGGCATTTTGGGCTGATCTTGCCTAAATCCAGTTAAGATGGAAACCCATGTTATACTATATTAGATTTTTAAAGAGTAGCTCTTTTGATATAGAGCTTTTTCATCCAGCGGTCCAGGCACCAACGGGTAATATTGAGATTCTCTGATGTTTTCTCCAGATGCCAATCATTTTGCCTTAAGGACTTAAATATAAGTTCTTTGGCAACCTGATATAGGGCCTTTCTTAAATCAAGGCCTTTTATCTTTAATGTGGTTATCTCAATGTCATCAATTGCGCGTTTAATATATTCTTTCACCTTGTGAAAATCACAGGGTTTCTCGAACGCGGCATAAGCGCCTAAGCGGATGAGTTCGTCACGGTTGTGTTCATCCAAGTAAGCGGAAATAATAATCACGTGAATATCAGGAAAACTCTTTTTTATAAGCTGAAGAACCTCAGTGCCGCTTAGTTTAGGCATTTTAATGTCTAAGAGAACCACATCGTAATATTTATTTTTCTTGCTTATACAGGAGAGCGCCTCAGAACTGTCAGAACAGATGTCTACCTCAATGTCTATCTCTTTTTCATGCTCAAGGCATTCTTTGGTGTCCTGGGCAAGCATTTTGTCATCATCAACAATAAGGATTCCATATTTGGGTTTCATTGGCGCTCCTTATAGAGATAAAAAAACCTCATTCGAAATCGGCTTAGCCGGAGGAATGAGGCTTAAATGAAAGAGTTTAACTTCGGCAGCTCGACTACCTTATTCTGGCGTTTTGGCAGAACTTAGGTTTTGTAGCTTTGCGCCCCATTCTTTCGAATGGTTTGCCGTTTTCGACTTAAACTTTTATCCTGACTTATGTTCCA
>JAHJAO010000043.1 GCA_018813905.1 Candidatus Omnitrophota bacterium
AGGACGAGCGAAAAAACTTAAGCTGGCACGGGATCAAAGACTTGACAAAATAGCGCTCATGTGCTATATTTTTTTGTTACCAGATTCGGTAATCAATAAAATACGCTCACAAAGGAGGGGTGAAGATGGGGAAGATACTAATCATTGACAGCGATTACCATGAAAGGGAGGAGCGAGCTCCGATTTCGGTCGAATGTTGCTCGATGGGCTGTCTCACGGCAGAGAACTTTGCGGATGCCATCTCGCAATTGCAAAGTGAGGACGGCATTATGGGGGCAATTAGCGCCCTTAATTTCCCTGGTCAAGAAGGAATGAATGGGATTATTCGACTAAGCAATGAATGCAGGAAGTGGGGCATTCCATTCCAGGTCTGCATTTCCCAAGAAGATGATAATCCCAGCGAAGATCAACGGAAAATGCTGGAAAGAAACGGCATAGCCTATGAAATCATAGAAACAGGCCGTAAGAACTGGGAAAAATCCGTCGAAAGGATCCTGGGCCCGCGATAAACCCTATCGAGGTTGTTCCCATAAGTATGCAAGTAGGGGTTGGCCTTGTTCCAGCCCCTATTTTTTTATACGCAAATGAAGTGTTAGGAGTTGTGATATAATTTTGAGTAGAGATATTTATAAAGATTTTTCAATCAACCTTGCCGGAATTTTAATTTCCCTCATCGCCGGAAAAAAAGTACTTGCTCGAGTACTTGCTTAAGTACGTACCTAAATACGTATTAAAAAATTGACATCAAAATACTGGGTGCTTTTTTAACAAGCGGTCGCATACTAAAAAAGCATAAAATAAAATCCAAAAAATAAAAACGGTTAACTTGTGTTAACCGACTAACCGGATGGTTAGATTTTTGCCTCACGTTTGCGAGGGCTTAAAGATTTGTCCGGAGATGATGAAGCTTAAAATGGAAATTATCACAGTGAGAATCATCTGTGCTCCGATGTACCACATGTGCAGATATTGCACCATGAGATACAAAAAGACAGTATTGCCAATGAGGAAGGAAATATTCATGGCGACGTATAGCATAAACTGACGGCCGACCAGCTGCATTTCCTTGTTCTGAAAAGTCCAGAGCTTTTGAAGTGTAAAGTTCAACCCAGTATTTAGAATGAATCCGATTACAGCTGAAGCTATATACCAGACCCCCAGATATTCCGTGAGACAGTACAGTGTTGCGTAGTAAACAACGACGCCGGCGGCTCCTGCAATGCAGAACCGCACAAATTGCTTAAAACGAGACATTTTGGCTTGCATTGAGAACCTCCTCCTTTCAGTTTTTAGTTTAGAAATGTGCTGCTTGATTGCCAATAAGAATAACATGCCGGACTATAAAAATCAACTCGAGGGATTTCTAATTGCTGGCAGGCAGAGCGGGCAAGTTGGAGTCTTGCTTTCTCTCATCGCCGGAGGGGAAGTATATAGTCCCTCCAAATTTATCCGCCTTCGGCGGAGGCGGGCAAGTAAGTACGTACTTAAGTAAGTATCAAAAGGCGAATTCGAAAGACAACATAATGTGTTCAATTTGCCGTTTGCCGCAGATATATGCCGATCAATTAGGAAAAGGCCCAAAGTCATTTAGAAATAAAATTGTATAGACAACGTTCTGTATCTCGACCATGTTAATCAAGGTGTTAGTAATAGCCTGTTCAAATCTTGAACGGGCTTATTTTATTCTAATGATAAAATTGAATTACATAATTAATTGCCGACTAGTTGAAAAATTGGTGTTTTTGGGGTATAAATAAGATATGGGCTATCTTTCAAGCCAAAATAAAAACAAATCATCCGGATGGCAAAAAAATATAAAAAGTTAAATTATCTTTCAAAAGGTTCGGCGCTTGTTTATGCTTTGGTCATTATGACGATTGTGGCGATTTTACTGACCTCTATTTTGCAATATGTCGTTTCACAGATGAAGTTTAATATGAATCACGTCGAACGCGAGCGCGCTTTTCAAATCGCCGAAGCGGGAGTTTATTATTACCGCTGGTATCTGGCACATCAAACGGCCGGCATGACTTCCGCCCAACTGGAAATTTTTTGGGAGAGTGAAGCTCCGGGAGGAACCAAAGAATATGCCGAAGTGGAGTATAAAGATCCGGAAACTCAAGAAGGTATAGGAAAATACCAAATAGAAGTTACCAAAGCGGGTTCAAGCTCAACCAGCATTACGGCTAAGGCTACCGGTTGGACATACAAAGCGCCTACGGCTACGCGCGCAGTGCAAGTCCGATTCCGGCGTCCGTCTTGGAGCGAGTACATTTTTTTATCCAATAGTTTTATGAATTTTGGCGATCAGGCGGAAGTGTATGGAAAAGTTTTTTCCAATAATGGTATCCGCTTTGACGGCCTGGCGCATAATGCAGTGAGTTCCTTGCTGCCGTCTTTCAATGATCCGACTTATGGCGGAAATCGGATGGAATTCGGCGTGCATACGACGAGAAATCCGGCCGATCCCGGCGCTCCCAGCTATCCTTGGCCGGATGGCACTGTGCCCAATCGGCCGGATATTTTTATGGGAGGAAGATCCTTTCCGATGCCGGAAGTGAGTTTCACCGGAGTAGTAACCGATCTGTCTTATATGAAAAGCCAGGCGCAGGATGGTTATGGAAAATATTTTGATAATAGCGGACTGGGAAGAAGAATTATTTTGAAAAGCGATGGAACATATAATATATGCGTCGTCAATACCGCTCAATCCCAATTGCACACCATTAGTAAATATAATAAAATTAATTGCAGTACCGGAGGCATTGTGAACGGGACTTGTGCTACCTGTAGCGGGCAATGTTTATGCAATTATCCCATTGTTAATAACGGAGTGATTTTTGTGGAAAATAATGCCTGGGTAGAAGGCTCGATTAATAATAAAAGATTAACTATCGCGGCCGCCGATCTGTCCGGCAGCGGCAGCCGGGCGGATATTTATATCGGTATCAGTAATAATAATTTACGCTATGCCGCTTATGATTGCGATAATATTCTAGGACTGGTGGCGCAAAGAGACGTGCGAGTGCTGAACGCCTGTCCAACTGATTTTATTATAGATGCAGCTGTATTAGCCCAAACAGGAACAGTCGGTATCAATGATAATGGTTTTAGCGGTAAAACTTCGCTGACATTTAATGGAGCCATTGCTTCTTATTTACAGCCGTATTTCGCGCATGGAATCAGCGGTTTTGCCGTGCGGACGTATAATTTTGACAATAATCTTTTATATTGTCCGCCGCCCTATTTTCCCACCGGTACGGAGTATTCCATAGACCTGTGGGATGAGCTATAATAAGCATGCAACATAAAACATAAAACAAGCGCATAACGTAAAGCATATAACAAAAC
>JAHJAO010000044.1 GCA_018813905.1 Candidatus Omnitrophota bacterium
ATGAATGCAATGTTTTTGCCGTGATAGCCGCATGACTAACTCCCAGAACTTCAACTTCCAGTTGACTGAGAACCTCTTTCATAGTACTTATCAAATCTGTTTTGATAAGTCTGATTTCCAGCTCTCGTGCTTGCAGAGCATCAGCGTAGAGTCGACTCGCAATCACTAGACACAAGTCCATCGTCAAAAGGAGGCTAACATCAAGCTCAGCATGTCCGCGAAAGCCGATCAAGTACTGGCAATTTTCAGCCCTGGTAATCCAGATCGCTGACATATCCGTATCTCTGAGCTGCGCTTGCAGCTTCTCGATCCTGCTGGGGTAGTTCATAACTCAATCTTCCTGATAACAAACGCTAGTATCATATGCAAAAAAACCGATCTATACAAGTACGCAAAAAAGCCCTAGAGCGAACTCCAGGGCTCTAAAATGACCGAAAATAAAAATACTATTTTACTTGAGCACTGGATATATGCATCTTTATTTTGTTTTTCTTTTATTGCAATTCTTTTTGATCTATACACTGATCTATCCTTTTTTAAAAAGAAAAAGACTTAAAGTTAAGCAGTTATTGATGGTTGGCGGCTTGCTTACAGTCGTCTTTTACACAATCTCCGACATACTACTTTGGTACAATGACTCTTCCGATAATCACTTCTTTGAATGGCATTATGGTAAAATTTGCTTTGCATGGAGTATTTTCATTTTCTGGGGAATTTATCTTGGCGAGAATAAAGACAGGCTTGATCTATTAAAAAGACATACTCTTTTCTTCTTCGGAGCCCTTGTTACTTTTGTCATCTACCTTTGGGAAACGAACAGAAAATTTATCATTATTGGAGATAACTCAAGGCAATACTTCCTTCTTAGCGGTCTTCCTTTTCAATTCCTGGCGGCAACGTTTCTTCTGGTTTTTCTTTATCAAGTCGACCTCTCTTTAACAAATGATCGTTGGTATCGTCCGCTGTATAATTGGCTTGCCAATCTTGGCAAAGATACATTTGGAATCTATTTGTCACATAACGCCATTCTTTTGGGTATTCTCAGCTTATGGAATTGCTTTCCATTACCGAATGCCATCGGCGTTAAAATTCCCGCAGTCTTTGCAGTAACAGCTCTTACCAGCTGGGCTTTCGTCAGATTAATAGGCTTATTAAACCCGCTTTATGTCCGTACCATTCTGCTCGGCGCCAGATAATAAATATAAAAATTGTAGATGGGGACATTCGCGCGGAACGCCCTTAAAACAGCTATGCATGCTCCGCACGAAGGCTCCGGTTGTCCGCTCTGACGCCGTCAGGCGAATACTTCCGGATTGTTTAAAAATTCCGGCTTGCGGCCTTGAAGCGTATCGATGATATTGCGTACGCATATCATGCCGGTTTCAATCAACGCCTCCCGGGTATACATGCCCATATGCGGCGTCGCGATTAAATTGTCCAGCATCAGCAGGGGATTTCCTTTGGCCGGTTCCTGGGTAAATACATCCGCGGCAGCTCCGCTGATTTTATTTTCCTTTAAAGCGTCAAAAAGGGCTTTTTCGTCAACGACCCCTCCCCGGGCGACATTCACCAAAAAAGCGCCTTTTTTCATCAAACCGAATTCTCTTGTACTGATCATATTCCGGGTAGCATCAATCAAAGGAACATGGATGGAAATAAAATCCGATTTAGAAAGTATTTCGTCAAGGGAGACATATTTAACGCCATACGCCTCGGCAAACTTATTGTCTTTAACCACATCGTATACCAGCACTTCCATATCGAATCCCAAGGCGCGTTTAGCCACTTTTTTTCCAATTTGCCCCACGCCGATAATTCCTAAGGTTTTTTTATTGAACTGGGTGCCGACAATCCTCGGCCATTCGCCCGCCTTCACCGACCGGTCGGCATAGGGTATTTTCCTGGCCAGAGCCAGGAAAAGCCCAATCGTAAGATCCGCGACCGCGTCACTGTTGGCGCCCGGTGCGCTGGTCACGACGATGCCTTTACCCGTAGCCGTCTGCATATCAATATTATCTACTCCGGCGCCGTGCTTGGCGATAACTTTTAATTTTTTCCCACCTTCTAGGATTCGTGACGTTATTTTTTCAATACCGACA
>JAHJAO010000045.1 GCA_018813905.1 Candidatus Omnitrophota bacterium
CATGGTCAAAGAGGTGGTTATTGACCCCAAGCGCAATTTCGGCTTTGTCGGCCAGTTTGTAAACGTCAAATACGAAACCAGCGGCAAGTACCACATAAAATTCTACGTGGACAACAAGGAAATCGGCACGCACGAGTTCGAAGTGTGCGTGGTGAGCTGAGGGGGTAGATAGCCAATAAAGGGCTTTTAAAAAAAATTTGCAGATTTTACAATAATATGATATAATCTTAATGGAGATAAGAAGTTAGGGTAAATCGGGGGAGGGAAGAAGTTGTGGGCTATTTTTTTTAACCTACTTATTTAATACTTTTAAAATCAATGTATAATCAGTGTGCTGAAAGGTCATTTTTAAGTGAATGGCAATTAAAAATGAAAATATTTTTCCGTAAACTTACTTCCATTATTTTAATTCAGGCATTCTTGCTAATAGGTGTGCCTTTTTCTCAGGGCGTGGCCTTGCCGCAAGACATGCAAAAAACCTGTCTGGCCCCATCAATTAAGATCACGAATAACATAGTACAAGCGGGTTTTACAAGAAAGACACTCCCGGAAGCGATCAGAGAAAATGCGGATATAAGTATATTATCGGAAAAATACGGAAGAGAGCATTTAGGGGCCCTTGAAGGCGAGGTTATTGATAGCATAAAATCAGCAGATCTGACGCAGGAGTTTTTGCTTAGTGAATTGCCGCAAGCAGACGCCGTCCAGGCATATTTTAAGAGCGCAAACATTTCAGACAATCCTCAGGACCAGATGAATGCGTTTAAAGATAAAGTTCAAGATGCGATGACCCTGGATTCATTCCTCGGAAATCTTCCTTTAAGAAAGGCATTGCTTGAACGCGGCTTTAGCCTTGGGCTTACAAATGATGTTTATGAGGCATTATCGGATGATAAGATAAGCGGATTGCAAACATGGCAGCAGTTTTATGATGAAAAGGGATGGGAAAGAATAGAAATGGTTCATCAGCACTTGTCCGAGTTAAAAAAGCATGCAGATACAGAAGGAACGCCAATTGTCTTTTTTGTCCCGAGAAATATTTTTAGCCATGCCCGGGCAAGAGTGGTCAAAGAAGAAATTTCCTGGCTTTTAAATAATCCGGATGTTTTAAAACACGTGATTTTTGTTTTTGGAAGCGCCGGTACGCAAGAACTTATGGATGCCAGTGAATTCAGTGAGCAAGATAAGAAACGGTTTTTGGTAAATGTCTTTCAAGGGCTGACCGGGCGGTTTGAAGGCTGGATTTCCCGGGCAGCAGAATTTAAAGAAGAACAGGTAAAAGCTGCGCTGGTCGATTATGAAGTTTTCGAATTACCGGTAGCCGAGACCTATACAAGCGAGATGGAGCAGAAGCTGGAGGCCTGGCTGGATAATAACAGCGAGAAGACGACAAGGGGTAAAGCAAAACTGAACGGAGATAAATTTCAGAAGTTTTACAATGATACGGTCATAAAATTAGTGGATGCTTTAAGGAAGAGCATAGACAGCGGGCAGTGGAACGAGAAGGTCTGGGATTCCTATGGGGATTATGCCAATAATTATAAATGGGACGCGGAGCGAAGCAAGTGGAACACAGCTAGGAAACTGAAGCAGTTGACTCAGGACCATAAGCTTACAAGGCAGGAAGAAAGGACATTAAAGCTGTTACTGGACGGCGATAAGATGATCGATGAAACGATCAGTCTTTTGGTAAAGAATATTCCGGCGCAGGAAAAGGAAGCCTATGTGATTTCTATTCATAATATTGGTTATTACACGCCGGAGTATAACCGTACCCGTAATCCGCAGGATCAGTTACTGGCGGTCCACGATGACGGCAGCCTGCTGGATGATGGTTATTTAGACGGGCAAGACCTGTTGCGGGAAGAAGCGCGGCAGCGTTATGATGGACGTCACAAAGAGCCGGGGAAGAATAGCCTGGTAAAGATTGGCGTATTGGATTTTAAGACCGATACCAAAGAAGAAGTGGGGCGCGTGCTGGAATATTTTAAAAGAAACAACAAACAGGATACATTGATCGACCCGTTTGATAAAGAGAGGAAAAAGACGATTACTTTTGAACAATTATTTACAGACCCGGCGTATAAGAAGGTAAATGTTTTTAACGGATTTGTGCAATCGTGGGAGAAACTGCTTTCAGAAGCAAGTAGACATTATGAAGGAGCGGCATTAAAGAAGCAACTGGATTTTCTATACGGGAAGCAGGAAGCGGCATTGGCTTCGGCAATGGTCTTGTCGAATATTCCGAGCCTGTTTAAAGAAGGGCTGCGGGCCAATACTCCAGCAGGCCGGCGGGCATATCATGAAAAGATGAACCGGGCAACGAATGCGTTATGGAGGGTGACTAATCCCTGGGAAAGTTGGGAGAGCGCTTTAGTGCATAATGCCTATGACGGTATTGGAGAAGACCAGATAGCCAAGGATTTTAAGATATGGCGGGCAGTGCTGGAAGAGTTTAAACTACGGGTTAACCGTTTAACCATAGAGCAGGCAAAGAATATTTCAGGCAATCTTACCAGCCTTTACTATGAGCCGGAGAAAAACAATACACCGGTAACGGAGTCCCCGGAGGAGTTTTATAAAAAAATGAAGTCCAAGGGGTATCATTTCGAAGGGGTAATAACCAGTTCCGGCGCAGGTATAGCCGATGCGGATAAAGAAAAGGCAAGAGATGCATTACGCCGGGCCTGGCAGGATTTTGATAAAGAGAAGACGATTATCGTCTGCGGAGCGACAGGGAATGAGGAAGTAGGTAATTTAAGCGGGGTAGACCTTGTGTATGATGTGGCCGAAGAGATGGGATTCCTGACCATGGGAGTGATGAGCGGCAAAGGTTTTGATTTTCCGTTGCGGGCAGTAGATTATTTAATCAGTAAAGGGTTGGGCTGGGGAGACGAGTCGGGGCTTTTATATTTATTCAGCGACGGGATGACGGGATTTACCGGCGGTAAGCAGGCAGCCCGGGAATTGCGTGAGTATATTGAAAAAGTCAAGGAAGATAAGAATAAGCCTGGTCATATCACTTTAATCCGGGGTATTCACACCTATGCGGAGGAAGAGGGATCTTTAGACGCCGAGGAAGTAAAGGAAAAAGTAACTGCGGCCAACGGCACAATTATCGAATTCGATGCGCAGGATAGGATGAAGGTTTCAGGGTGGCTAGATGCTCTGGACAGGATTGTAATATCCATGGATGATATCCCGGCAGAACTTGTACTTTTAACCCAAAAGATGAATGATATCCGAGACCCCGAATTAAAAAAACGCATCAACGGTTATCGCGTACAATTAGCCGAAGAATATATCAGGAAAAAAATCGATAACACGGAAGTTCGCGTAATTGTATTTAAATATTTAGAAGACCGGGAATATACCGATATTAAGGCGCTGATTCTAAATGGCCGGCATACGGAAAAAGTGGTAAATGAGCTTGTAAACATTTCGCGGTTTGCTTCAGAATCTTTAGCGCAATCCATGATCAGGGCTGCAAACGGGACATTTGATGAGCAGCGGCTAGACTGGATATACGATGATGTTATGCCGTTTACAGCATCGATGCTCAGGGCATCTCCTTTTTATAACAAGGCAGAAATTAAAAAATTAACCGGGCCGGATTACTGGAAGGATGAAGCAGATTGGATAGAAGAACGCAAGAAACAAGACAAACGCTGGTTGGTTTGCGATGCGAACAATCCCGAGCATAAAAAACAGGGGGAAGAGTTGCTTCAATACATACATTCCTCTTTAGAGTCAAAGTTGATTTCACTGCTTAGGATAGTTGTCCAAAAATCAGGAGTGCAGGAGGAAGATGTGCTGAATATGTCTGTGCGTACAAAAGGAGCAGACAGTCTTTTTAAAAAAATTGCTAAATTCAGACAGACCGACTGGGGGGCAAACGCGACTATTGCCGATGCCGTAGATTTGCTGGGAGGACGTATCGTTGTTTCGGATTTCGCTGTACTTGAAAAAATCACAGAAGCAATCGAAGCCGAAATCAAGCAAAGAGGAGGTAGGATTCTTAGAAAAGAGAACAAGTTTATTGCTAATGACCCGCTTGTCGTCAAAGGAGCAAGACCGGACGCATATCGCGCTATTCAGTATATCGTTCAGTTTTGGGGAGCAGACGGCAAGCAGCATACATTTGAATTACAGCTTAAAACATTTTCTTCGATGATTGCCTCAGATCTGTATCATAATGGAGTCTATAAACCGGAAGTACTCAATATGCCCGGAGAATTAAGAGACGCGATTACAAGTTATACCTGGAGATCTCTTTATGAGGAAACCATAAAATATTTGCGCTCTAAAAATGTGAGAATTGTCAAAAAAACACCGGTTCGCTCAAAAAAAGAACAAATCATCCGTGCTATTAATGAACGCAATTACAACTTATTTTTTGACCTGGTGCTTTCAAAAATAGATGCCGATACCGTGATGGATGAAGAAATGGCAAATTTTATCCAGGATTTCTTTAATAAAGAGTTGGAAAAATTCGAGACGCTCAAGGAGCTTAACATAGATACGTTGTTGTTTCTAGCCAGAGCAGCGCACAACGCCTATTATGAAGAAGCTGTCAAACAATCGGTTGAAGACAGTCGTTCCGATCAGTTTGGATGGAAATTATTGGAAAAGGCAGAAGAATTCCTCAAAAATAACCTCCCGGAAGGAGGACGTTTTTATAGAGACCGTTTTGAGAATTATAGAGGCAAAGGCGGCGATAATAAAATATCAGTAGACAATTTGCAGCTGCATAAACTGACCGATGAGCAGCTTATTGAATTTTTGCGATTAGCCGGCAAAGACCCCGATATCGAAAAAACTAAAGCATGGGCACTGGTGCAGAATATAAAAAATTTGAGAGACAGTGAAGATACCAGCGAACAACAGCGGCAGAAGAATAAAGAAGAAAGAGATAAAATTAAAATAATGAACCTGTATCATACCGACTTTGACAGCCAAAGGGCGATGGGAGCGGAATATGCTGACGCATCCAAAAATCCTATTAAGAATAATGAGGCGCGTAGGATCTGGAACGAAAAGCTTTTTGTGAACCAGCTGGGTGCGGTAGCAGTCGCGGCAATTTTGACGGAATTTGGAGGATTAGATCCTAACGGCAACTTGAGAGATTTAAGCAGGATCGTACTC
>JAHJAO010000046.1 GCA_018813905.1 Candidatus Omnitrophota bacterium
AATAAAAGAGGATTATTGTGGAAAAGGAAAACCAAAAACATATGCCAAATCAAAAAAGAAGAAAAGACGTAAGGAACCTCGCGATTATAGCGCACGTTGACCACGGGAAAACCACCCTTATAGACGCCCTGCTCAAATATACGGGCGCATATGAGTTTAAAGAGGGCGAGGCTACTATAATGGACTCAAATCCTCTGGAGAAGGAAAGAGGTATTACCATTCTGTCTAAAAACGCTTCTCTACAATATAAAGGGGTGCAATTTAATATTGTTGATACGCCCGGGCATGCTGATTTTGGCAGTGAGGTCGAACGTATTCTTAAGATGGTTGATGGAGTGCTTCTTCTTGTGGACGCTTTTGAAGGGCCCATGCCGCAGACTAAATTTGTTTTGAAGAAGTCGCTGGAATTGCATTTAAAACCGATACTTGTGATAAATAAGCTGGATCGCGCTCATGCCCGCCCGAATGAAGTGGCGGACATGACATTTGATCTTTTTTGCGGGTTGAACGCTACTGATGAACAGCTTGATTTTCCGATTGTTTACGCTTCGGGAAAGGAGGGTTACGCGACTCTGGATCTTGATGAGCCAAGAGAGTCGATGAAGCCTCTTTTAGAGACCATCCTGCATCGGGTCTTGCCGCCGATAGCTAACCCGGATTTGCCTTTTCAGATGCTGGTTACAATGCTTGATTATGACTTTTATGTCGGGCTAATCGCGATCGGGCGGGTTTTTCACGGGACTGTCCGCGTTGGAGATCCGGTGGCGCTTGTGAAACGTGATGGAACGATTGCTGCAGGCAAGGCAACCAAGATTATGAAGTATCGGGGCCTGGTCCGTATTGAGGTCAATGAGGCGATAGCCGGAGATATTATATTGATCTCCGGAATAGACGGCGTAGAGGTGGGAGAGACGCTTACGTGTGTTAATGAGCCAAAAGGATTGCCGACGATTAAGATAGACGAGCCGACAATCTCAATGAACTTTTCTCATAATACAAGCCCTCTTGCCGGCAAGGACGGGGGCAGATTTTTAACATCACGACATATGCGGGAGCGTCTTATGCATGAGGCGATGATCAATGTCGGCATCAAAGTCGAGGAGGTCGCGGGAACTGAGCGGTTAAAGGTTTCAGGCCGCGGTGAACTGCATCTCGCTATTCTTATTGAAACAATGCGCCGCGAAGGATATGAGATGGAAGTCTCCAGACCCCAGGTTATTTTAAAGAAAATGGGCGGTCAAACGCTCGAGCCGGTCGAAGAGGTGATCATCGAAGTGGAAGATGAGTATCAGGGCGTGGTTATGCAGGCGATTGGAACGCGCAAAGCCCAAATGCGCGACATAAAGACGGCATCTTCCGGCACCAGCCGCATGGAATTTGTTATTGCCTCAAGGGCGTTAATCGGGTTTAGAAGCGAGTTTCTTATGATGACCCGGGGCAATGGTATCATGTACCAAAACTTCCTTGAATATCAGACCTATAAAGGAGATATGCCGAAGCGTCAAAGCGGCGTTCTTATTTCACATGGATGCGGTGACGCGGTGGCGTACGCGCTTTATAATTTACAGCCGCGCGGCGATATTTTTGTTAAACCGGGAGAAAAGCTGTACGAGGGGATGATCGTTGGCGTAAACAACAAAGGGACAGATCTTGTTGTAAACGCCTTACGTAAAAAGAAATTAACCAATATGCGCGCTTCAGGAAGCGATGACGCGATCGCGTTGATACCTCCGCGGCAAATGACCCTTGAGTTAGCGCTTGAGTTTATCGAGGATGATGAACTGGTTGAGATAACGCCCAAGCATATAAGGCTCCGTAAAGCGCATTTAACAGAAGTAGGCCGCAAGCGGGTAAGCCGCAGCGCGCAATCAAACCAGTAGCACGCTTTATATAACTAAAGCAGGGACATAATCGGTAAGAGCAAGCCAAATCGTATAACCCTTTACAATTAAATATGTCGCAAAGAATTTTTGTTTAGAGTAAAATATGCATAAGAGGGCTGCGGATTAGATATCAATAATAATGGTAAATAAGAAAATAATTGTAGTAATTGGCGGCGGCCCGGCGGGAATGATGGCCGCTTTATCCGCGCGAACGAATGATGTTGATGTGGTGCTTGTCGAAAAAAACGCGTCTCTGGGCCGAAAGCTGCTTTTAACGGGAAACGGAAGATGCAATTTTACTAGCGCCGTCGATATAAATGCGTACGAGGAACATTTTTTTCATGGAGGAAAATTTCTGCGTGACGCTTTCAAGCAATTCTCTAGCCAGGATACAATACAATTTTTTAAAAAAAAAGGGCTGCGCTCTAAAACAGAAGGAAATAATTGTGTTTTTCCCGTAAGCGATAGCGCTGAAAGCGTTCTCGATGTTTTTAAAAAAGAATTAAAGAGAAAAAACGTAACGGTTTTATATAATAGGGCAATACGCGACTTAAAGATAAACGACGGAACAGTTCGGGGAGTGTGCTTGTCCAACAATGAGGTCTTGTCTTGTTGTTGTGTAATTCTTGCAACCGGAGGCATTTCTTACCCGCATACCGGCTCAAACGGCGAGGGATTAGTGATTGCCTCGCGCTTAGGCCATAACATTGTTGCGTTACGTGCGGGGCTTGTCCCGCTTGAGGCGCGTCAGGACTATGCGCGGAATCTAGAGGGGTTAACCGTAAAAAACGCGGTGCTTACATTTAGGGCTGGTAATAAAAAAATAATATCCGGAAAAGGGGATTTTCTGTTTACGCGCAAGGGTATATCCGGCCCGTTGGTGTTATCGCATAGTTCAAGAGTTTCGCAATGGCCGAGCAACACTAAAGATATCCAGGTAATAATAGATTTTTTTCCGGACATGACCAAGGAAGAATTGACCCAAAAACTGGTAGAAGAAAGAAGTATCCATTCTAAAAAAAGCGTCAAGAATGTGCTTAATGCCCTGTTGCCACAGCGTCTGGTAAAAACAGTGATACAGATAAACGGCTTGAATCCGGAGAAGACAACAAGCCATATAACTAAAGCCGAAAGAAAAAGCATAGTAAATTCCCTTAAAGAGCTGCGGCTGGATATTACTAAAACCGGCCCAATAGAAAAGGCGATAATAACCCAGGGAGGAGTGTCATTAAAGCAAATATATCCGCAAACGATGGAGTCACGGATTGTGCACGGGTTATATTTTGCCGGGGAGATGTTGGATGTTGATGCCGACACCGGCGGTTTTAATTTACAGGCCGCGTTTTCAACCGGATACTGCGCGGGAAAGCATGCCGCGACGCGTGTTAATTAGTTACCACTCTTTAAGTGGTAACTACTGGGGAATTTTAAGGGGGTTGCAGGCAACCCCCTTAAGGGGTAACAGTAAGTTTCGACGGAGTCGGAACGAACACCATAGGGGCGTGAGCCCCTTTGGAATTAGTTACTGCGGGAAAACAGGGTTTTTTCAGCGGTAACTAATGAGAAAGGAGCAAGATGAAAAAACGTTTTAAACGCAATAGTTCTTCAGCCCCGCCACAGGCGGAGCAGGATGTAGTGGCGCTAATTAATAAAATACAACAGCAGCTGGTTTTTTTGGAGAAGAAAATAGATACCTTAATCAGTCAGTCTTCAGAAAGGCCTTTTAGGGAAAAACACTTTTCAAAACCTTTCCAGCGCTTTGACCGTTCACACCAGTATGGCGAAGGAAAACAGGACCATAGACCCAGAGAGAGAAGCTTTACTCAAGCGATTTGCGCGGATTGCAATAAAGAATGCGAAGTTCCCTTCAAGCCCAGCGGAGACCGCCCGGTATATTGTCGAGAGTGTTTCTCAAAGCGTAAAAAGGGCAGTTCATTTAAAGAAAAATACGCTACTCATCCCGGAGAAAGAGATTTTACTCAAGCGCCTCATTTTGATAAACAGCCGGGCGGCAAAACCAGAAGGTCCGAAAAAAAGAATAGGCCGATTTCCCGAAGGCGAAAATAACGCGCTTAAGTATTTAGATTAGAATGGTTGATAATTTGCTGTCTAAAAAATATCTCTCAAAATATCTTGCAATATGTTTTTTTCTGGAATATACTATGGGTGTTTGTTGGTTTAATGGAGTAATAGGAGAAGGAGGAGGAAGCATGGGATTTCAAGGTGGTAGTGGTGGTGGATTTGGTAAGCGCCCTAGAGAGATGCACAAGGCGACTTGCGAAGAGTGTAAAAAAGAATGTGAAGTTCCTTTCAAGCCGAGCGGAGACCGCCCGGTATATTGCAGGGAATGCTTTTCAAAACGCAGAGATAGTGGTCGTTAATAAATATTAAGGCGTTTAAAAAAGCCGTTCGATAAAGGGTCACTAGCTACGTAGAGTTTATGATCATAAATTCTACGTGGTTAGTGATCGTTTTTATTTTTAACGGACGCTGGATAATTGGCGGGACTTTCTATCGTCAGTAACTCTTTGGTGAGGATGACAGTAGATCCCTAGATTATAAATACTCAAGACGTGCTTACAGTGAAGAAACTTACAAACTCTCCGTCTTTTGATTGAGGCGACTTGTTTCATTGTGGCTCCTTTATCTTATAGCTTATTATACAACTAAAGAAGCAGAAAAGATAGGTTATTTTCAATTTTTACAGTAACTAACGAATTGCGGAACCTGCCTGATGCGGGAACCAATTTTTTTAAACCAACACATCCGTCTCATAAAAAGAGATGTTTTCTTTTGTGGTACAATAGAGGCAACTTAAATAGAGGATGATTATGGCAGAGAAGGTACTTTCAGTTAATAAGCTACAAAAAGTTTTTGGCGGCATTGTTGCCGTCAATGATATTTCATTTGAGGTCGCGGGGGGTGAAATCGTGGGGCTTTTGGGCCCGAATGGAGCGGGCAAAACCACTACGATTAATATGATCTTAGGAGTGATTACGCCTACCGCCGGTACGGTCCGGGTCAACGGTATGGATATCGTTACCAGCCGTTCAAAGGTTTTAGAACGCACCAACTTTACCGCGGCTTATACTCCTTTGCCCGGGAATTTAACCGTTTATCAGAATTTACATATTTTCGCGCTGCTTTACGGGGTAAAAAATTCCGGGCCGCATATCAATGCGCTGCTTGAGCGGTTTGACCTGAAGAAGTTCCGCAATACCAAATGCGGAGTGCTTTCCTCGGGAGAACAGACCCGCGTCGGGTTAGCCAAAGCAATGCTGAACAATCCGGACTTGCTCCTTTTGGATGAGCCGACCGCGTCTTTGGACCCGGCAATAGCGCGCGATATCCGGGCGAATATCCGGAGCTTTGTAACCAGCCGGGACTGCGCCGTATTGTGGACATCGCATAATATGCATGAGGTCGCCGCGGTTTGTGACCGCGTGCTTTTTCTCTCCCACGGCAATATTTTACTTGAAGGAGATCCAAAAACTTTACCGCGGCAGCATCAAAAAGCGGACCTGGAAGACCTGTTTATCCAAGTCGCGCGCGAACCGCTTTCTCTAAAAGAGGGGTAATAAGGAAAAAATGTCTTTTATTCGCGTTGGGGCGATTGTATTGAGGCAACTTTATTTAATCCGGACCAGTTTCTCCCGCGTCCTGCCTTTATTTATCTGGGTGGCGGTAGATATTTTGCTCTGGGGGTTCCTGACCCGGTACCTCAACACCGTGGCCGCGGCCGGTTTTAATTTTGTACCAGCAATGCTCGGCGCGGTTTTGCTCTGGGATTTTTTTATCCGGATTATGCAGGGAGTGACGATGAGCTTTTTCGAAGATGTCTGGTCGCGTAACTTCCTAAATGTCTTTTCTACGCCGATATCGCTTAGAGAATACCTTGCCGGCATGGTGTTAACCAGCATTGTCACCAGCTCTATCGGTATTGCCGTGATGTTTTTGCTGGCGGTTTGGATTTTTGGGTTTTCGTTTTTAAGCTACGGAATAGTTATCATCCCGTTTCTGCTGGTGTTGTTCATGTTTGGGATAGCTTTAGGCATCGCTGCCAGCGCGTTAGTGCTGCGGCTGGGTCCGGCCGCGGAGTGGTTTATCTGGCCAATACCGGCGATTATTTCACCGTTTGTGGGGGTTTTATACCCGATTTCGGTCCTGCCGCAGTGGATGCAGGCGGTCTCACGCGCACTGCCGCCCTCATATGTGTTTGAGTCTTTAAGGGCGGTGGTGTTTGGCGGCAGGGTTTCCTGGGCACATTTATTCCTGAGCCTGGGACTGACCTTATTGTATATTTTTCTTTCCTGCTTATTTTTCAAGCTCACCTATCGGCACGCGCTTAACAGCGGCCTGATCGCGCGCTATAGCGCGGAAAATCTCGGCTGAAGCCAGGGCGATTACCAAGAAATTATGGCTGTGGGTATTATTGGGCTGCGGTGGCGTGCTTGACGCGGAACCGTCAAAAAAGTGCTTGAAAAATTCATGACGATGTAATAGTATTAAGCGATGGGAGAAAAATTTAAGCCGCGGAGTGAAACTCTGCGGTTTTCTCGTTTAATAATATAATTGGAAGAAAGCCAAAATAAACTATGAAACGGAAAATTGCGTTTATTATTTGCGCCGCTTTACTTGCCGGTTTTCTGGGGGCTAAAACAGGGTTTTCCCTGCATCAGTCGATAGTAGCGAGCGTTTTTTGCCTGTCCATCTTGGGAGTTTTGGTTTTTTGGGAATTACGTCTCAGCTTTGTTTTTTTTGGAGCGGGGGTTTTATTGCTTACGAGAGCGATTGATCTGGAAAATTTGTTAAAATTCGCCTCTCTCGATGTCATCCTCTTTCTTATCGGGATGATGATTCTGGTCGGGATGCTAAACGAGGCAGGGTTGTTTTTCTGGGCGGTAACGAGATTGTTAAGCATTAAGGGGATAACCGGCAAAAAGTTATTTCTTTTACTTATGGGCATATCCGCGGTTTCTTCCGGCTTGATGGGGGAAGTTGCTTCGATCATAATAATGGCAAGAATTGTCATTGTGATTTCCGATTTTTTTGAGATGGACCCCATCCCGTTATTAATCCCTACGGTTTTAGCAACCAATATTGGCTCTTCCGGTACGGTACTGGGCAATCCCATTGGCGTGCTTATTGCCGCCCGGGCTGGTCTTACTTTTGAAGATTTTTTAATACAAGCGCTGCCGATTACGGTAATTGTTTTAATAATGACGATTATCGTGTTACTGTTCTGGTTTAGGAAATATATAAGAGCCTTAAACGATAAACTTATTTCGCTCGGAAAGAATAAAATGTTCCTGTCGCTTATCTCTATTCCGGCGGACCGGAAGGTAAAAATCGGCGCGTTAATTTTTGTGCTCACGCTGATTGCTATTGCCCTACATCGGCGCTTTGAACTTTTGTTTGGTCTTGAAGAAAACACGCTGTTATTAATGCTCCCGATTTTCTCGGCAGGGATAGTTATGCTCTACCGCCGGGATAAGGCACGGCACTATGTTGAGAAAGAAGTCGAATGGTTTTCTATATTATTCTTTCTGTTTTTGTTCGCGCAGGCCGGCGTTATCAAATATTCGGGCATATCGGATGTCTTTGCCAATAAGCTTATCGCAAATATTGGCATGCAGCCCGGGCCGTTATCCGCGTTAATGTTATATTCCAGCGGCTTGCTTTCGAGCGTTTTGGATAATACGGTGGTCGTCGCATCCTATATCCCGATAGTTCAGAGTTTAGGCGCGTTGCATGTGTCTATGAAGCCGCTTTGGTGGGCGGTATTATTTGGCGCCTGTTACGGTGGCAACATTACCGTTATCGGCTCAACCGCCAATATTGTGGCCGCAGATATCTTGGAGAAGCAGTTAAATAAAAAAATCAATTTCTTTGTTTGGCTAAAGATTGGCCTGGTCGTGGGAATTTTCAGCATGACCATCGCGTTTGCATTGATATTGCTTTTCAATGTTTGATAGAACGAAAGCAAAGAACCCAGCGGCAAAAGCGTTCTTTACAAGCCAACGCATATCTGTTTAAATATAACAATACAAAAGGAGCAGTTAAGGAAATATGAGTCAGATAGAGCAGAGACTGCAGGATTTAAAAGAAATCGCGATTGTTATCGACAGCTGGGACGATATCTTTTCCGATTTCGACCCCCGGCCGCTGAACGAACGGACGGTTTCCGGAGACTTTATCGAGGAACTAAAAAAACGCTATAAAGAAACGCGCAAAGGCAATTTTATTATTAAGATTTGCGCGCCCGTATCGTTAAAGGAAGAAGAATCCGAACGCAAAGTAGTGCAGCGGTTGAAAAAAGAATTCCGGTTCCGGCAGCTGCGCAGAAAAAAATCTTTAGTCCGTATCCGCATAAGAGGAATAATCTTTGTGCTTATTGGGGTATCTTCTCTAACGTTTCTAACGCTGGCTACCTATTTTAAATTCTTAAGCCAGCTTAGGATTGAAATGCTGAATATTGTTCTCATGCCTCTGGGCTGGTTTGGGTTTTGGGAGGGCCTGTCTAAACTTATTGATACCTCGCCTGCGCCGGCGCAGGAAGCGGTTCTTTTTGAAAAGCTAGCCAAAGCGACTTATCAGTTTAACTACATCGAAGCTGAAGTTAAACCCGCCAAAGCATAGCCCGCGCCCGATTTAATCCAAAACAGAGCTCTTTTTGGTTTTTTTTGTTTCCGCTTTCCAAATCTGCGTGATATAATCAAAATGAAGTTGCAAGTTAGGGAATAATATGACCTAACTTGCCTAACCGAACTTGACCCACACACCAATTAGTGAGATGCAGAGGATGGAATGAAATGTTCGATGTTTATTTATTGAAAAGCGAAAAAGATAATAAGTTCTATGCCAAGATCAATAATAATTTAATTGGTGCGGGGGTTTAATTCGACCGAATAATTTACGTTTACCGGCGTTCCGTAAATTATGGTCTCATTACAGGGATGTGTAATATGCAAACTTCGGTATTTATCGCTAAAATTCTCGGGCCCGTTTGCGTCATTATCGGCGTAAGTCTTATGGTCAACAGGAAATTCTATCAGAAAGTCATGGAAGATTTCTCTAAAAATGCCGCGCTCCTTTTTCTTGCCGGAATAATGCCGCTTTTTATCGGTTTTCTCGTCGTGCTTTCCCACAATGTCTGGGAACTTAGCTGGCGCCTGATCATAACGATTTACGGCTGGGGCGGGATAATAAAGGGCGTGTGGATGATTGTTTTGCCGGATTCGGTAGCCAAATTTATGCAGATGTACCAGAAAAACGAAGCGTTATTAAAGATGCATTCGGTTATAGTTGTTATCGTCGGCGCGGTGCTGTCTTTTTTCGGTTATATCGCCGGATAGGATAGTTAAAAACTATAATAATTATTTAATTTTTTGAGAAAAAAGTAAAATATGCTTGAAAAACTCATTGGATACTTTGTCAAAAGACACCTGCTGACCAATCTGCTTGTGCTTACCGTGTTAATCGGCGGCGTCTTCGCCTGGAATAATACCAGCAAGGAAGAAATGCCGGACATCGAGTTTGACCACGCGCATGTAACCGCGAGTTATCCCGGCGCGACCGCCGAGGAGGTGGAACATTTCGTTACCAAACCTCTTGAAGACCAGATAAAAGGCCTCGACGGCGTTTACCGGATTACGAGCTCATCCAGCGACGGCAGCGCCAATATAAGCGTTGACTTTGAGCAGGGCTATCCCAATCTTGATGAAGCCCTGATGGAATTAAAAAACGTGGTGCTGGACGTGAAGCTACCTGATGACGTCATTGATGAGCCCCAAGTACACGTGTGGAAGACGACGAAAATGGCGATTATCGATGTGGTTTTAATCGATACCCAAAGGCATCTTCTCGACATTCCATCCCGGAAGCGGCTGCAGCAATACGCCTATACCCTGGAGCAGCAGTTTCTGAACCTGCCCCAGATAAACAGCGTTGAAAAATCCGGGTATTTGCAGGAAGAAATACAGATAATGGTTTATCCGGAAAAGTTAAAGAAATTTGAGTTGCCTTTTAATGCCGTGATGCGGGAAGTTAAAAGCAACCATGTTCGTCAGCCGGCGGGAAATATCGAAACAAAAAATGAACCGAAGGTAACTTTGATATCCGAGCTGAATACGGCGGAAAAACTGAAAGACCTTATCATCCAGGGCGGGTTTGAAGGCCAGGTCGTAAAACTGGAAGAGGTGGCGGAAGTTAACCGCGGCTTTAAAAAGAATAAATCAATAATCAAGGTTAACGGCCACGAAGCGATACTGCTGCGGGTAATTAAAAGCAGTTCTTACGGAATCATTGAAGCGCTCGAAGTCGCGCAAAGACAGATCACAAGCTTTCGAAAAAATAGCCTTAAAGATACGGGCATCGAGCTTGTTTGCCTTGACGATGCGTCCGTGGATCTGAAGAATCGGCTGTTTCTTGTCGTTACGAATGGCATTATCGGGTTCGTATTGATACTCATCACGCTTTTTATTTTTATGGATTTCCGCTCCGGCGTTTGGGTGGCAATGGGTATACCTTTTTCGCTTTGTTTCTCGATGATTTGCGCGTCTTGGGCGGGGTACACGATTAATAATATAACCCTCGCCGCTGTTATTATAGTTTTGGGTATGATTGTCGATGACGCGATCGTTGTGTCGGAGAACATAACCCGCCTGCAAACCGAAGGGGTGCCGCCGCATGAGGCGACGATTAGGGGGACGGCGTTTGTTTTTATGCCCATAGTCGCGAGTATCTTAACGACCTGTATTGCTTTTGTGCCGCTTTTCTTTTTCCGGGCGCGGTTTGGCAAAATGCTCGCGTTTATCCCGCCGGTGATATTTTTTATGCTTGGAGCAAGCCTTTTTGAATCGCTGGTGGTTTTGCCGGGGCATATGCTTTTGGACTTCTCAATATTTAATAGATTTATAAGCAGATTCAGGGTCAAAAAAGCGCAGGCAAAGAAAATGCACTGGTTTGTCAAGGTAGAAGATGCTTATGGTGATATTTTAAAGAAAGTGCTGCCGTTTAAAGGGGTTATCCTCGGGGGCTTTATCTTGCTGCTTATTTTTTCCGGTTATATTGTCCAGACCAAGATTAAATATGTCATGTTCCCGAACGAAGAAACCCGGGAGGTTTCTATAACCGGGGAGACGTTTTCGGAGGCGGACAGGTATGATACCGCTAAATTGACCAGACAAATCGAAGATGTAATTACCCCGTATCTGGGAAAAGAAGTGATCGGTTTGAGGACACAAATAGCCACAAGCAGATTTGGCCGGGCGGTTGAAGAGAATAAATTCCGGATGATTGTCGAAGTTCTGCCGAAGGAAAAACGCAAAAAGTCGGCCGACCAGCTAATTAAAGAATGGCAGGAGCATTTTACGGATATCCGGGACCTTAAAGATTTAAAAGTCGTTAAAAGCCGCTGGGGTCATGCCAGCGGCAGCCCGATAGAACTTATTGTTCAGGAAAACGATGACGCAACAAGAAATATGATTGCCGAACTCTTGACTCAAAATATGAGACAGTATCCGGACCTGGAAAATGTCGAGATCGAACGGCCCCTGGAAAACCCGGAATATAAGATCGGCCTTAACCGCGAAAAAATCAAGCGCCTCTCGATAAAACCGGAAGATGTTGCGTTAACGTTGCGGGCCGCGTTAGAAGGTACAATTATTTATGAACTGCTCGAAGGCGACGAGGAGATAGATATCCGGTTTAGTATCGTTGAACAGGCAAAAGTTGATATCGAAAAAATACTGGATATTCCCATTGGCAATACCGGTAACTATCTCGTTCCGTTGCGGGACATCGTTGACGTCAAAAAAACGGTTACGCCTAATTCCATCGACCGCAAAGACTTCAAACGGGTCACGACAATATTTGCCGATATAAAAAAGGGCTCGAATGCCACTCCGCTTGAAATCGCCGCCGACCTTGAAAACAAAGAATTCCCTAAAATTCTGTCCAAATATCCTACGGTCCTGCTTAATTTTGAGGGAGAAGTAAAGGATACGCGCGAGTCCAAAGGGGATTTTACAAGTTCGATAATCATGGCGATATTTCTTATCTACATTGTTCTGGTGCTGCTACTTAATTCATTAACCAAGCCGATTATTATTATGCTCGCTATTCCGTTCGGCATTGTCGGGATTGTACTCGCTTTCTGGCTGCATGGCAAAGTATTGTTCGGGTTTTTCGCGGCGATCGGAGCGATTGGCCTTGCGGGTGTGGTGGTGAATGATTCGATAATTATGCTGGTGAAATTGGAAAAGAATTACGACAACAGCCGGGGTAGGGCATTTTCCAATGAACAGATCTCTTCCATAGCAAAAACCCGGCTGCGGGCGATTCTCCTGACGACAATTACAACGGTCGCGGGGCTTTTGCCGACGGCATACGGGTTTACGGGATATGATGCCATGCTCGCGGAGATGATGCTCGCGTTGACCTGGGGGCTTATTTTCGGCACGCTGATCACGCTTGTGCTTGTGCCGTGCGTTTACAGCCTGGAAAAAGATATAAGGTATAAATTGGCATCACTTAGAAAAGGTTAACATGCGTACCAGAAAAGCTTATAAAATAATTATTACCGGGATATTTCTGCTTATGTTTGCGGGAATATTGCCCGCCGCAGAAAACGATAAAACCGCGGATACGCCGGATATGAGCCGGATACTTGGTGTTGAAGAGTTTGTTAAGTTAGCGGCTCAAAATGATACGAGGTTTGAAGAGATACTTATTGACGAGCTCGCCCTGCAATACCGCAAGGATTTAAACTTGCCGGCGCGCGACTTAATCCTTTCGATTAAGGCGCAATACGACTTTTTCTTAAGCCAGGACCGGGAAGAGCCGGAAAGCACGGTTTCTTTAGAGAAGCTTTTTCCCTATTTTGGCACGAGTTTTTCCGCCTCCTATAAATCGGCGCCGTCTTTTTCTTCGCAGGCAAATTCTTCGGAGTTTACTTTTTCCATTTCTCAGCCTATCGCTAAAAACGCTTTTGGCAGCGCAACGCGCTTGCAGGATAAAATTATCGGACTGGAAACGGACGTGGCCCGGCACCAGATCATAGAGGCGTACG
>JAHJAO010000047.1 GCA_018813905.1 Candidatus Omnitrophota bacterium
CTTTCCCTGTGGGGGCCGCATCTTTTTGACAAATTTCTCTGGTACATCAGCTTAATCCCGCGGGCAATACTGCCGTCAGGATCCGCGCAGGTTATTTTTGTTGTTTATGCATTGCTGGCCATGTTATTTTTTGTTGCCTTGCGGCAAAAAGGAAAACAGCGGAGCGGAGAAAACGACCGGGGCAATTACCAGGCCGCCTTTTGGGCAGCCTGGTTTTTATTAGGCTTAATTCCGCCCTGCATAATCGCTGAAGATAAGGTAAACGCATATTATTTGACCTATTCATTATGCCCGCTGATAGTTTTGTTTTTAATTTTTGTCCGTTACGTTGTGCGGCTTTTTTTCGATGAGAGAGCCTTTAGGTGGATAGCTGCCGGGCTGGTTTTAATCAGCTTTATATCGGGGAGTTTATATTTGCGGGCAAGAGACCGGGAAGGGGTTGAGAGCAAAGAGATGATGATCCGCGGGGCATATATAGTAGAGGATTTTAAAGAAAAACTTATACAGCGGTATCCGGCATTGCCGCAAGGGGCCGTTATCATTTTGCCTGACGAGGCGCTTTACTGGTATCTGGGCGGTCCGGTAAGTGCTTTGCGCATCTGGTATCATGACCCAACGCTAATGGTTAGCCGCGTAGAAAACCCAGCAGAAATTATTTCGCCGTTAAATGATAAGATTTCAATACTTGTCCCGGAAGAAGATCTTATCCGATACCGTAACTTATTTCCCGGGGAACAGGTTTATGCTGTAATTACCGATGGCCAAAAATTGATATTAATCAAGGTTAACCCGAAAAGGATTGTTGCAAAAATAAACTATTATTGAAAATAAGAAATGACCCGACATGCCGAATAATCGCTTTAATTTAGATTTTGCCCGTTAAACATTTATAGTGAACGGAAAATCCATCAATATTTTTTAAATAGCTTGCCCCAGGCCGTATCCAGCATTTTTCGCACTCTTTTTCTGCCCACACAATTATACCAATACCAGTCATGATAAAGGATAGAGGCAATATATGACCATGGAGTCAAAATTGTCCGAAGTAGCAGTTTTTCAAATTGTTTTAACGGCCCCCAGTAAATCATTTTTTGGCCGTAACTGGCAAAGGTATTTTGGCTGTAGTGAAAACCAAAATTTACACCCGAGATATCCTCGCCGATGATATCCAGTTCTTTTAAATCGCCGCAACCCAATCCGGCTTCATGAGCAAGGCGGATAAAGCGCAAATCCATCGGGTTAAAACCCATGATTTTTGCCGCGATGGCATCAATAGCTACTGAATCGGCGCTTGCTAAAATATAATTTTTTACGTGAGGCACCATGCATCGCGGCCCGGGGCCGTCCCCGGCAAAAGTCCCGTCCATCACGGCGAAAATGCCCGAGTGAATTTCCTTTTGGATAGTGAGCAAGTCCACTAACGTCTCATGAATGACTGAATGTGTCCAATGACGCTTTTCGTTTAAAAGCCCGCCAAAAGCATTTTTCATCGCTCCGGTTATTGTAGTAAAAACGTGTGTTTTCATCGTGGGCAGGTGGACAATGTTATTGCCGATAAACCGCTTTGGAATTTTAATGCCTTTGGGAAAAATTTTGTCTAGAACAAGCATTTTACCTTTAGGCCGGTAAACTAACCATTCCTCATTTTCATAGAGATGCACATTTTTAATTCTGTATTTTTCCAATACCGGTTTGTGCTTATTGGCTATTTCACCCTTTTTTGCGCTAACGACTACTGTTCGGTTATGACAGCCGTAGATTAAATCCTGTTTATATCCGGCATCTAAGAGCGTTTTTAGCACACCTTCTAATTGCCAGGGTGTGGTCGAACATGCCGGATAAAAATGATGCCAGGAAACGTTTATTTTTAGCGCCGTTTCTTTATCCGGAGGAAGAAATCTATCAAACCCGACTAATCCCATAAGGTGTTTGTAGTCTTCCAATATCGTATCAGCGCTGGTTTTAATAATTGCAACTTTTGTTTTTCCCATGGATTCGAACTAAAAATAGAGGATGATATAGACGGATATTAACCAAAAAATGCTATTTATTAATAACGCTTTATCAGTCAAAAAAATATTGTCCGGCGCCCCGCCGCCGTCTTCTTTGTAGACCAAATACAAATATCTGAATATCCCATAAAGAACAAAAGGTGTTGTAAAAATCAACGCCTCGGTTTGGAATTTTTGTATTGTCTCTTGTGAGCGGGTATAGAGAATGTAAGAAATAAAAGTGGAAGCAGTTACTATGGAAATCATCTGGTCCAGCAGGTGCGGGCTGTAATAGCGCAGGCTTTTTCGGTGCCGGACAGCTTTTTCATTCAGAGAAATTAATTCATGCCGCCGCTTGCATAAAGCGAGAAATAAAGTGAGCAACAAAGTGCAAATTAAAAGCCAGGAAGAAATTTTCACATCGATTATTAGGGCGCCGGCGACTACTCTTAGGACAAACCCGAAAGCCAAGCTAAAAACATCTAAAATAACGGCATGTTTTAGGAGGAAAGAATAAAACAGTTGAAGCAGAAAATACGCGGTAATCGCCACAAAAAAATTAAAGTTTAGTTTATAAGACAAAGTTAAGACTACAGGCGTAAGAAGCGCAACAAGTATTATCGCATGAAAGTTGTTTAATTCTCCCGAAACAAGTGGTCTTTTAGATTTGAATGGATGGAATTTATCGTCTTTTTTATCGGTAAGGTCGTTTATGATATATGCGCAGCTGGAAATAAGACAAAAAAGGATGCCCGCAGATACGGTTTTAATAAACAGGGAAATATTGAAAAGATTTTGAGAAAAGATAAGTGCGGCAAAAATAAACAAATTCTTAACCCATTGCCTGGGGCGCATGCTCAATAATGCGTTTTGAATAAATATTTTTGCCGTCATTGTTTATTATCTCCCGCCTTTTCAATCGATTTACAATTTGATATAGTAGATATTGTTAAGACATTTAATTATAGCGCCTTAAGTTGCTAAGAGTCAACTTCCATGTGGCAGGGGGGGGGTAAGGCTAAATTTTATGCCGGGTGGTAAACCAGGGGAAGTTTATTTTTATCTCTAAAATCTGTAATATAAGCTTACTATATGAATATTTATCCAGCGGTCTCCAATATTAAAAGATGGCAAGCACCATTTTTATCTGGTATGCTTATGGTTTTGGTTGTTATCATGTATTGGCCTATTTTAGATTGTTACTTTGTATCTGATGACTGGAGTATCTTAAATACTTGCGAATATCAGATCCCGAATAACGGACTCAAATTTTTTTTAACGAGCCTTGCTCATCCGCCAGCATTCCGGCCGTTAGTTTATTTATATGCTTTTCTGCTCTACAATTTGTTTGGACTAAAACATGTTGTTTTTAATGTCTCGATATTGCTTATACATTTTGCGAACTCTTTGCTGCTGGTATATATCGTAAGAAAAATAATTAACCATGACATTATCGCCTGGGCCACGGGTTATTTATATGCACTCGCCTCATTTTTTCATATTACGACTTTTGCTTGGTCTGTTGCCGGACATTTCGAAACCTTGAGCGCCTTTTTTTTATATCTTTCAATTATTTTTTTGCTCAATAAATATTTTAAAGTTTCCGCTGGGGCATATTTATTGGCAGTATTATCAAAACCGTCCACAATTTTTTTGCCGCCTGTTTTATTCGTTTTGCTAATCTTAATCAATAAAGATAAAAAAGAAGCCTGGATGGAGCAGTTCAGAAAATTACGAGGGCATTTGTTTATATTTACGGCATTTTTTATTTATTATCTGATTTTTAAAATCATGTTCCGGCAGGAATATGATTACTTGAGATTATCCCTTTGGGGTGGGCATATTATTAAAAAAGTGGTGTATTATCTTGGTTTAATCCCGCTTGTAATATCCCCGCTGCTTTATCACAAGCATTTTATTGTGGCAGCATATATAGTATTGTGTGTAATTTTTTTTGCTAAAAAGCGTATGTTAGCTGACAAAACATTCCTGGACAAATATTATATAGGATTTTGGGTTTCGTGGCTTGTTATCGGAATGATCCCGCCTTGCGCCCTACTTACAAACGTAATAGCGGAGTATTACTTCACGTATTCATTGTGCCCGTTAATCGTCTTATTGTTGATTTTTATAAAATTGTTTTTTACGCAGTTATCGGCCAAAGAGGCTGTGTTTAAAATAATAGTTTTTTTGCTAATCAGTACAAGTTTTATTTCCGGAACGCTATCTTTAAGAAAGGGGAACGAAAAAGGAATTTTTAGTACGGTGGAAACGCGAGGGGCGTATTTGGCTAAAATAATACATGAAAATATGCTGAAAATCTATCCGGTATTGCCTAAGGATGTCTTTATCGTCTTGCCCAAGGAAATTTACAGATGTCTCGGCGCAGAAGACAATGCATTGCGTTTATGGTATAACAACCCCCATTTGGATACAGGGATTTTAAGGGTCGAAGATTACAATGTCTGCTCGCAACATGATAAAATTCCAATAGTAGTAACGAATCTGAATACTTATGCTTCTCGGCATAATCTTCCTCAAAGAAAAAAATATCTGCTAAATTACAATAAAGGCATTATAGCTTTGGCTAGAATAGATATTGACCCGAACGACGTTGTTTTAGATGCGTATTATGATGATATTTTTTAATTGTAGTGCCGCGCCAAAAAAACCAGAAGTTATGTCTAGTTTTTAAAGACGGGTTCCCCAGACAGAAAGGTGTTGGTTATGGCGGGTATTTAGTGAAAGGAGATGTATAGGCAACTTCCCCTTTTTGATCGATGTCAATAATAAATCCGGTAAATTCGCCGGATTTTCTAATTGCTCTTGCCGTAAAGGCAGTTCCTGATGGTGTGGGTACTAATATATAAGTCCAGTCCCCGTCATCCGTGCTGAAAGGCGTAAATGTTTGAAGTAGCGGCACGTCATTGCAGTAGATAGGCGCGTCTGTCCGGTAAACTCCTTGGGCGGAGCGGATAAGATTTAAGTTTTCATACGCCTTGGACCCGATAGATTGCTCATAAGAGCGGGTATAAAGCGGTGCGAAAATAGTTACCAAAACGGCAATTATCACGCACACAATCATCAGCTCAATAAGATTAAAGCCTTTTTTACTGCCAAAGAGTTCTATCATACAGCTTTTATTATATTAAATTTGCGTCAAAAAGCAATTGAAAACACACTTTCCCCGTTTTTCCCCGCCTCATGTTTAAAGTTTCAGTCTTTGCCGCTACCCCCATAGTTAGAATTAGAGCGCCCAGAGGATTGACAAAGAGAAGGAAGTGTGATATGCTTAATAATAGAAATAGTTAATAACATTAACTATTAGGAGGATTAACAAAATGAAAGGGCACTCTGTTTCCGAATTCGCCAAAAACCTTGTGGCTGTATTGCCGCAGGTTATGCGCGGCGTTTTGCGGCGGCAAAACGACGCTTTAACCACCGGAAAAGTGACGCCGCAGCAATTTCTTGTTTTGGACATTATTTATACCGAAGGCCAGCAGAAGATGAGCCGTTTGGCCGGGACGCTGGCAATAAGCCTGCCGGCAATGACCGGGCTCATCGAGAGATTACACAAAATGGGGCTAATCAAAAGAATGTACGAGGAAAATGACCGCCGGGTTATCCGGATCGCCCTTGCCCCCAAAGGGGTGGAGGTTGTGAAAAGTTTTCGGGCGCAGCGGGAAAAAATTATCGCCGAAATTTTCGGAGAACTTAGCGAAAAAGACCGTGAAGAGTATTTAAAGATACTATTTAAAATTAAGGAAATTATAAAGAAGCAGGAAGAAAAATAGATGCGGACAAAGCGCGTATTTTTTATAATCGTATGTTTCATTTTCTGGGGCAATTTGGTTCTTGCCGCCGGCGCGGCGGATACGCTTGCGGGACGGGAAGAGCCCTTCGCGCTTTTGTTGTCTCTGGATGAGATAAGCCAACTGGCTTTGGAAAATAATTTAGATATTCAAATTGCCAAGTACGATGCCTATATCCAGCGTACCGAAATCGGCCGCGTAAAGTCGGTTTTTGATGCTGTATTTGCGGCCGGACTAGCTTATGAAGATGACCAGTCCAAAAGTTCCAGCACCTTGGCTGGAACGAAAAATACCCAAGCAAACTATAATATCGGCCTATCTAAAAAATTCGCCAGCGGTACAAAAATTGGCGTTGATCTCGAAGATAAGCGCACTTTTACCAACTCTTCGTTTTCTTCACTTTCGTCCTATCATGATGCGCGGGCAGGCATCTCGCTGCATCAGCCCTTGGGGAACAATTTCTTTGGCATTATTGACCGGGGCGCGGTAAAAATCACGAAAAAACAGGTGAAAAACAGCGATATCGCGGCTCTCGACCGGATAGAACAGCACCTGGCTTCGGCGCAGGCGGCTTATTGGCTGCTGGCGCTGCGCTGTAAGCAGTTGGAAATAGAAAAAGAAATGTTGGAACGGGCAGAAGCGCTTTACCGAATTTTTAAGGAAAAAGAAGGGCTTGGCCTTATTGAGCAAGCGGAATTATTTGCCGCCGAGGTGAATGTGGTTAAACGCGACGAGAATGTCCTCGTTCTCAGCCATGAAGCTCTCATTGCTAAAAATGAGTTACTGCTTGCTTTGCATGAGGAAGATCTTTCTTTAAAAATCATTACCCAGGATTTGGGCGAAGACGGATATCGGGCAGGTTTTGATTTGAAATCAAATTTGACGCGGGCGGTAAGCGCGCGGCGTGATTATTTGCAGGCAAAAAATAATGTCGAGTCAAATAAAATCGATTTACGCATGAAAAAAAACGCGTTGTGGCCGGAAATCGATTTGGAAGCGTCGTTTTTGGTTAATGGGCTGGAGGGTTCTCAAGCTAATGCCTGGGAACATGTTGGCACAGACGGAAATTCCCAATGGTATGCCGGAGTAAACGTTAATTTACCGCTTGAAAACAACTTTGCCGAAAGCGATTACCGGCGGGCGCAGCTTGAAAAAGCCCGCGCCTTGATTGTCCTTAAAAAAACCGAGCACAAAATCTTTGTGGAAATAACTAACGCGCTTGATGAAATCAAAAACAAAACCGAAAAAATCGGGTTAAATGAGGAAATTGTAAAACTGCAGGCAAAAAAGCTGGCGTTTGAAGAGGCCCGGTTTAATTCCGGACGTTCAAACACGGATACTTTAATCCGCTACCAGGAAGATTTGCTGGCGGCAAAACTCTCGTTGGCACTAGCGTTATATGAGCATAAATTAGCCGGGATAAACCTTAACCGTTCGCAAAATGTATTATTGGATAAATATTGGTCGGGAAAACTGTGATAATTTTTGAGGGGCGATTGCGACTATGAAACTAGCTGAATTTTCCGTAAAACACTCTTTGTTTATCAATCTGGTATCCGTGCTTATTTTAATCATTGGCCTGATTTCCATGTTTACGCTTAATCGGGAAGCTTTTCCGGTAATTGAATTTGATAAAGTAGCGGTACAGACCTATTATCCCGGGGCTTCGGCTGAGGATGTGGAAAAACTGGTTACGACTTTGCTTGAGAAAGAATTACGGGAAGTTGATGATATTGAGGAAATTGTTTCCGTATCCCGGGAAGGATTTTCCGCGATTTCCTTGAAGATGAATCCGGATATCGATGAAACTGAGAGACGAAAAGTCGTTAATGATATCCAAAAGGCGGTCGACCGCGTTACTGATTTGCCGGCTGATATCGAAGACCGGCCGGTAGTATTGGAAATAAACAGCAAAATTTTTCCGGTTATAAATATATCGGTGGGCGGTAGCGCCGATGAATTTACCTTGCAGGAAGTAGCGGATATTTTAAAAGAGCGCTTAGAGGATATCAATGGCGTGGCCAAAGTGTCCCGGACCGGATATCGCGACCAGGAATTCTGGGTAGAGCCGGATCTTAATAAGATGAACGAGCTTTACGTTTCAATCGAGGAGATAATGGCGGCCTTGCGCCAGCGCAATGTTACCGTTCCCGGAGGAAAACTTACCACGCCAAATGAGGAATTCGCGATAAAGACTACGGGAGAATTCACCACCAAAGAAGAAATAGAAGATGTTATTATCCGGGCTAATGATGCCGGTAATTGGTTAAGAATAAAGGATGTTGCCCGCGTACGGCATACGTTTGAAGAGGAAATAACGATTCATAAAAGCTTTGGCGAGCGGGCGATTTCGCTGGAAGTATCCAAGAAGGAAAGGGGCGATGCGATTGATGTTGTGGATGAAGTTTATAAGGTTTTGGAGGATTTCAAGCTTACGGTTCCTGCGGGAGTCACTATTAAAACTTATGATGATTTATCCTATTACATCAAGCGCCGGTTAAATGTGTTGCGTTCCAACGGCGTTATCGGGTTTATTTTTGTCGTGCTTATTCTTTTTGCCTTCTTGCATGCGCGGCCGGCGTTTTTTACGGCATTAGGAATCCCGGTAGCCATGGCGGCAACCTTGGGGATTATGTATGTGTCCGGTTTAACGGTAAATCTCCTGACTATGTTTGGCTTGATTATTGTTTTGGGCATGATTGTGGATGATGGGATTATTATTTCAGAAAACGTGTTTAGATATCTCGAACAGGGCATGCCGCCGCGGCAGGCCGCGATTAAAGGTACAAGCGAAGTTATCGCGCCGGTTACCGCGACTATTGTTACCACAATTGCCGCGTTTTTCCCTTTGATGTATATGGGCGGTATCGTCGGCAAATTTATTAGTTTTATTCCGCTGATGGTGATTATTGCGCTATGCGCGTCGGTATTGGAAGCGTTTATTATTCTGCCGTCACATCTGGCGGGCTTTCTCAAGCCCATAAAAACAGCCAATGGGAATAAAGAGATGGATAAGCAGGATTTTAAATTTATTCTGATTATGACCAGCATATTTGCCGTAATTGGTGCGAGCGTTTCGATATTTACCAAGAGTAATCCCCTGGGGCCGATTTTTTTAATCGGGGCAATCGGCGCGTTTGCCATGTTCGTCAAAAAATATCCGGTGCTTGACGTCATGGTTGAAAAATACAAAAAACTTCTTGAACGTGCGCTGCGGCACCGGTACCTGATTTCCGGAGCCATCACCCTGGTTCTTATCGCGTGCCTTTTTATAATGATAAAAGTCATGCCTAAAACCATGTTTAGCAGCAAAGGCGTCGAAGAGTTTGCCGTACGGGCCGAAGCTCCCGTGGGCACGCCGCTTGAGAAAACAAAACAGTTGATGGAACCGGTGGAAGAACTGATAAAATCGATGCCCAAGCAATACCTGCAAACGTTAGTTACCACCGTTGGCTCAATTGAAGCCGGCCGGGGCATGGGAGACCCGAATGCAAAATCCGGCGCTCACGTTGCCCAGATACATGTGTTCTTAACGCCGATGCAGGAACGCGATAAGGGGCCGAAGGAAATTATTGAAATGCTTCGTCCCGAGCTTAAAAAAATTAAAGGCTTTGATAGGCTGTATTTCTATGAGTTCAAGCAAGGCCCGCCGGTCGGCCGCGATATTGAATTTAATGTCCGGGGCGATGATTTTATTGTATTGCGTAAACTTAGCGACGATTTAAAAGCCTATATGGCCGGATTTGAAGGAGTTTCGGATGTTTCGGACAGCTATAACCTGGGTAACCGCGAATTGCGTATTGTTGTCGACCGGGAGAAAGCCGCCAAAGCATTTTTAAGTGTCGGGCAGATTGCGACGAGTATTCGTAACGCGTTCGAAGGGGGAATCGCGACTTCAATAAAGAAGACCAAGGCGGAAGAAGAGATCAATGTGCGGGTGCGCATCGCGGACGAGCAGCGTACAAGTCGGGAAGTATTTGATAAGCTGCTTATTCCCAACAGCGCGGGGAATCGGATCCCTTTAAAAAATGTCGCGCGTATTGAATTAAACCAGGGCTTGCGCTCTATCGATCATCTTGACGGAAAGCGTTATCTTCAGATTGCGGCAAGCGTGGATCAGAAAAAGATAAAAACCGAAACATTGGTTTCCCGGGTATTGGACAAATTCGAGCATATTGTCAAGGAATATCCCGGTTATTCTATCCGTATCGGCGGGGAAGAAAAAGAGAACCGGGAGGCGTTTCAAAGTTTAATGGTTGCGTTTCTTATCGCGGTGCTGGCGATTTTTATGATTTTAGCGACCTTGTTTAATTCGTTGGTTCAGCCGTTTATCGTTATGCTCACTATCCCTTTTGCTCTGATTGGAGTGGTAATTGCGCTTCTTGTGCATAATGAGCCTCTAAGCCTGCTTTCTTTTATCGGGATAGTAGGATTGGCGGGAGTTGTGGTGAATGATTCTATTGTTCTGGTCGATTTTATCAATAAATTGCGCCGGGAAGGCATTTCCCGCCGCAATTCTATAGTTCAGTCTGGCGTTCTTCGGTTTCGGCCGGTAATGCTGACCACGCTGACAACGGTTGCGGGGTTATCTACGGTGGCTTATGGTATCGGCGGGTTTGACCCGTTCTTGCGGCCGATGGCCTTATCGATTGCCTGGGGATTGGCGTTTGCCACGGGCCTGACGCTTGTTGTCATGCCGTGTTTTTACGCGATAATAGATGATATCACCCAAAAGTTGGTATGCCATCCTACAGTAGTAAAATTAAGAGAAAACGGCGAAGAAAAATGCGCAAAAGCGCAGGGATAGAACTATTTTAATGCACCGGGGGCAGGGGTTACATAGCGTAGAAATATTAGGCATAATATTATCCAGCTTTTTACCATGGCAAGAAAATCTGAATTTTTAAAAACCTTAAAAAGGTGTTTTCGCCGGCTTGGCTTGACTATCCAAAAAATAATAGTCAGTAGCCTTTTATTTTTTGTTTATATAATATTTATGGGCATTACTGCGCTTATCGCCGTAAAATTTGGCAGGAGAACTAATAAATCCGCCAAGACTTTTTGGCATGAGGCGGAAGATTATACCTGTGACCCCGTAAATATCACCAGGCAATCATAACCATAAAAAGGAGTTGTTTATGGCAAAGATTTGGGCGATATTAAAAGAGATGCTATATTTGATAAAAAAACAGAAATTATATTTTCTTGCGCCGATTTTGTTTGTGTTGGCGGTGCTTGCGTTTTTAGTATATTACATCGGCCCCTCTGTTGTGATATCCTTTATTTATGCGGGAATTTGATTTTAGAAAGAGAGAGTTTTAGATGGAAAAAAGCAAAATTTGCCGACGATGCGTACTTGTGGAAAACGGGGTAGATGTCCGGCTAAATCAAGAAGGCGTCTGCAACATCTGTTTGGATTACAGCGAGGGCGGGAAAACAGATAATTTACAAAGAAATCCGCTGGAAAGCGGCTTTATAAAAATTTTAAATAAAACCAAAGGAAAAGGAGAATACGATTGTTTAGTTATGTGCAGCGGGGGCAAAGACAGCACGGCCGCGTTGTATTTTATGAAAAAAAGATACAAACTCAATGCGCTTGCCTTTACGTTCGATCATAGTTTCGAATCAAAAGAAGCGCTGGAAAACGTTAAAAATGCGGCAGAAGCTTTAAAGGCAGATTTTTTATATTTTAAATCTGAATTTATGAAGGAAATGTTTTGCGACATCTTGAAAAACAACTCTAAAGCGGTACTATGCCATGTCTGTTCTATATGGTACATGGATATTGTTTTAAAAACGGCGGCCCGGTTTAAAATTCCGGTAATAATCGGCGGCTGGACAAAAGGGCAGTGCTCACGCAAAGCAGAATCCGCGCGAGAAAGGTTTGACGAAAAAGAAAAGGAATTTGCTTCGATGAGCAAGGAGACGAAAGAATTTTTAAATATGTACAAAAAAACTAATCCTAAATATCGCGATTTTCCCCTCAGCATGCGGGAGGCGATAACGCGCGCCGGGAAAAAACATAAATGCGTTATTCTTTCGCCGCACTGGTTTTTGCCTTTTGAGTCGGAAGAATATGTTGAAATTATAAAGAGAGAACTGGGGTGGAAATATGCGGCTTTAAGCTATCCGGCAAAGAGCACGAATTGCGAATTAAATTTCATATCCGTTTATAATTCCATAAAATATTTCGGATACACGCATTACCATGTCGAGATGGCGAAAATGGTAAGAGAAGGGGTATTGGACAGAGAAGAAGCGCTGAAGAATTTAGAGATAAATTTCGATAAAACATTGCTGAATAAAATCGCCGCGAAATTAGATTACCGGTTCGATTAGGAATTTTATTATAAGATGAACGTCTTAGGTGTCTCCTGTTATTATCACGATGCCGCGGCCTGCCTGATAAAAGACGGGCATGTTGTTGCCGCGGCGCAGGAAGAAAGATTTAACCGCCGCAAATTTTCGGCGCAGCTACCGGTTTGCGCGATTAATTATTGCGTTCAGGCCGGCGGCATAGCGTTTAACGATATTGACTATGTGGGTTTTTATGAGAAGCCTTTTTTAAAATTTTCGCGTGTATTGATCAACCATTTAAAAGCATACCCTTTTTCTTTGAGCAATTTTTTAAAAACAACGCCCGAATGGCTTAAAGACCGGTTGGTTCTGCCTTTAGTTTTAAAAAAAGAGCTTGGAATTAAAAAAGAAGTTTTTTTTATCAAGCATCATCTGTCTCATGCCGCCAGTGCTTTTTTGGTATCGCCTTTTGAGAAGGCGGCGATACTAACCGCGGACGGTGTCGGTGAATGGGCGACGCTTAGCTGCGGCCTCGGCGAGGGCAATAGCATAAAGATTGTTAAGGAGATACATTATCCCGATTCTTTGGGGCTGCTTTATACGGCTATAACCACGTATCTCGGGTTTAAAGCTCTGGCCGGAGAAGGAAAAGTAATGGGCCTGGCCGCGTACGGAAAACCGGTCTATTTGGATAAATTTAGAAAAATTGTTGCGGTTAATCCCGATGGAAGCTTCCAAATTGATGAATGCTATTTTGGTTTTAACCGGGGCGGAAGAATGTATTCGGACCGGTTTGTTAAAATGTTCGGCCCGGCAAGAGAGCCCGAGGGCAAAATAGACGAAAGGCACAGCGATATGGCCGCGAGCGTACAGGCATTTACCGAAGAGGTATTGATTTCTATCGCGCGAAACTTAAACGCGCAGTTAGGGGTTAAAAACCTTTGCCTCGCCGGCGGGTTATTTCTTAATTGCGTGGCTAATCATAAGATTTTGGAGAACACCGGATTTGAAAAAATATTTGTTCAGCCCGCCGCCGGAGACAGCGGCGGGGCATTAGGTGTCGCCGCCTATATTTATAACACCTTTTTGAATAATCCCAGAAATTTTGTTATGAAACATGCCTATCTTGGCCCGGAATTTTCTCAAGGACATATTAAAAGAATATTACGCATGTCGGATTTAAATTTTAAAGAATTTAATGAACAGGAACTGTATGCTTATGTAGCTGGTAAAATAGCCAAAAATAAGATCGTCGGCTGGTTTCAGGGGAGAATGGAATTTGGGCCGCGGGCCCTGGGAAACAGGTCAATCCTGGCAAATCCTTGTAATCCCGAAATGAAAGAGTTGCTGAATTCCAAGGTTAAAAAGAGAGAACAGTTCCGGCCCTACGCACCGGCGGTGCTTGCCGAACGCTCAAGAGAATTCTTTGCGTTAAAAGACGATTCGCCGTTTATGCTTTTGGCTTGTGCCGTGCGGGAAGACAAAAAAAAGCTTATCCCGGCCGTAACTCATGTTGACACAACGGCCCGGGTCCAGACGGTTGCGCAGGGCTCTAACCCAAGATTTTGGCAGCTTATCAAGGCATTTGAAAAAATAACCGGCGTCCCCATCCTCATAAATACCTCGTTTAACTTGCGGGGGGAGCCGATTGTGTGCAGCCCCGAGGAAGCAATAGAATGTTTTAAGAATAGCGAAATGGATATACTGGTATTGGAAAATTTTGTGCTTGAAAAATGAGATTTTTTTGGTAAAAATATTTGTGATGTTAGCATAAAAAGGAGTTTATAAAAAGGAGGTAGGCATGGGAGAAGGTATTACCGCGATTAACGAAAAGGTAAAACAGGAAAGTTTATTTGTGCAGGACCTGACGCGCCAGATTGAAACGGTCATTGTCGGTCAGAAATATATGATCAGCCGGCTATTGGTTGGAATTCTCGCTAACGGCCATATCTTGCTTGAGGGGGTGCCGGGCCTGGCCAAGACTCTGGCCGTGAATGTGCTGGCGCAGTCTATTGACACAAACTTTCAAAGGATTCAATTCACGCCTGATTTGCTGCCTGCGGATCTTTTGGGCACGCTGGTCTATAATCCCAAAGATGGGGCATTTACGACCAAGAAGGGGCCGATTTTTTCCAATATTATTCTCGCCGATGAGATTAACCGGGCTCCGGCAAAGGTGCAGAGCGCGCTGCTTGAGGCCATGCAGGAACGCCAGGTGACTATCGGGCAAAATTCGTTTAAATTGGACGAGCCGTTTATGGTCCTGGCAACACAAAACCCCATTGAGCAGGAAGGGACATACCCCTTACCCGAAGCGCAGGTGGATAGGTTTATAATGAAATTGAAAATAGATTACCCCAACCGCGAGGAGGAGCTTGAAATCATCCGGCGCATGGCTAAGACGAATAAAATAATTCAGCTAAAACCCATTATAAAGCCTCAAACAATACTTGCGGCGCGCAAAATTGTCGATGAGATATATGTGGACGAAAAAATAGAAAAATATATTTTGGATATTGTTTTCGCGACCAGAAAGCCGCAGGATTATAATCTTGGCAAATTAAAAGATCTTATTCAATATGGAGCATCACCCCGCGCAAGCATCTATCTGATCTTATGCGCCAAAGCTTATGCCTTTGTCCAGGGCCGCGGCTATGTGACGCCCCAAGATGTAAAGTCAATCGGCATGGACGTGTTGCGGCACAGGCTTATCGTATCTTATGAGGCCGAAGCCGAAGGAAAGACGAGCGAAGATATCGTAAAGAATATTTTTGACGAAATTGAAGTACCGTAAAAGTCACAAGCTACAGGCTGCAAGTTGCAAGCAAAAAACCTGTAACCTGTAACCTGTAACCTGTAACCTGTAACTTGTAACTTGTAACTTGTAACTTGTAACTTGTAACTTGATCACCATGTTACCCAAAGAAATTATCCAAAAAATCCGCCGCATCGAGATAAAAACTTCCCGGATGGTTATGGACGTTTTTGCCGGCCAGTACCACAGCGTATTTAAAGGCAAGGGGATGGAGTTCGAGGAGGTGCGGGAATACCAGCCCGGAGACGAAATCCGTTCTATCGACTGGAATGTCACGGCGCGCATGGGGCATCCTTATGTTAAAAAATTTGTGGAAGAACGGCAGCTTACCGTAATGCTGCTTATGGACGCGTCGGGTTCAAGTTTTTTCGGAAGCCGGGGCAGCTTAAAAAGCGAATTGGCCGCGGAGTTGTGTTCTGTGCTTGCGTTTTCCGCGATTAAGAATAACGACCGCGTGGGGCTGATAATTTTCTCGGACAAAGTGGAAAAGTTTATACCGCCGCGCAAAGGCACAAGCCATGTGCTGCGGGTAATTCGGGAAGTTTTGTATCATAAACCGGAGGGCAAAGGCACGGATATCCGGATGGCGCTGGAGTATTTAAACGGCGTGGTGCGCAAGAAGGCCGTGTGTTTTTTAATTTCCGATTTTTTTGATTGTGAATTCAGGCAACAGTTGAAGATAACGAATAAACATCACGATGTTATCGCCGTGACCATAACCGACCCAAGAGAAATATCTTTGCCCAAAGTCGGGATATTGAAGCTTAAGGACGCCGAGACTGGCAGCGAATTTTACGTGGATACGCAAGATGCGAAAATTCGCAACGAATTTAGCGCGCATAGCCGTAAGCTGCTTGAGGAACGTAAGCGCCTGATTAGGTCTTCCGGCGTGGATATTATAGATATTCATACGGATAAGCCTTACAGCGACGCGCTGTTTAAATTTTTCCGGGCAAGAGAGAGGAGAATACGCGCCTAAGATGCGAAAAACGGCTGCCAGTAAATTAATAATGTTTTGTATGAGCTCGGCGTTGTTAACTGCTCAAATCATGAACGCTTCTTTTATCTGGGCCGCGGCCGCGCCGCAAATCAAGGCCGAGCTGGATAAAGATAAGATCAATATTGCGGACACGGTAAAGTATCATATAAACATAGTTGTTCCAGAAAATATCGAAATTAAAATCGCCCCGCCGGCAGAAAAAATCGGGGAGTTTAAAATTTTGGATTTTAAAAGGAAAGAATCGAAAGGCGTCGCCGGGGCAATAGATCTCTATTACCGCTTAATGACATTTGAAACCGGCAGCCTTGAAATCCCGGAATTTAAAGCGCGATACCGCGTAAAGGGGGCTGATGCGTGGCAGGAGGTTTTTGGACCCGCGCTTAAAATCACGGTTGAAAGCCTGCTTGAGCCCGGAGCGCAGGATTTAAAACTAAAACCGATTAAACCGAAATACGGCCTTTGGCAGAATTTTATGGTTTGGCTTTTGCTCGGCGTGCTTTTAATCGCCGCCGGCATCTGGGTAGTTTTTCTTCTGCGCCGCCGCAGGAAGAAAGAGCCTAAAAAAATCGAAATAAAACCGGCGTATGTTATCGCTTATGAAGAATTAGACCGGCTTATGCGTCTGAATCTGCTGGCCCAAGGAAAATTAGAAGAGTATTTTGAGATTCTTTCCGCGTGTATCCGGAATTATCTTGAAAACCGCTTTAATCTAAGAGCGCCGTGGTTGTCCACCGAAGAATTTATGCTCGCGGCAAGGGAGTCTGCTCTTTTAAACGCCGAACATAGAAGGTTGCTTAAAAATTTTCTGGAATTGGCGGACCTCGTAAAATTCGCGCGCTATGGCTCCTCTGCCCGGGAGGCGGAAGAGTCGGCTGTTGCGGCGAGGAATTTTATCGACCAAACAAAAGAAGTTCTAGCGCAAACGCAAGCGAGGGGAAAATAGCGCATGGTTTTTAAGGATTTTTGGGTTTTAATTTTATTGCTTTTAATCGCGCCCTATCTGATATTTTTTAAGAAAAAAGACAGGACGGCGGCCATAAATTTCTCATCCCGGTCTTTTATCGGCAACTTAAAATCCGGCTTGCGGATAAAGCTGTATAAAAATTTGATTTTCCTGCGTGCGCTGGTATTGATCTTTTTTATATTGGCCTTGGCCCGGCCGCAGGTGCCGCTTGCGCCGCAGCGGATTAGCAAAAAAGGAATTGATATGGTATTGGCGCTGGACACATCCACGAGCATGGAGGCTTTGGATTTTCAAATCGATAATAAAAGGCAAAACCGTTTATATGCGGTAAAACAGGTGGTAGATGATTTTATCGCCTCCCGCTCCAACGACCGTATCGGCATGATCGCGTTTGCCGGACGGCCGTATATTGTGTGTCCGCTAACCTTCGACCACAGCTGGCTTACGGGAAATTTAGAGCGGGTGCAAATCGGTATGGTTGAAGACGGGACGGCAATCGGCTCGGCAATTGCCGCGGCTTTAAACCGGCTTAAAAATTCCGCGGCAAAAACAAAAATAATCATTCTTTTGACCGACGGCCGAAACAACGCGGGGAAAATTTCTCCCCAGACCGCGGCGGAAGCCGCCAAGGCGTTAAAGGTGAAAGTTTACACGATTGGAGCCGGAAGCGTTGGGCCGGTTCCGTATCCGGTAAAAGATTTATTTGGAAATACCGCTTATCAAAACGTGGAAATAGACCTGGATGAAGAGTTGTTAAAAGAGATTGCGCAAGTTACCGGCGGCCGGTATTTTCGGGCAACCGATACCGCTACTTTAAAGAAAATATACGAGCAAATCGACAAATTGGAGAAAACCCCGTTTAAACAAGCGGCTTTTTCAAGTTATAAAGAAAACTTCGAAATATTTTTGCTTTGGGGCCTGGGGATTCTTTTATTTGAACAGTTACTGGTAAACACAATACTTTTGGGGATCCCATGAGATTTGTAAATCAAGCGTATAACGGTTTATTTTTGATAGTTATTGCCCTTGTCTTTTTGTACATTTTTGTGCATAAAAAAAGAAAAACTTTATTTGGCGACTTTGCGGATATGGCTCTTCACGCAAAGCTCGCTCCCGGGGGAATAAATAAGCAGCGCAAGATTAAGGCGGCGCTTATCCTTTGCGCCGTATTTTTCTGCGTCGTAGCGTTGCTTCGGCCCCAGTATGGGTTCCATTGGGAAGAGGTAAAACACGAAGGCGTAAATATCCTTATTGCGGTAGATGTTTCTAAAAGCATGCAGACAAAAGATGTCTTGCCCAGCCGTCTGGGGAGGGCGAAACTGGCGATTCAGGATTTAATCGCGGAGCTGGGAGGAGACAGAGTAGGATTAATCGCGTTTGCCGGGACGGCATTTCTGCAGTGCCCGTTAACTATAGATTATGACGGTTTTCTTCTTTCGGTCGAAACGCTTAAAACCGATATTATACCTCAAGGCGGGACGGATATCGAAGCCGCGATTAATGAAGCGATTAAAAGCTTTTCTCAAGGCGCCGAAGGCGTGGAAAGGATATTAATTATAATTACAGACGGGGAAACTCATACCGGCAACGCCCTAGCGGCCGCAGAGCGGGCAAAGCAGAATAATATAAAAATTTACACAATCGGCGTTGGGACAAAAGAGGGAGAGCTTATCAGTATCGCGGATGATTACGGCAATACCGCCTATTTAAAAGACAAAGACGGCCGGGTGGTTAAATCCAGGCTTAACGAACCACTATTACAGGAGATTGCCGTTAAAAGCGAAGGCATTTATATAAAAGCTACGCCGACACAGTTCGGGCTGGCGATGTTATACGAAACAAAGATTTCCAAGCTGCAAAAGGAAGAGTTAAAAAGCAGGATGGAAAAGCGGTTTATCGAGCGGTTTCAAGTCCCGCTTACTTTAGTTTTTATCCTGCTTTTTTTAGAATCGTTTATTGGTACCCGGACTAAATATGAAGTCGAAGACTAGATTTACCGTTATAATAATTTTTATAAGTTTATGCATGGCGCCCCTGGTATTTTCTCAAGAAGTTGAGCAAAAGGAACGGGAAAAGCATATCCGTCCGCCGGATGCCTACAACCGGGGAGTGGATTTTTACGGCCGGGGAGATTATAATAACTCTGCGGAGAGTTTTGTTAAGGCCTTAAATACGGACAACAGCCGATTAGAGCAGTGGACTAGTTACAATCTGGGCAACTCAAATTATAACCGGGCGCAAGCGCAAGAACAGGCAAATCCGCAAGCGGCGCTGGGCGGGTATCGGGACGCGTTAGAATTTTTCCGGCGCGCGCTCAATATCGACGCTTACGATAACAACGCTAAATATAACTATGAATTGACGGCGCAAAAGATAAAACTGCTTGAAGAGAAAATGGAAAAACAAGAGAACCAGGATAAGCAACAACAAAACGAGCAGGAAAACAAAGAGCAAAAACCGGATTCGCGATCAGATCAAAATCAATCTCAGCAGCAACCGGAGCAAGAAAAGGAGCAGCCCGCAGCCGCGAAAAAAAAAGATGACTCGGAAAGCCGTGCTAAAGAAAATAAAGATATGACCGAAGAGGAAGCATTAAATTTGCTGAACCGGCTTGAACAATCAGAGATAGAGCAAAAACAATTAATCTTGAAAGAGAACCAGAGGCAAGAACCGGAGGTGGAAAAAGACTGGTGATGAGGCGTTTTTTGATATTGTTTTTATTTAGCGCGTGTATATTAGAGAGCCCGTGTTGTCTCTGGGCAAAAGACGCGGTTATGGGCATCTCTGTCGATAAAAAAGTGGTGGAAGTCGGGGATGCGATTCAGTTAAGCCTTTCTTTTGATAACGGACAAAAGGTCCCCGCGCTGGATTTGCCGGCAATAAATTCTTTTAAAAGCCAATATCTCGGGCCGTCGACGATGATGTCTATAATTAACGGGCAAGTTTCCAGCTCCATCACCCATAGATACCTTTTAGTAGCGGTAAAGACCGGGACTTTTAAGGTGGGCCCGTTAGCGATTTCCTATAAGGGCATTGATTATAAATCCGAGGCAATAGAAATCCAGGTAGTTAGCCGCGGCCAACTATCCAAAAGTTCTCCCGGAAATTCTGTCCAGCCCCAGGCTCAGGCGCAAACCGAAGAGGAATTAAAAGAGCGTATTTTTCTTGCCATATCCGTGCCGGATACAAGGGTTTATTTGAACGAGCGCGTTCCGGTGACCGTAAAACTCTACGTGAATCAGCTGGAGGTGCGCGATATTCAATACCCGGAGATTTTGGGCACGGGTTTTATGCAGGATGGTTTCGTAAATCCCCGGCAATCTCGGCAATACCGGGATAATGTTAGCGGGATATTGTATGATATCATCGAATTTAATACCTACGCCTATTTTACCCGCGATGGTGAAATCGCGCTTGGCCCGGCAAAATTGAAATGTAATTTGCTGATTCGCGAATCCCAACGCCGCCGCGGCCGGGGCATAGACGATTTATTCAGCCACGATTTTTTTGACGATTCGTTTTTTAGCGATATGTTCGGCCGATCCCGGATTTATCCCTTAGATCTGACTTCGGCCCAGCTTGCAATAAATGTGTCTAGCTTGCCGGAGGACGGTAGGCCGCAGCAATTTTCCGGCGCAATCGGAAGCTTTAAAATGCAAGTAGAGGCTGAGCCCCGCGAGTTAAAAGCCGGCGATCCCATAACTTTAACTTTTAAGATTGCCGGGGATGGAAATTTCGATAGTGTAAATTGCCCGCGCCTGGATTCCGAGGAGGGGTTTAAGGCCTATCAGCCGCAGGCGAGGACCGAAGACGGCGTAAAGATTTTTGAACAGGTAATAATGCCTGAGTCCGAGAAAATAACCGAAATCCCTAAAATCAAATTTGCTTATTTTAATCCGCAAATCGAAAAATACATATTGATCGAAGAAGGCCCGTTTCCCATACGAGTTGCGGCGCAGGCAGAAGATAAGTCCGTTGTGCTTGACGCCTCGCAAATAAAGCAAATTCTTCCACAAAAGACGCAAGTGTTGGGAAGGGACATTATTTATATAAAAGAGGAAGCGGGCGCGTGGCAGAAAAAAGGCGATTTTCTGCATCTAAGAACGGGTTTTTTAATATTTCAGCTTTTGCCGCTAAGTTTTTTATTTATCTCGCTGGCGGTGGGCAAAAGAAGAGAGCGTTTAAGCGCGGATGTGCATTATGCCCGAAAATTGCGAGCGCCTAAAATCGCGCGCGCGGGGCTGGCCCGGGCAAAAAGGTATTTAAAAAATAATAAAACAAAGGAATTCTACGACGTAATTTTTAAGACCTTGCAGGAATATCTTGGCCACCGTTTTTCGCGTGCATCCGCGGGAATAACCGCGCAGGTGGTTGACGAGTTGATTGAAAGCAAAAATCTTGACGCCCAGACCGCGGATAAACTCAAAAATTGTTTTTTAAATTGTGATACGGCCCGGTACGCGGTTTCACAAGACAGCATGCAGACAATGCAGAAGACGCTTGCCCAACTGGAAGAAATAATTGATAACTTGGAGCGGCGCAAAAGAAAATGAAGATGAATATCAAATTAACAGTTTATTTTTTAATATGCAGCGCCGTTTACATCGGAATTGGCGCGGTTTGTTTTGCCGAGACGCAAACAGTTTCTGTTTTGGACGATTTTTCCCGGGCGAACCGGTTTTATAAAGAAGGGCAGTTCGAGAAGGCCAAAGATGCGTACGAGGCGATATTGGACGGTGGGTTTGAAAGCGGGCCGCTGTATTATAATTTAGCCAATAGTTATTATAAACTAGGCGGCTTAGGCCGGGCGATTTTAAATTATGAACGCGCGGAATTTTTTATGCCGCAGGACCGCGACTTAAAATTTAATATCGAGTTTTGCCGGTCTTTGGTCCAGGACGGAATCGTCCCCCGGCAAACTTTAATCGCGAATTTATTAGATAAGCTGTCAAGCAAAGTAAGCTTCAACCGGATAACGTTTATGAGCGCGGCGCTGTATTGTTTGTTATGTATTTTGTCGGGGGTGTATTTTTTATCCCGCAGGCGATTACAGTTTTTAAAACCGGCTATTTTTCTAAGTTTAATATTTTTTATAACGGCAATTCTAACCTTAAGCCCGAAAATATATCAGAATCATTTGCGCCGCGAGGCGGTTATAATTGTACCGGAAGCGGCATGCCGTTTTGCGCCCAGCGATACCTCCACGACGTATTTTAAAATATACGAAGGAGCGAAGGTGGATATTGTGGCCGAAGACGCTGGCTGGGCGAGGATAAGAACCGCGGACAGTAAAATCGGCTGGGTAAAAGGAGAGGTTCTGCAAAGGGTATATACAGCTTTCTTTAAATCTTAACGCCCCGTTCTTTTCTTGCATTTTGGCGGGTTTTATGCTATTTTACCAGACACATTTCGATAAGGAGGGATGACATGAGAAAGGTGGAGTATAAGAGTTTTGATTTGGCTTCTGTGTTCAAGTTGTTTGCTAGTATCTGTTTTGTTCTGGTATTCATATTCGCATTATTCAGCCGTGATTTCAGCAACCCCCAATTCAAACAACTCCTGGAAAGCATCCCGTTTATCGGGTCATTGTTGACCGGTTTTATGGGGGCATTGATTATCAGTGTTGTTGGCGCGTTAATATTTGGGATATATTTTGTATTGATGGCGGTAATCTATAACATCTTTGCGATGATCAGCGGCGGGATTATGATGAACGTGGAAGATAAACAAGAATAGTTTTTATATTATCTTTGCGGCCGTGGCTCAATTGTCCGCCAAGTGGACATAGAGATGTAACCCATGGCGAGACCTCGCCGCTTGGGGCTTTCAGGATTGTTCCCGGCGGGGATAGAGCATTAGTTGTCCGCCAGGTGGGTGCAGAGATGTAACCCATGGCGAGACTAAAAATAGGTTTGCATAATTTAGGTTTGTTCAGATGCGGCCGTGGCTCAATTGGATAGAGCATCAGTCTACGGAACTGAGGGTTGGAGGTTCGAGTCCTCTCGGCCGCGTTTTTATTGAGCTTGGATAAGGACTCGAAGCGGAGTGAGCGGAGCGACCCTATGGGAGCTCAAATTTGCAGGATTGCAAATTTAGTGAATGTGGGGGAGCCTACGCAGCGAAAAACAGGATGTTTTGAGTATAGTGGGCGAGTCCCTGCCAAGCGCATTCGTGAAGATGTTATCTGTGGCGAGGTTTCGCCAGAGGAAGCTTCTCTGATTAATCTTGGCGGACTGTCGGCCGCGTTTTTTAACCTGAGCAAGGACGAGAATCTAAAAGAGGATTATAAGGAGAGAGATACAGGGTCTCTCTATTTTTATTATGAGTACAATATTTAATAAGATCCCGGACGAATATTTTATGCGGCAAGCTTTAAAAGAAGCGTGCAAGGCGGCAGATAAAGACGAAGTGCCGGTGGGAGCGGTTATTGTGGATAAAGACAAGATTATCGCCCGCGCCCATAACCAGATAGAGATGTTAAAAGACCCGACCGCTCACGCGGAGATGATCGCGATAACCGAAGCGGCTAATTTTTTGGGTAATAAGTGGTTGTCCGGCTGTAGCATTTATGTTACAATCGAACCGTGTTCGATGTGCGCGGGAGCGCTGGTTTTGGCCCGGATAGCTAAAATCGTATATGGAGCGAATGATATAAAAACCGGCGCTTGCGGCTCCGTGTTAAATATCGCCGCCCACAGGAAGCTTAATCACCGCATTAACGTAAAAAAAGGCGTTTTAAGCGAAGAATGTGGTTTGTTGCTTAGCGAATTTTTCAAGAAGCAGCGCGCTAAAGGCAAGAAATAGCGCACATTCGGATGTATTATGTATATATTTTAAAAAGTAAAGTAAAACCGATTACATATACCGGATATACTACTAATATAGAAAGAAGATTAAAAGCTCATAACAGCGGCAGTGTTAAAGCGACAAAATCGTATAGACCATATGAGTTGCTGCAGCTTGAAAAGTTTTTGTCTGATAAAGAGGCAAAAATACAAGAGTTGTATTATAAATCTACTTCTGGTAGAAGAAAAATAAAGAAGAGGTTGCGTCTCGCCAAGAAAATATAATTTGGTGGCCGATGGCGAAGCCTCGCCGCGGGCAACTTCGAAGATGTAAACTCGGCGGGGAGAGGGGGCTGAGTGGCCGAAAGCAA
>JAHJAO010000048.1 GCA_018813905.1 Candidatus Omnitrophota bacterium
CGACGAAGAAGGGCAGGAATTTACAAAAAGAGAAATGTTTACATTCCTGTTTTTCGTCAGCGCTATAAATCCCGGCAGCAAATTCAGGAAAAAATCATATAGAGAATTTATTACAAGCGAGGACAGCGCCTGGGCAAAAAACATTGATAAACTCATGGATAGAGCGGTATTGTCCGAGCTGATAACCAACCAGTTAGCGGCGATACAACAGAGGCTTAAAGATGAAAATAATCCGGTTTTACTTGCCCGGTTACTAAGGGCCAGGGCAGAGCTTATTGAGAAATACATCCGTATCATGATTGGCAATAAGAACCTGGCGCAGATGCTAAGCGATTATTCAGAACAAAAAACCCGGCAGGACATCGAAAAGTTATTGCGAGCTCAAGAGGGATTTGAAGATTTGCATAATCAGATTGTCGAAGCCGCTAAAACAGAAGACATTTCTTCTTTTGCCGGTCTTCTCTATACCGGAAACAGGGTAAAACAGGTTATCGCCTTAATAGACCGCTTTAGCCATGGGAATGGAGAAGATATTGATCAACTGGAGCTTAATGGAATAATAGCTAAGATGCGCCAAACCGGAACAAATTTGTTTGTTTCCGGATATGTATTTGATAAAGCTGCCAGCAGGCAGGAATTGGGCGAATTTATCGCGCAGCGGGCACAAGATACACGTTTTAGTGATAAAAGGCCGGAGGCAATAATCAGGATATTAGACGAGATGCGCGAACAGCACGCACCAGAGCTTGATAACGAATTGGCCAAGATTGCGGCGATAAGCCGGCAAAAAGGCGCGGATATATTGGTGATTAAGCAAAGAATTAAAAATTCCAGTGATATTGCCGTCTCAGGAGAGACCATGGCGCAAATACTCGACATCTTAGGAGGCAGGATTGTCGTCAATAATTTAAATTCATTGGAAACCGTCATGACGGAGGTAGAAAAATTTTATGCTGGACGAATCTTGTCCAAGGATAATTATCTTTTAAGAGATCCTGCCGTTGAAACCCCGCAGGCAATGATCAAATATATCATCCAAACCGGCAATGATCAATGCTTTGAGCTGGAAGTCAAAACAGAACAGGCGATTATCATTAGCGAACTTTCCCGATATCAGAAAAATAAAAGTCGGCAGTTAGGGTGGAATTTTTTAGGTAGTGAAATGAATGTATACCTTGAGGCTATTGGACAGGAAAAAGAAAACGCAGCCACATTAGAGATCTCGCAAAGGATAAGAACCGAACTGGAAGCAAAAGGAAAGGCGGTTGTCTTAGGAGCTCCGGGTTCAGGCAAAACCGAACAGCTGAATATCGCCTTAAGCGGCCGAACAACAAAGACCGTTGATATTAGAGAGATATTTTTTGAACAGGTAAAAACTGCTTTTGAAAATAATTGGGATGGATTTAGCCAAGCGTATAAAACTGATCCTGCGTTAAAACAGCAAGAAGCGGATTGGCTGAGTGAAAAAGTGGATTCTTTATATACAGAACTTCTGCAGGGAGCAAAACAGGGAGATGTTGTCGTCTTGGACGAATTCGATTTGGCAATGCAGGAAAGTTTAAATGACGATGAGCTTAATACCGCTAAAATCATTGTAGATTTAGCCGATAGACTGATTAAAAACGGACGAAATGTTGTCCTGATAATTCATCATAAGGGAAAAAGGACACCGGCGTTTATGCAGCATTTAAAGGCAAAAGGCTTTACAGATCTTATTGAAACAGGATATCTCAGCGAAGGTGAAGAAAAAGCAATTTTAAACGTGGCCCTGAAGGAAAAGGAAAAGATCAATGATTTTCTTGCTCAGGCAGAAGGAGTCCCCGCGGCATATCTTGGATTTATGAGTCATGCGGGAAACAGGCAAACAGGTATTTACCGGAGAAATTATAACCAGCTTGTTGCAGAGGCACAGAGCACGATTAGCAAAGCATATCGGGTGGCTAAATTAACCGGCGATGCCCGTATTGCTGAGCTTTTATACGAATTGGCGTCAGGGGAAAAGGGTCTTGATGATGGAGAAGTGCGAAACCAACAGGAGGGACTTTTAGAAACCGGCTTGATTGGAATGCGCAATGGTGTTATGGTTATGCCTAAATTAGTAAGGGATGCAATTTATTTTGAAGAAAGGCCTGTTTTTGGTGATGAACAAAAGCTGGAACAACTCAATACACTTTACGAAAACAAAATCAGATTGATTCGCAGTAAAGAATTCGGCGATGTGGTATTTGCTGATATGGTCGACAGGGTTTATCCGGAACTATTGGGAATTTTAAGCCCGGGTCGAACAGCCGTAATTTTAGACAGCCATCCGGAGCATCCTGTTTTTGCAGAAAAAGAAAACGTTGTTAGTCAAACCGCACGCTTAGAACAGTATAAGAGTCGCCTTGTCCCGGATAATTCTAAGGCTAATTATATGCTGTTTGACCACCATTATGAAGGGAAACTGGCCGATGGTCGGAACTTTTTAAATGTTACTACAACATTATTAACCTTGGAGTATGTTGAGCATTTGCTAAGACAAGAAGATGAGCAGGCACTGAAAGAATTACAAGAAGGGGTCATCTTTGCAAATCATCGGGATCCAGACATTGTTCTTGCCGGTTTCGTAATAAGGTTTATAGCTGAGTATAAAAGAAATTTAACCGATGATAAATTTGAAAAGCTGGTAACCCTGCTCAAAGATACAAGCATTTATAATGACCATATGTTATCGCCGCAGGACCCGGCACGCAAAGAAGAAGCGCAAACCCTGGAGCATGTGATCGATTATGCCGGAATAATTAACGCAGATTATGACTATGCCTTAAAATTAGTTAAAAAATATGTGGATGATTACCTGGTTGGTGTTTCATTTGAAAATATGGATGAGGAAATAAAAAAGGCGGTATCCGATAAAAGAGCTCAGCTGCAGGCGGTTATGGATAAGCTGCATAAGGCATTTCAGGAAGGCCGGCAAATAGAAGGGGATAATTCGGGGATGTGGCTTGATCATGAACATGGCATTTTAGTCGTAGATATCGGCGAAGATGTTGAAGGGCCGGCAATTTTAGAATATTTAAATTCCGATAAGTTTTCTGTTTTTTCAGAAACAGTAAGAAAAAATATAAAACTGATTTTAATGGTAGAATCTAAAGGCGGGGAAAATAAAAGGTTTAAACTGCGGCTGATGCCTGAATTTGTAGAAAAACAAAATTTGTTCCCTCTATATACGGCATTGAATAGTGCATTTGCAAATATATTGGGAGAAGAGAAATTTGCCGGGCGCGGGGATGCCGGAGGCAGTCCGCGCTTGGGAATACCAGCGACACTGGAGGAAGTATTAGGCGTATTAAGACAACAGCTGGTAAGTGGATCAAGCCGCCCAGAAATTTCCGCTAGGCCCCTTGATGAGTTAATGCATGATAATTTGATTAACCGCAAGGAAACATCAAGAAATGATTTATTGATAGGTCAATCCATTTAGAGGAATATATTGATGCAACGTTGATGGATTATTGTAATAAAAGAGAAGAAGCGAGATAGACAAGAAGTGTCTTTTGCAAGGATAAAAACTCTGGGATTGCTCCAAAACGAGTTCGAGCTGTGTGTGGCGAATTTAAACAACGCGTAATTATCCTTCGAACCTTACCCGAATCATGCCCCGTACGGAATTAGCGATATAAATCTCTTTGGCACGTCTTAAATCCACCAATTTTAATATCTTTTCCCGGAATTTGCGAGGTTGTGTTTTTAAAAGATGGGTTCTGAACACGCCGCAAAGTAAACCGCAAGATGTAGGCGGAGTGAAAAAGGTGTTTCCTTCCTTTATAAACAGGTTGGATATCGCGCCTTCGGTAAGCTGTCTTTTTTCGTTTTGGAAGATGATATCGTAATAGCCGGATTTTTTGTATTTTTTGTGTTCGGTATCGTAAAGAGCGCGATGCGTAGTTTTATGATATAGGAAGGGATCAGTTGAAGATGTGCGCAGGGGAGAAAGCGTAATTTTAGGCAGCGTAGTTATTGCTGTATCTGTTTTCGGTATCCGAGATGCCGAAGCCAATAGTTTTCCGTCGGGGAAAAGTAATAACCGGATTCTGTAAGTTTTATCTTTTCGGCAGTTGCGGACAAATGTCTTTAAATACTGCAAGGTCGAGGCCCGGTTATAAGGAAAGCCAAAAAAATCCGCCGAAGTTTTGAGCCGTTCAAGGTGCAGCTCGAGCAGGTAAAATCCGTCTTTTTTCGTATAGCGCAGGGTTTCCAGCAGCTCAAACGTAGGATAGGTCAGAAACTTTCCCTTTAATTTACATTCTTCATATTCAGACGCAGCAGCTGAGCCGTAAGTGATGCCCCCGCCTACGCCCAGTTCCGCCCGGCCTTTTTCCAGGAGAATCGTGCGAATAGCGACGTTGAACACCGCGTTCTGTTTGGGGCTGATAAAGCCGATAGAGCCGGTATAAATCTTTCTTTCCTCTTTTTCTATTTTTCGGATGAGTTTCATCGTGTGTATCTTGGGCGCGCCGGTAACCGAACCGGAAGGGAAGATACTTGAGAAAAGCTCCAAAATAGATAACGGTTTTTTCAATTTGCTCTTTACGGTCGAGGTCATCTGGAACAGGGTCTTGTATTTTTCTACGCGGAAGAGCTTTTTTACCGAGACCGTGCCCGTGCGCGAAATCCGGCCCAAATCGTTACGCAGAAGGTCCACAATCATCAGATTTTCCGCGCGGTTCTTTATGTCCTTTTGCAGGAAGCGTTTGTTTTTCTCATCTTCCTCGCGTTTTTCGCCGCGGGAAATTGTGCCTTTCATCGGCCGCACGAAAATATCGCTCTTGGTTTTCTTAAAAAACAGCTCCGGAGAAAGCGACAGTATCGTAAAATCGCCGGATTTGATAAACGCGGCGTAATTGACCGGCTGGCTGGTAGTCAGGTCCTGATAGAAAGAAAACGGGCAGCCGCTAAAGTTGAACTTGTATTTTAAAGTATAATTTACCTGGTACGTATCGCCACCGGCTATGTAGCGTTTAATCCGGCGGATATTTTTTAGATACTCAGCTCGCGACAGGTTCAAGCGCAGATTTTGGATTTGATAATCCGGCTTTATGGCGCCCGGCGCGCAGGAGGGAACAGATATTTCTTTACCGGCCTTGATGAACTTGTTTTTAGCGTGGTCGAAAATAAGTACGGACTTAAATGCCCCCATCCAGATAAGCGGAAAACTGTAACGGGGCTTGGGGCCCAAGCTTTTCTCAAAGGCGTATCCGGCCTCGTACGATAAAAACCCGGCGGTGTAATAGCCGCGTTCAAGATAATGCTTGAGCCGGCTAAAGCACGCTTTGAGCTTTCGCGGCTCGTGGCAGCGGATAAGTCTTGCGGGCTGTGTAAAGATGTAGGAATAGCGGTTTTCGCAATCGTGCCGGAGGCTTTCCAGCAGGATGAAAGTTTTCTCGTGTTTTAGGTTGTTTAGGACCGCTTCTAATTGAGACATGGGTTGCATCCGGATCGAATTAATCTCCGTAATCTTAAGTAATCACTGTAATCAGAGTTTCTGATATGATTTTATTCAGAAACCTCAAAATATAAAAACCATCCACCGAATCGGGATGGTTTTTTTACCTGAACATAATTCGTGTCTATATTATATATATTTTTAATATTTCGTCAATTCCTTTTGGATAGGTTAATAATAAACATAAGCGCTTACTTCCCCTGCAACCTGCAACCTGCAACCTGCAACCTGCAACCTGCAACCTGTAGCTTAATAAGCTTTTCTTATTTCTGAACGTGGAAATTGTGATATGATATAATTACGAAGAGGAGAAAATACGCATATGAACAAACCCCAATTAATCGCTCCGGCCGGAGACTGGCCGTCTCTGGTTACGGCCTGCGAAAACGGCGCGGACGCGGTTTATTTCGGCATAAAAGGCATGAACATGCGCAATTATGCCGATAATTTCGATATCTTAGAACTCGATAAAGTAATGGACTTTCTGCGTGAACACAAAAAGAAAGGTTACCTTGCCCTGAACACTATCGTCCTGAACAAAGAATTGAACAAGGTAAAAAAGATTCTAACCGCGGCCGCTGCCGCGCGGGTAGACGCGATTATCCTGTGGGATATGGCGGTACTCGCGATGGCGCGGGAGTTGTCACTGCCCGTGCATATCTCGACGCAGGCGAGCGTATCCAATTTTCAGGCGTTGAAATTCTTTCACCAGGCCGGAGCGCAGCGCGTGGTCCTGGCGCGGGAGTGCACCTTAAAAGACATCAAACAGATCATCAGCCGGATAAAAAAAGAGAAGATAAACTGCGGGATAGAAACGTTCATCCACGGCGCGATGTGCGTAAGCGTTTCCGGCCGCTGCTTTCTCTCGACCTATACCGCCGCGAAATCCGCGAACCGCGGCCAGTGCGAGCAGTTCTGCCGCAGGGAGTACCAGATTCGCGATACAAACAGCGATGCCGAATATGTATTGGGCCGGGATTATGTCCTGAGCGCGAAGGATTTGTGCGCTGTAGAATTTCTGGATAAACTGATCGAGGCGGGAATTGACGCCTTTAAAATCGAAGGCAGAATGCGTTCTGCCGAGTATCTCAACGTTACGGTCTCCGCGTACCGCGAGGCGATAGACGCGTTTTTCGACGGGAAATTAACTAATAAATTAAAAGCAAACTTAAAAGAGAAGCTTGGCCGCGCCTTCAACCGCGGCTTCTCCAGCGGCTTTTATTTCGGCAAGCCTACTGCGGAATTCAGCCGCAAGAACGAAAACATGTACGAGAAATTGTTTCTGGGAGAGGTGTTGAAATTCTATAAGAAAATTAACGTCGCCGAAGTAAAGCTGCGCACCCGGCCGCTCAAAGCCGGACAGGAGATTCTGTTCATCGGCAAGAAAACGCCGGCGCAGATTGTTGTCGCCAGCGAGCTGCAGCAGGAGCATGCTTTTGTGCATGAGGCGAAAAAGGGGGAGCTGGTCGGGATAAAGCTGCCGTTTTCCGTGCGGCCCAAGGACAAGGTGTTTATCTGGCAGGAGAAATGTTAAAATAGAGTTGGACGGAGAAAAAATATTTCTTCACACGGCGCATTTTGCCTGCGGCACATAAAAAGAGTTGCTGAAAACACACAACTCGCCAGCTCGCTTGCGCGAGGGCTCAGACAGGTATGTTTTAAAAAGCAGGACAGCATCTCTTTTTACTAAAATTGCTAATGTGTTCAAAAATATTTTTCTCCTTTTTTGGGTAATGGGGTTAAAATTGTGAAGTCGCTTTAAAATTCCTCAAGCAATACACGAAGAAAGGTCGGTAAAGATGAAAGTAGGATTTTCGGGTTTGAATCTTCAGGCGGGCAAGGTAAAGTTTCAGGACGCGCGGCTTGCGGATATCGCTGCCAAATGCGCTCCGGAGAAGACGTCATTTGTGTTTATCGAATTCGTCGAAGGCGAATTTACGGGCTGCGATTGCGTCGTCTGCGCCGAAGATAAAAAGCTGGATTTGTGTATCCCGGATATAGAAAAAATCGAAAACCGCTTAAACGCGACCGGCGACGAGGCGGAAAAGGAAATATTAAAAAAAGCCCTGCGCAGCCTGGAAGCGGAAACCCCGCTTAAAGAGTCGGACCTATCCGCGGACGAGCGGGCAAAACTGCAGGAACTCAGCCTGGTCACTTTAAAGCCGGTAGTTTTCCTGGCGGACGGTAACTTATCCGCCGACGAGCTCATAAAAAAAATACTGAACGCGTGCGGTTATATACTTTTCTATACTATCGTCAAAAAAGAGGTAAGAGGGTGGCTTGTGGAAAAAGATTCTACCGCTGTCTTTTGCGCCGGAAAGATTCATACGGACCTGGCGCGGGGGTTTATCAAGGCGGAAGTGGTCAGTTTCGCGGATTTCATGGACGCGCATAATATCCACGACGCCAAAGCCAAAGGGAAAGTCAAGCTCGTGGGTAAGGATTATATCGTTCAGGACGGAGATATCCTGGATATAAAATTTAATGTCTAATAATTATGGCCAAAACTAAAACCAGAAAAATCAGGTACAAAATAAACACAAAAAACAATAAGCTTCTCGTTCTGCGCGACAAGCAGAAATTCTCTCCCCCCGGACATTTTGAGATAGACAGTAAAAACCGCTTGACCTATCTCTACCAGCGTAAAGATACCGATCCGGTTGATTGGAATATACCGCGCAAAATCGTGTTCGAGGGAAAATGGGCCATGGACTCGCGCAGTAACGTATTGTTTACCTTGCGCGAAAGCGCGGACGCGCCTGCTTCACAAAAGGTGTTTTTAAAAGGCAAGATCTGCGATGTCGAGGCCAATTCTCTGGCGGTATTAGTGGATACAGAACAGGAAGACGGTACAAGCCGCATTCACCGCCTGAACCTGGACGGTACGTGGCGCGCGGACGAAAATAACCGTTTGAATTTTCTGGTGCAAAAGTCCAAATCCCGCTATGACACGTTAACATTCGAGGGCGGGTGGCAGGTGGAAAATAACGAAATCGTCTATCGCGTAAAAAATGTTTCGTTAAAACGCGGCGAACGCGCGGAAAGAAAGCTTACCTTTAAAGGGTTCTGGGAGATCAGCGATACCCGCCGGATAACGTATGTTTTGGATAGGGAAAGCGGGTCTTTGTTTAACTTCAAGCTCTATAGCGGCAGCCCCAACCTCATCGCGAAAAAAGGGGTATTGAAGTATCGCCTTGGAATTGCTGCGGCGAAAACGGGAAAAAGAAAAGTTAAAGAGATAACCCTGTTTGGAAGCTGGAAGTTTGGGCATCAGGGCGGGCTCGGTTTTGAAATGGATAATAAAAAGGCCTTGACCATAAATACCGCTCTGCCCGTATATAAGCAGGGGAAAATAATCTTTCAGATAAAAGGAAGAAAAGGCCAAAGGCCGCTGCGCAGCGTAGTTTTTGAACGCGGGTTCTTAAAAGATAACGCAAGTCTGCGGCTTGAATTATCCGAGGACCGCAAAATTTATACGGGCATGAAGCTGCGCTGGTAGCCGCCGGACTTGGTTTTTCGGCGGTTTTAGATTATAATAACGGATAGAGGCAAATGGGAAATAAAAAACCTTAAATTCGAGGTGCGTGATGCAGATAAAAGATATAATGCAGACAAAGGTGGTTTCGGTGAGGCGGGCGCTGAGCCTTACTAAGCTTTTGGGTTTGTTCCGCGAATTCCATAGTTTTCCGTTCATTCCGGTCGTTGACGGCAATAATACACTGATCGGCGTTGTCCATATCCGCGGCTTTTTTGATATCTTCAAGCCTTACCACGAGAATATTTTAATGCGCAATCCCCTGTCTTTGGTCGCGCAGGAAGATACGGATATCTTTGACGTCGATATCGAAGAGGGTATGGGTTCTTTGATTATCGTGGCGGATATTATGGATAAAAAAGTTGTCAAAATCGAAGAAAATCAGGACTTAAAAGAAGCTTATGAGCTGATTCAGCTGAACAAGTGCGAGATGATCGCGGTAGTTGACGCCGAAAATAAGCTTACGGGAATTATCAGCATGTTTGATATTGTCATGGCGGTATCTAAAGAAAAAGGCCTTATCTAGCCGTATGAACGTTATCCTGGGAGTGAGTTTAATATTTCTGTTTGGATTGGTCGCCTCCCGGTTTGCCGGAAGGATAAAGACCCCGGCCATTACCGGATATTTAATAATCGGCATAATCCTCGGGCCGTATGTGTTGAATTTTGTCCCCAAAAGCGTGATTGACGTCTCCGGCCTTATCTCCAATTTAGCGCTTAGTTTTATCGCTTTCAGTCTCGGCCAGAATTTTTCCCGTTCTGTTTTTCAACAGGTCGGCAGGCAGGTGATGTGGATTTCCATACTGGCGGCGCTGGGGGCTTGCTTGTTCGTATTTGTCGGGATGCTGGTATTGAAGCTCGCGTTTTATACGAGCCTCCTGTTCGGGGTGATCGCCGCGGCTACCGCTCCGGCGGCATTGATCATGGTCGTCCGGCAATATAAAGCCAAAGGCCGGTTTACCGAGATCCTGATGGGGGTGGTGGCGATTGACGACGCCTGGGGGCTGATCGCGTTTTCTTTAGGCCTGGCTTTCGCGCGGGCAATTTATTTTAACCAGACGTCGAATATCATGCAGATTATTTTGAAGTCTTTACTGGAAATTGCCGGCTCGTTCGTCCTGGGCGTGGTGTTGGGGGCGATGTTTAATTTGTTCGGCAAATACATGAAAACCCAAAGAGACCTCCTGGTGTATACCCTGGGCATGCTGATGCTTACCTGCGGGCTGGCATTACATTTTCATTTTTCGGTGCTGTTGTCGTGCATGTTTTTGTCCGCGGTGGTGATAAACAGCCGCCGGGAGAATTTCCGGTTTTTTGAGGCGCTGCAGAATATCGACTGGCCAATCTACCTGCTTTTTTTCGTTTTGGCCGGGGCGAACCTGGAAGTAGATCTGCTCAAGGATATCGGGCTGATCGGATTGGTGTATGTGGTTACGCGGATGATCGGCAAATATATCGGCACCTATTTCGGCGCCGTTATCTCGAAAGCGGATAGTGACGTAAAAAAATATCTTGCCCTGGCCCAGATGCCGCAGGCAGGGGTCGCGCTGGGTATGGCCTTAATCGCCAAGAGCAGTTTTCCCCAGGTGGGCGGGATGATTTTTACGACCATTGCCGCTACGACCATCGTCTATGAAATTATCGGCCCCTATTTTGTCCGGGTAGCGCTGGAGAAGGCCGGCCAGATTCCGGCGGTTTCGGCCGCCGCAGAGCAGGTTATGGAAGAGGTGCAGGCATGAACGGGATAGAATTATTAAAAGTAAAAGCTACCGGTATCGGCAGTATGCCGCAGAAAAACGCAGGGGAAATCTGCCGGGTTATTCTGGATAATTTCTCCGATTTGCCGTTTTGGCCGCAGCTGCCCAAATCGAACGCATATGAAAATATGCTGGTGCAGTATTCGGAGAATCTTCCGGGTATGATTTTCGATGCAAAACGTAAAGGAGTTTATTTCAATGCGGCGTGCGATCCGCAAAAGGAGCTGCTTGCCTGCTATGAGAAAATCGCCGCTTGCGAATATGAATATTTTAAAATCAGCCCGGAATATGCCGCGGGTTTTTACGAAATGCTCAAAATCTGCCGGGACAGCCCGTGCGCGTTTTTAAAAGGGCAGGTGGTGGGGCCGTTAACATTTCTTTCTTCGGTTCAAAACGCGGAAGGCACGATATTGCTGTATGACGATATGTTTACTGACGCGATCACCAAGGCGCTCGCGCTCAAAGCCGTCTGGCAGGCAAAACAGATCATCGCTGCGGGCAAGAAACCCGTAATATTTTTTGACGAGCCGTACCTGGCCAGCTTTGGTTCGGCTTTTTGCAACTTGAGTTCGGAACGGGCTACGCAGATTTTAAACGACCTGGTCGGAACCGTAAAAAAAGAGCTCGATATCCCTATTGGCGTGCATTGCTGCGGCAATACCGATTGGACGATGCTCTTGAATACGGATATCGATATCGTGAATTTTGATTTCTTCGGGTTCGGCAAGTACTTTATGCTTTACCCGGAACTTATAAGAAATTTTTTAAATAAAGGTAAAATCATCGCCTGGGGGATAACTCCGACCGGCGAATACAATAGCGGCGTCGACGTACCGTTATTGCGGGAAAAATTCGCCCGGGCCTTAGAAATTCTTGAGAAAAAAAATGTGGCTCGGGATCAGCTTTTGCGGTATTCTATATTTACGCCCGCGTGCGGCATGGGGACAATGAGCGAAGAGGACAGCCGCATGGTGATAAAAATTACGGCCGGCTTCGCCCGGGGCGGTTTTTAATTAAGATAAACATCCTACTTAAAAAAGAAAAAAGCGAGGATGTCTGATTGCGGCGATTAAAAAGCAGATTAGATAGATTAAAATCGCTGTAATCTTTATTAATCTCAGTAATCAGGTATAATCTGAAGAGTTATACCAAGGAGGCGGATATGGAAAATAAAAGCCGGTTTGTATATTCGCCGGAGAAAAAGTTTATAGTCCTGCTCAACATCATTTTACCGGCGGCAGTGATTGTCCCGCTGATCGCGCTTATTTTCAATCCGGAAGCGGGATTGGGGTTGTTTGCAATTTTTTGCCTGTTGATTCTGATGATCTACTGGATTTTGTTTTCCGGCCATCCCAAAAAGCTTTATCTTGAAAAAGACGCTTTGGTAATCGATAAATTTTTAAAAAAAATAAGAAGGAAAATCGCGTATGCGGAGATAGAAAGCGCGGAAGTGCTGCCTTCGAGCGAAATTATATTTTTAAACTGGCGCAGAAACGCGCCGGTTCTTTCCCTGAGATTAAAGCATGTCAATCCGGACCGCGCGCAAATGGAAGGCGGAGACCTGTACAGCCGGTTCCTGTCTAAACGCATGGATTTTGATTTCGGCAATACCAAGGAATACGATGAATTCCTCGCCGGCTTGAAAGAGAAAATCCTCGCGCATAAAGACGCGCCGCCGGAGCCTCCAATATTGCCTTAAACGAAAGGTCAGAGAATTTCTTTGTCTTTGAGCCGCCGCCACTGGCCGGCGCGCAAGTTGGCGAGTTTGACGTTGCCGAACCGTACGCGTTTTAAATCCAGGACATTGTGCCCGAAATGGGAAAATATCTGCCGGATTTCGCGTTTTCTGCCCTCGTAGATACTCAGTTCCAGGAGAGTATTGTTTTGGGATTGTTTTAAAATAGTTATCTTACAGGCGGAACTTACATGTTTCTCCAGCGGAACCCCGCCTTTTTCTATTTTTGCAGCTGTCGCGGCAGAGAGTACGCCGCTGATTTCCACCTCATACACCCGCTTGATTTCAAATTTGGGGTGGGTCATCTTGTAAGCGAACTCCCCGTCATTGGTAAGAATAAGCAGGCCGCGGGTATCTTTGTCCAGGCGCCCGACAGGGAAAAGGCGCGCCCCGAAATCGGGCAGAAGGTCGAACACTTTTTTTTCGGCGTGCGGGTCCTGGGTAGTTGTGATATAACCTTTGGGTTTGTGAAAAAGAATATAGAGTTTTTCCTCGGTTTTCAATTTGGCGCCGGCGATAGTTATTGTGTCTTTTTGCGCATTGGCCGTGCTGCCCAGTACAGTTACCGGCTTGCCGTTCACCTTTACTTTGCCCTGACGGATGAGCTCGTCGGCTTTGCGCCGCGAACAGTATCCGCTGCGCGCGATTATCTTATTGAGGCGTTCCTGCATGTTTGGCCCTTTTCGGGGAATTTTATGATTTTATAAAATTATAAAATATGAGATACTATGATTTAAAGATAACAGAAAAGGCGGGAATTTACAAGCGAGTTGTTGTTGTAAAATGATTTAAAATGAAAAAAACAGCCGTTTTATCATTAATTTTCTTGACGGGTTTACTTATCTTTCATGCGTTAAATAACTTCATCTGGCTGGCGCACGACAATAGCTTACGCGGCTGCGACGTTATTGTGCATTTAAACCGCCAGCTGCATTTTTTCTACGGCGCGGAGCATATTTTTTCCTCCGGGCAGTCTTTTTTGGAGAAAATACATAACGCGCTATTGTCGATGCGTTTTAGCGACAATCCTTCCTGGCCTAAATCCGTTTATGCGGTGGCGTCTTTAGTCAATGTTCTGTTTGGGCGCGGCGCGAATATTTCCATAAATTCGAATCTCATCTATTTAAGCGTCTTAATCGCCGCCGTATATTTATTAGGCAAAGAGTACGGGGGAAATGATGCGGGATTAATCGCCGCCGCATTTATCGGCCTGTACCCGGCTGTGTGGGGGTTATCAAGAAAATTCGGATTGGATTTACCGCTTACCGCTTTTGCCGCGGTTTGCGTGTACGCTTTGATAAAAACAGACGGGTTTAAAAACCGTTTTTTTTTCCGTTTTGTTCGGAATATTTTTAGGCGCGGCGATGCTTATAAAATTACAAGCGGCGATATTTGTTGCCGGCCCCCTGGGGTATGTGGTTAGCCGGGAACTCGGGTATTTTCTTAAACACAGGCAAGCCCCAACAAAGGCGCAATCGGGTGTTTTAAGAGGCCAGTTGAGCAATCTTGTGGTTGCGCTCGCGCTTGCGGGGGCGGTGTCGTCTTTCTGGTGGTTTTTTAATTTTTCTTTAATATGGAAGAGCTTTTTCCGTCATTGCCGGGGCGATATCCCGGTTATCGTTTGGCAGCTGCGCCGGGGGATGAATGTTTACCGCTGGATGTTTTTTTATGCGCGCGAGACGATAATTAATATTTCACCGCTGTTTTTAGCGGTCTTTGCCGTAGCCGCCGCAAAGTTAGTTATAAACCGGGTAAAAAAAATAAACATGCTGCTTGTCTGGATCGCCCTGCCGTATATAATCTTTACGCTGATTACGGTCAAAAGAGACCGCTATTTAATCCCGGTTCTTCCGGCAATAGCCGTTTTGAGCGCGGTCGGCATCGGTTCTTTTAAGCCGGCATGGGTTAAAAAAGCGCTGGTAACTCTAATTTTTACTTTAGGGCTGGTTCAATTTTTCACCTTATCGTACGATATGAATCTAACCGGGGCATTTTTGTTTGATAATAAATTTCGCTCTTCTTGGGCCCAGGCGCCTTCGCGTAATAATTACGAACACGCCGTGCGTGAGCTATTTCTCAATGTAGAGGCGGCGCCGAATTCTCCGGTATTAATAATCCCGGGCAAAGATATTTTCGCCGCGGATAACGCGGTTTTGATTGAATATCTCATTGCTTCGCATTATTTTCCCGGGTTTTTGCCTTATGTATTTGATAAAAGGGCGGGCCGCGCGCCGGACGCGCCGTTTTTAATTACTACCGCCGATTTGGACGCTTCCCTCCAGGAGAATCTTGTTGGCGGGCAATATCAGCTGGCTGCCGAAAGCCGGCTGTATCCGGAGAAATTGCCCATATATCTGTGGCGGAAGACGGAATAACCTAAATGGGTTGATACCTTCGACAACAAACCTAACGGTTTTTGCTCAGTATCAAGTCAACAATCAAGGAATAACCCGGATGACTTGACAAACAGATAAGCTTTATTTACACTATATGGACAAATTGAATTAGTTACTGCGGAAAAAGCAATACCTAAAATAGCGAAAGGGGAATTTCTATGTACAGAGAAAAAATTAAAATTTTTGATTGCACGGTCCGGGACGGCGGCCTGATCAATAACCACGATTTTGACTTGCGGTTTGTCCGGGAAGTTTATAAAGCACTTTCCGCCGCTGGCGTCGATTACATGGAAATCGGGTATAAAAACTCCAAAAACCAGTTTTCTGCGAAAGAGTTTGGCAAGTGGAAGTTTTGTGACGATGAGGATATATACAAGGTTATTGACGGCATTGAGTCCAATACCAAAATTTCCGTGATGGTCGATGTCGGCCGCGTGGATATCGAGGATATCAAGCCCAAAAAGGAAAGCCCGGTGGACGTAATCCGGGTGGCTTCCTACGTGAAAGATATCGATAAGGCGATATTCCTGGTAAACCATTTCGCGGAAAAAGGGTACGAAACCACGGTAAATATCATGGCGATATCGCGGGCCCTGGATAATGAGCTGAATGAAGCCCTGGCGCAGCTGGAGAAGGAATCGCAGGCCCAGGTTGTTTATATCGTGGACAGTTTCGGCGCCCTGTATCAGGAAACCACGGAGTTTCTGGTTAAGAAATACAAAAGCATTTTAAAAACCAAAGAAGTCGGCATACACGCGCATAACAACCAGCAGCTTGCTTTTGGCAATACGATTGAGGCGATAATTCATGACGCCAACTTTGTCGACGGTACGGTCTACGGACTCGGCCGCGCGGCCGGAAACTGCCCCTTGGAGCTTTTGATTGGATTTCTTAAAAACCCGAAATTCGATATCCGGCCGATTCTGGATTTGATCTCCAAGGAGTTTATCCCGCTGCGGGAAAAAATAGAATGGGGTTATATCATTCCCTACGCGATTACCGGGATGCTGGATGAACATCCGCGCGCCGCGATGGAACTGCGTAAATCGGCAAAGAAGGAAGACTACCGGGAATTCTGGGAAAAACTTAACGCGCCGGGACTGGATTAAACCGGTTTTCCCTTGCGTTAACTGCGTTTTAATCCTTCGACAGAAACCCCCGGGCTTTAGCCCGGGAGATGAATGCAAAATTGTTTTTCTGCTCAGGAGGAAGCCTCGGCCTAAAGGCCGAGGGACTCCACTAATTATGGATATCGCGCGATTTAAAAAATTACCGATTATGGGTATCTGGCGGGGCGTAGAAGACGCCTCGCTTGAACCGCTGCTGGATACGGTGATTAGCGCGGGTCTGGAAACAATCGAGATAACCATGAATACGCCGCAGGCGGCGCAGCTGATCAAGCACGCGGTACGCTGCTGTCAGCGGCGGCTTGTGGTTGGCGCGGGAACGGTTTTGGATATGGATTCTTTGAAAGCGGCGCTGGGGGCCGGCGCGACGTTTATCGTAATGCCGGTAGTTATTACGGAAGTGCTCACCTATTGCAAAAAGAATAAAATTCCCGTGTTTCCGGGCGCGTTTACCCCGCAGGAAATATATGATGCGGCCAGAGGCGGCGCGACCATGGTAAAGGTCTTTCCGGCGGCTCTGGGCGGGCCTAAATATTTCAAGCAATTAAAAGGGCCGTTTAACGATATCGAACTTATGGCCGTGGACGGGGTGCGGGAGGATAATATCGCGGAATATTTTGCCGCGGGCGCAAGCGCGGTTGCAGTCGGCGCGAGCGTATTTGACCTTTTGCAGATATCTCAGGGCCGGTTTGAGCATATCCGGCAGCGCCTGGCGGGCCTTGTGGCAAAGGTTCGGGCCGTTTTAAAATAAATGATTCGGCCGGGAGCTTTTCAATAGCTTGACACATTCGACACGCTCGGTATCAACTCTGATATTAAGGAACCAGCCTCGCCGACAATTGAGGAACTTGCGGGGATGGCTAGGCGGGTAATGCTAAAGGGGTTGACACCGCCAGAGCAATCGGATAAAATAATTTTTGTGAAAGAGATTTTGCTGAAAGGAGTAATCATTTCCATAACTTTTCTTGCCGGGTTATCTCTTGTCGATAAAAATATAATTTGCCGGATTCCACATAAGAAAATTTATAGTTTTTTTATTATTTCTGCTTATGTTTTGATATTTTGGTGTATAATCTACGCGTACTTTGTTTAATCATTATCCGGGGATATACGGTTTTTAATGCCTACAATTCTAAAATTCTGCGGCGGGACCCGTGAGGTAAGCGGGTCAAATCATTTAATTCAAACGGACAGCTCCAAAGTTCTTCTCGACGCAGGGCTCTTCTATGGGCATCGCCAGGAATTTTATCAGAATAATACCAACTTTGTTTATAATCCTTTTGATATCGACGCCTTGATTCTTTCCCATGTGCATATCGACCATTCCGGCAATATTCCGAGTCTAGTGAAAAGAGGATACCGCAACCGGGTTTATACGACGTCGGCGACAAAGTCCTTGTGCCGGCTGATGCTTTTAGACAGCGGGAAAATTCAAGAACAGGACGTAAAATTTGTCAACAAAATCCACCGCCGTAAAAATCTGCCTTCGGTCAAACCGCTCTATACAAAAAAAGAAGCGGAGTATTGCATGCGGTTTTTTCGCGGGGTATCGTATCACCGCAAAATCAGAGTCACCAAAGACATACATATTACTTTTTATGAAGCGGGGCATATCCTGGGTTCGGCATTGGTCTTGCTTGAGATAAAAGAGAATTCCCGCCGGATCAAAGTAGGTTATGTGGTTGATTTAGGACGCGCGGATCTGCCGCTGATAAATAGTCCGGAATTTCTTCAGGGTTTAGACTATCTGATTATTGAAAGCACTTACGGCAACCGGATGCATCCGCCGATAAGCGAAGCCAAAGAAAAGCTCGCCCAGGTGGTTAATACCACGATAAACCGGGCCGGCAAAGTAATTATTCCTTCTTTTGCCATGGAAAGGACGCAGGAAATATTATGTTTTCTTTCTGAACTTATGGAAGAGAGAAAAATCAAGGACGTTCCGATATATCTGGACAGCCCCCTGGCTATAGATATTACCGCGGTGTTTAAACGGCATCTGTCGTACCTTGATGCCCGGACCCAGAAGCTTTTTTCAGAAGGCCTGGGCCCGTTTTTGAACCGGAATATGGTTTATATGCGGAAAGTTAACGAATCGAAAAAGTTAAATAGAGATTCGCGGCCGATGATTATTATCGCCGGTTCAGGCATGTGTGAATCGGGGAGGATTCTGCACCATCTAAAGAATAATATCGAGGACAAGAAAAACACGATCCTGGTTGTAGGTTATATGGCGAAGAATACTTTAGGTAAACGCCTCGTGGAACGCCAGCGCCGGGTGCGTATCTTCGGCGAAGAATATGACCTGAACGCGGAAGTGGTCGTGAATAACGCTTTTTCCGGGCATGCCGACCGTGACGCGCTTATTGAATATGTCCAAAAGTGCCGGGACGGCATTAAGAAGATATTTGTCGTACACGGGGATGAAGACCAAAGCCTGGCTTTGGTTAAACGCCTGCGGGAAAGAGGATATGATGTCTACGCCCCGTATAAAAACGAAGAGATAGAATTGTAATCGGAACGCAGAAATCCCCGGTTTTCAAGCCGGGGATGCCCGCTGCGATTTCATCGCAGCGAGGTCTCGTCACGTTTTGTGGCGGAAATGCGCGACGATTACCCCGCGGTTAGTTTTGCGAAGCAAAACTGGCGGGGTCATACCGGAAAGAAACCACGGGCTTTAGCCCGTGGAGTATTCATTTTAAGGGAGAAAGGCAGGTAAAAAACGGAGATGAGAAAGGCGATACTTTATTTGCTGGTTTGTTTTTTGCTGGTTGGTTTTATTTGCGTTCAAGGTCCTGAGCAGGTTTTTGCCGGATCGATAAATTGGGTAAAGGATATGCCCGAGGCGCTTAAAAGCGCTAAAGCGCAGAACAAGCCCTTGCTGATCGATTTTTATACCGATTGGTGCGGTTGGTGTAAGCGCTTGGACAAAGATACTTATTCCAATGCGAAAGTGGTTAAATTCGCCGAAAACTTTGTTTGTGTTAAAATTAACGCGGAAGAAAAACCGGAAATAGCCCGTACTTACAAGGTGCAGGGGTTTCCGACGACCGTATTTTTGAAACCGAATGGTTCGCTTATTCAAAACACCCCCGGCTATATGGGCCCGGATAAGTATTTAGAGCTTATGCAAAAGGTTGTTTCCTCGCTCCAAAAAAAATAAGCTATGGGTTGTAGAAAAAAAACTTTAACCGCGATTTTTCTCATATTGCTGTGCACGGCCGGACTTCTAAAATTTTCGCCGCGGCGGCCAAGTTTTATAAACAATAAAATCATATTCGTGGAAATCGCCGCTACCCCAAAAGAGCGGGCGATTGGGCTTCAGGGCCGGAAAACTTTAGCGGAAAATCAAGGGATGTTGTTTGTTTTTGAACGGGAAGAATATCCCCGCTTTTGGATGAAGAATACTTATGTTGCGTTGAGCATTGCTTTTCTCGATGCCGGAAAAATGATCGTCGATATCCAGGACATGGAACCTTTAAACGATAAGGACTTTCATGTTCCGGCTGCGAAATCAAAATATGCCCTGGAAATGCCGCGTGGGTGGTTTGAAAAACACAAAGTAAATATTGGCGACCGGGTTTGGATTTGGCTGTAGCGGATGGTTGTTGACAAAGTAATTTTTTTTGTTAATATGATTGTATAATAAAATAAAAATAAGGTAAAGATTGTGTCCGGACAAAAAAATATTCTGATAATCGAAGATAATCTGAAGGAAAGCCAGGAGCTTGCCGCTTTTTTTATGAAAAACGGTTTTTCGGTCATGGCGGCAGCGGACGGAGAAGCGGCTTTTAAAATGATCGAAGAGAAGCTTCCGGATCTGATAATTCTGGACGTTATTCTGCCGAAAGTCGACGGCTTTACGATAGCCAAAAAGATAAAATACGAAGAAAAGACGAAACAAACGCCGATTATCGTGCTTACGGCAAAAGATGGGATGCGTGAACTTTTTGCGATTGAAGGCATACCCGAGTATTTAGTTAAGCCGGTTGCGAAAGAGGCCCTTTTAGAACTCGTAAAAAAATATCTGAAGACCTAAAAAAACGCGATTGCTGTTTAAAAACAAAGACCGGAAAATCAAAAACTCCGCCTTTTAGGCCGGATGGCCAGCCTGTTAGTTTAAAAATAAAAAAGTGCTTGACAAAAAAAAATGTTATGGTATATTTTAAGCTCTACTAATTGTTTAAGTATTACGGTATTTGAACATAAGTGCAGCTCTGTTAATTAATTCCGTCGGAAAAAGCGCCTAATGTGCGCTGCTGTAGCTCAGTTGGCAGAGCACGTCCTTGGTAAGGACGAGGTCATGGGTTCAATTCCCATCAGCAGCTAAAATTTTTTGAGGAGGTGCATTGACAATGGCGAAGGAAAAATTTGAACGAACGAAGCCGCATGTAAACATCGGTACAATCGGGCACGTAGACCACGGCAAGACCACCTTAACGAGCGCGATAACAAAGGTCTTGGCGCATAAGGGGTTGGCACAG
>JAHJAO010000049.1 GCA_018813905.1 Candidatus Omnitrophota bacterium
CCGGATTGGCGCCGCCATTGAGTATTTTTTCGACAAGAAAAAAGTGGCGGATGCCGAGTAGGCCGTGGCGAACCGACAAGGTGAGCAGGCCGGAGCGGCGCCGCTGTTGAAGTTTTTTTCGACAAGAAAAAAGTGGTGGATGCCGTGGAGAGCGTTGAACGGCACTAATTTTTGAATTTATTTTAATCCAAAAGACTGAATTATGAAAAAATTCTTTATAACAGTAATGATCGCAGCATTCACCTTGTGTCTTTTTGCCGCGACCGCTTATGCTATTTCCTGGAGCTGTAGTAACTGCGAACAAACCTTTTCATTTGATTCCCGGGACAGCGCTTATCTGAATAATTTTGCCCAAGGACATATGAGCGTCTGCAATCCTTCCAGCACTAGCGGCAACGGCTATTCCGGAGACCCGGCATTTGATATGATGATACCTGTTTTGCAAGAGATTTTTAATAGTGTAGGAGAGAGTATCTGGGGCAGCTCCGAGGCGGAGGCCGCAGAACAGGCCCGGCAGGAAGAAATTCTTCGGCAGCAAGAATTGGAGAAACAGCGCTTGGAAGGAGAGATGCGCAAGCGAGAAGAAGAAAAGAAAAACAGGTTAGCCGCGATACAAGAACGCTTGCTTTCAGAAACAATGCATTTGCCAGACGGAAAAGGAACGCTTGATTCTGTGCCGTTCACGCAGGAACCAGTAGAAATGATGGAGTTTGATGGTGTAGATGACGGGCTTCGCCCTCAAGGCACTTCCTTTTTTGGACTAGGCGGAGGAAAAAAGATAACAGCCGCACCGGATCCAAACGTCGGACAACGGCGAAACTTGAAAAATGGTGTCTATCTGGCCCAGGCGGCTTGCCGGTCTAATACAGAAGACGCGCAGTTTCTAATGGAAGAAGCCCTGCAGGTAATTGATGGAAAGATTCCTTCTATTACCATTCCTCAAGAGGGAATAGAGATTCTCAGCGAAGAGAAATTTTTAGAATTCCAAAAAGAGAACCACGCATACCGGCAAGCTCGGGACAGCCATTTTGTCTTGTCAGATCAGGCGGTATGGGCAAATAGCAAATATATTAAGGCGCGGAAGATATACGATAAGGCAAAAGCCGCACAGGAAAAAGTAATCAAGGACCCGAATGTTGACTTAAAAGAACAACATCGGCTTTTAACTAAAACACTCGCAGCACTTAAAAAATTGCATGAGGCACGGGAAAAATCCTATTGCGAGCTGGAAGGCGCACAGTCTCAGATTTGCTGGCAACGTTTCCAGGTAGAGCAGCAGCTTAAGGCACTAGCGGTTAAGGAACCGCCGCGTCCGTTAGGTGAGCTTATCAGGAAAGAACGGGAGCAGAACTGGCCTACTCTTTCTGAGAGGGTATTGCATAGAGGCCTATCCTGGTTTGGGGAGCGGGAGGGCAAAAAAGTAGATGAGCAGTTAACCGCAGAATACAAGGTATATCGCGACCCGGAAACAGAGAAACAGTTAGAAAGAGTGTTGGAACGGATAAAATCAATTTCTCCCTACCCGAACGAGAAGATCGCGGTTAAGATCATGGATCCTGATGACAAGGTTGATTTTTCGGTAAAGGCCAGCCCGACAACGATTTATTTTGATAAAGGGTATCTGGACGCGTTAAAAAAAGAGCATCGCGACAATCCGAAGATGATGGAAGATAGGCTGCTGGTGGATACCGGCCATGAAATAGCCCATATCCAAAACGACCACGGCATGAAGGGGATATTGCTGCAGAAGAACATCAATCAGAAAATAGAAGAAGTTGATTTAAAGGATTTTACCTTTTCCCCGGATTTTCACAGCGATGATGCGTTAAATGAAGTGTATACAAAAATCAGCCGCGATGTGCGCATGGCCGACTATATCAAATCCCAGGAAGAAGAAGCTGATCGGCTGGGGATACAGTACGCTTTTACTGCCGGAGCTTCGCCGCGCGCCGTTAAATTATTTTTTGACGAGTTGAAATCGAGCGAAAAAGAACGGTTGATGAAACTGCGGTCAAATCCAGAGTATGATCCTGTAGCGCTCCAGGTGGAGAGAATGCTCGAAGACCATCCGCGGGTCGACGAAAGGCTCAAGGTACAGGAGGTAATTTGGGGAGAAAAGTTTTGGTTGGATAAATAGAGACAGCAACCATTTTTATTCAAACCCCCCTTTTTTTACGGGGGGTTTTTATTTTCTGCTGAGGAGAAGAATGAACAGCTGGATTTGAACCCTAAAAGAAAATTTTTAAAATAGCTATGCTTAAATGTGAAGGTGATATATCAAAAACAATTTGATGGCATCAGGCTTAAAAATGTAGTACCATAGTTAACTAAAGATGGGAAGTAAAGATGAATAAACATATTTTAAAATCCGGAATGGCCGGGTTGCTTTTGGCGGTTCTTTTATGCGGGTGTGCTTCTTTTTTGGTTGGGGGGAGCACTGCGGGGACAGTGGTGTTAGGCGTAGATACGATGCGTATCCGTAGAAACGTGAGTTACGAAAGCGCATGGCAGGCAACATTGAAAACCCTAAAAGCGCAGGGCGAAATCATGGATGTCCGGGAAGACAGGTCTAAAATCAAAGCTCAAGTTAAAATGTCGAACGTCGAAGCGGAAATTTTGCGGGTTTCTGATGGGACTGTCGCCGTGGATATTCGATGCCGGAAAAAAGGTGTACCCAACCTGCGTTTAGCAGAAGAACTGCTAAACGAAATCAACGCAAATTTATCTCTGACGCAAACAGAAGCAGCGCAGGATAAGGAATGATATAAATAAATAAAAAAAAGACTTTTTCCCGCCTTTAGGCACACTGAAATGTGGATGTCGCGGAGAGCGTTAAACGGCACGATAAGTGCCGTAGCGAACAAGCGACGCCGCATTTTTACCCCAGCCCTAAAAGACTGGGGGTTTTTATTTTCTGCTGCGGGAACGCGACGGGGTTTGAACCCCTAAAAGAGGATTATAAGGAGGAAGATTGTTCCTCCTTATCGGCGTAGTTGAACTTTTTTGCGGAAGGAAGGGGAACAGTCCGCCAAGAATCTTTTCTGATATTGCTAATGGCGAGACGATAGGGGGAAACTATAAGAGTTTCCCCCTATGGAGTGCTCCCGCAGATGCGGGAGCGCGACGGGTTTGAATCCCCGCCCTATTAGACAAAAGCGTAACAGTGTTTTTTAAAAAACAGGGTTAGCATGCCGGGGCAGCTCTGTAGTTTATAGGATTGGATTAAATTTATATATGAAAATAGGTATAATCGGATTGCCTCAGACAGGGAAAAAGACTCTTTTCGAAATTCTTGCTAACCGCAAGCCTACGGAGAATGAAATCGCTTCGAAGAAGCCGATAAAAGGCATTGTGGAAGTAAGAGATCCAAGGTTTGATATGTTGGCCAAGACCTACAAGCCGAAGAAAGAAGTAAGGGCCAGGATAGAAATCGAGATTCTTCCAAAGCTGGAAAAAGACACCCTTGTCGAAGGCGATGTCTTCACCGATATAAACGAACTAGATGCCATATGCCACGTAGTAAGAGCTTTTAAAGAGGAATCGATTTATCACGCGGAAGGTTCCGTCGATCCGAAGCGGGACATAGATTTGGTAAACGCGGAACTGATCCTTCATGATCTTGTCTTTATCGAAAAGAGGATGGAGAATATCGAGAAGAAGGAGAAATGGTTGAAAAAAGAATCGGTTGAAAAAGAGCAACTGCTACTTGTAAAATTAAAAGCGTATCTTGAAAAAGAATTACCGTTACGGCTTATGGCCCTGACTGCCGACGAAATTAAAATGATATCGAGCTATCCTTTTATCACGCGCAAGACCTTAATAATAGCTCTTAATATCTCAGAAGAGGATTTGAAGAATACTGCCCTTATCGAACAGTTAAAGCGCGATTACCAAGCGGCGGCAATTGACATCATGCAAATTTCGGCAAGAGTTGAATCCGAGATAATTAAACTGGAATCCGACGAGGAGAGACAACAGTTCTTAAAAGAACTAGGCATAAAAGAACCCGCCACAGACGCGTTGTCGCGCTTATGCATAAAGGCGCTGAATCTGATATCTTTCTTCACCGTTGGGCAAGATGAAGTCAGGCAGTGGACTACCAGATTCGGGTCTACAGCGCCCGTGGCTGCCGGCGTGATACATACGGATCTCCAGAAAGGGTTTATAAGGGCAGAGGTAATAAAATATAGCGACTTTGCCATTTATGGCAGCGAAGCAAAGGTCAAAGAAGCGGGGAATTTATACGTCAAGGGAAAAGATTATATCGTTGAAGACGGCGATATGCTGGACATAAGGTTTAGTGTTTAGGCATCTTGCGCGGCCCCCATTTTTTTAAAACTCGTACGGAGTTACAATAAGTACATGCCGGTTTTTCCCGAAGAAAATAAAGGAGAAAATAAATAATGGCAAACGCGAGAAGGTTTGGATTGTATCTGGCAAGGTGGCAGTTGAGCACGCCGATTCTATGGCTGGTGATAAGGAATCTAGGCGCGGGGCTGGGGTCTACGGTCGTGGCCAACCTTATCGGAGGCGCAATTTTCTTTTGGGTGGACAGGTTCATATTCACCAGTCGCGCTGTGGAAGTCTGGCAGTTTAAAGATAAGGGCAGATGCGATGCGTGCGGAAAAGAAGAAAGCCTCTGGAGGCTGGTTAAGGCCTCTAATTATGACAAGAGCAGTTCGCGGCCGCATTTTTTATGCATGCAATGCTCAAAAAATAAAACCGACCAGTTAAGGGCGCAGGGAATTAAGATCAGAGGCAAGAGCTTATAAGAAAATAAGCTCTTAAGTTATAAGTAAGCGTGAATCTATTAAGCCGCGCATCCACGCAAAAATCTACATAGCCTGTATCAATGCATTTAATTCCTGCTTAATTTATTTTATCTTGTATATTCACGCAAGCGGTATTAAAATTAGAAAAACCCCAAGATAGCGCCGGATGCCGTTATGAAAGAAGAAAATACCGAGAAAAAACCGCGCTTAACCACGCGTGTTGAAATCCTATTCGGGCGCGTATTTTTAATTATCCTCTCTGTTTCTATCGCTTTGTTCGTTTGCGAGAGAATAAGCCGGAAGTTTTTTATAGCGCGGACCGCTATCGAAATCAAATTCCCGGCTGAACATTACCGTTATCCGCGTCCGTATTCGATGTTCGCGGGCGAGCCGGGCTCGAAATATATAAACGCGCTGGGATATACGGGAGAAATTCCGGCCATGCCGAAGCCAAAAGGAGAATACCGGATATTTTTCCTGGGCGGTTCAACCGTGGTTTCCGGAGACCCCAGCCTGCCAAAGCTTGTCCAGAATATACTCAAACAGAAGGGGTTTTTGAATATAAAGATATATAATTTCGGAATCCCGTCGTCCGTATCCGGCCAGGAACTGGCCAGGCTTGTATTTGAACTGCCTGATTTAGCGCCGGATATGATTGTCGTGTATAACGGCGGCAATGATATCATGCACCCGCTTAGCTGGGATCCCCGGCCCGGGTATCCGTTTAACTTTATCGTTTATGAAAACCATCCCTTGATAACTAAAAAACTGAACAATTATCCGGCAGCAGCTTTATTCGCTTACGGCAGCAACCTGATGCGGTATTTTTTTCAGGATTATTTCATGAAGAAATTTATTCCGCTGGATGAGGCAAGAAAGGAATGTAATTACATGTCCCCAGGGTGGAAAGATAAAATCGCCGAGATATACGTGAATAATATTATCAAGGCCGGCAAAATCTCCAAAGCTTTCGGGATAGAATTCATCGCTTTTTTCCAGCCGCTGCTTCACGCCAAGGATCCGGAGAAATTCAGCGAGGAAGAGCAAAAGCTTTTTCGCAGCGAAGATAATGACCGGTTTTACCGGGAGGTATTGGAGTTGACCGTTGGGAAAATTAAATTGGCGGCAAATAAAAACAACACGGAGTTTGTCGATTTAAGCGGTATATATAAAAATAATTCCGCCTGGATATTTACGGACCCGATTCATACGCGGCAAGACGCCAAGAACCTGCCAGCTCAGAAAATAGCCGATAAAATTGTTGCTAAGATAAATAAAAGCGCGGATAATTGAACAAAAAGGAGGAGCAAGTTATGCTAAAGAACATATTATTGGCTTTTATACCGATTTTTGTGGCCGTGGACGCTGTAGGAGTGCTTCCGATTTTTGTTTCTCTTACGGAAGGCATAGACAAGCAGGAAAAACTAAAGATAATTTTTCAATCGGTTATGACCGCGTTATGCCTGGCGATAGGTTTTGTTTTTTTGGGAAAAGCGATATTTAAATTCCTAAATATAAGCATCGGCGACTTTATGGTTGCCGGGGGCGTGATTCTGTTTTGTATCGCGATAATCGATATTATAAACCCCACAAAACAACGGCGTAAACTAAGTAGCGAACTGGGAGCGGTTCCTTTCGGCACGCCGTTAATCGTCGGCCCCGCGGTATTGACGACGTCACTTATGATTATCAGTGAATACGGGGTTCTGTCGACTTTAGTTTCTATTCTGGCCAATGTTATCCTCGCCGGGCTGATTTTTGCCGGGGCCGGTTACTTCATAAAAGCGGTTGGCGTAGCCGGAACGCGGGCGTTATCGAAAATTACGAGCCTGCTTTTGGCGGCGATCGCGGTGATGATGATTAGAAAAGGGATTTTTTTAATCTTGGCGCTGTAAATACGGAGAAAGGTTTTAATACCTTTCTGTAGAGGATAGTACATTTATGTTAAGTGAAAAATTAAAACCAAAAATTTACAAACTAATAATTTCACTGGCGGCATTGATAGTTATTATTCTTTTATTAGAAGCAGGAATGAGGGTTTATTTTTTTATTAATCCTCAAAGGATAGACAACGGTTCGGATATTTCTGCTGAGCTGGGTTGGGCAAATGAATCAAATTTTTATGATAAAGGAATCGTAAAAGGATACGGAGAGGTGGAGTTTTCCATAACAAAGTTTGGGTTTCGCGTGTTCGGCGATACCGATACGACAAAAACAAAAATATTCGTAATTGGCGATTCTTATACTTTAGCGCGCATGGTTTCCGACGGCAGTACTTATTATGATTATTTAAAGAAAAACAGCGAAAACGTTGAGATGTTCGCTTATGCAACGGGAGGTTATGGATCGCTGCAGGAGTATATGATTATCGATAAATATTATGACCTGATCCGGCCGGACATGATTCTATGGCAGTTCTGCGGCAATGATTTTATAGATAATGAACCCGAACTTGAAGCGGTAAGTGTTTACAATGATTTTATGGTCAGGCCATATTATATTGATAATAAAATTCAATATCTTTTTTCCGTGCGCGCAGCTAAATGGAAATGTGAACTTATCAGGCGATCGTACTTATTAAAATTTTTACAAATAAAGCTAAATGTTCTTATGGCCAGGCCCGGCAAAAATTTTATATTAACCGAGCATCCCGCATTTCAAAAATCTATAGTGACCACGTCAAAAATATTGGGGTTGCTTAGAAAACGTGTCGGCAATATCCCGATAATCTTATTTTCAACCGATACGGCCTATGCGGACATAATTGCCGATATTTGCGCAACACACAACATCCATTTTATCCGCGGTGTCCCGGAGGCGATTGAACGGGCAAAGAACGGCGGGACTATGGTGGACGGAACGCCGTATGATGTGTACCATTGGAACGCGGCCGGTCACGCTATTGTCGGCAGAGCAATTCTTGATTATTTGATTAAGGAGAAGTTTTTACCGCAATAATTATGTTTATTTCTTAGGATGAAGAATAATCGGCTTAATTAAAAAAAGCAGATTGAGAAGGAACGCAAGATGGGAAAAATTAAATTATACCGGGTGATTGGATGGGTATCTATCGCTATTTCCTTCCCGTACTATATCCAGACGCTGCTTTAGCCGGAAATACTGTAGGAAGTTTCAGGAGATTTCAACCGGAAGATCGCTTTTTTCGCCTTCGCCGGCGCGATGATGCTGATTTATAATATTTTTTTGTGGGCGGGGATAATTTTTCATTGGCGGGCGGATAGAAGCGAAAACCCGCAAAAAAAAATCCAATTGGGGCAAGGTTATAAAAATACTTTTAGTCCTGGCGGCTGTTTTGCATTTTATCCTCGGATATCTTGTGTTTGGGCACGGAAAATTTATGCGGGCCCGGGAAAGGGCTCAAGCGGAAAAGGAAAAATAATAAAATTGAATTAAAAAGTTATTTTCACCCAACGCCGCTATATTGCCCGCTCGATAAAAGGAGATAGGTTGTTTTGTTGTCCCAAAACAAAAACCTTTCTGTCTGCGGCCGGAGGGAATTGTTTCATTTTCGGCCCTTTTTCCTGATTTTCCTCACGCGGCGGCTCAACGAAGCTTTCCGTAAGCAGCTCTTTGACGTATTCCGCATGGTCGGCAGGCGCGTACCGGATGGATTCAGCCAGGTGCAGGACATCAATAGATGCGAGTTCTTTTTTATCCAATTTTTCCTTTAAAATTGCGGTGATATTTAAAATTTGTTTTTGGATATCTTCCCGGGTAGCGTTATTCTGTTCCCGCGCGAACATACCGGCATTCGCGCCTACCCAGGGAATCCGCCGGTTATCGAAGAAATCCATGCAAAAAGTTAATACGAGCCGGCCTGTTATCCGCGGCAATTTATTCAGCTTCGATTCGGTCAATACGCCTTCAAAATCGGAAATATTAATCCTTGTTCCTAACTTAGCTTTGCTCCAAGCGGGCCGGACCCACCAGACTTTGCAGCCTTTTCTTTTAGCAAAAATTACCCAGGTGCTTTCGAGAGGAAAATAGTTTTTGTCCCTTTCTTTTTCTTCTACGTGATTATCCGGGTCATAATCAAACAGGATGATATTATCTCCTTCCCGGAGTAAACTTAATATACCATGGTGTTGTTTGGTAACTTCGAGTTTTTGGGGAGTTATTCTTTTCTGCTCTGGGAAGGGGATTATTGTCGTTTTCGGAAGTATCAAAACGCCTTTTTTTTGTGCTTGAAGCGATTGTTCTTTCGGAGAAGATGTAAAGTGGGGTAGTATATTCGCCAACGCACCTTTTGCCACAAGCTTTAATGGCGCAAGATCGGGGCGGCTTGTAAAAGCAATAATAGTATTCTTAACCGACGCCTCGTTAATATGTAAAGCCGGCGAAAGATAAGATAGTTTGCCCGTGCCGGAACTTGTGCTCGTTTTCCCGAAAGAAATGCCGGGAAAAAGCAGCGCTTGTATAATTATAACCGCAGCAATTTTAAATAGATATGATTTTCTCATTTTCCTCTTGTTTTGCCGTTATCCCCGTAAAAAATAGGCAGTAAAATATACCATAAAAGCGTTGATTTCGCAACCTAGCCCGGAAGTCGCGGAAAAAGGGTAAAAATCCTGCTTCAGCTTGCCGCATAGCGTATTCGTCTACCGGGAATTAGCTTGAATATGTTTTAGTTTGCCGTTAAAATTGAAGATATGAGAAATCAGGGGTTGAATTTTGGCAAAACTTAAAACGCATAAAAAAATTATATTAATATTACTGGGGATAGTCGCGGCCGTGGTTATCCTAGAAGCCGGGCTTAATATTTTAAGCGGCATCTATATAAAGCGTCATTTGCCGCGTTATGAATTTAAAGACAATGCGGATAAAGGAATTTTAAGGATTCTATGTTTGGGAGATTCTTTTACGTACGGTATCGGCGCGGATTTTGAAAACAGTTATCCGGCGCAGCTTGAAAGGATGCTGAACGAAAATAGTAAGGTTAAAAAATTTAAAGTTTTTAACGAGGGAGTGCCCGGTTCCAACTCTTCGCAGGTTTTTGTAAAATTTAATGATATTGTTGACGAAGTCCGTCCGGATATCGTTATTATCCTCGCGGGCGGCAATGACATCTGGAGCGTTGGCAATATCCTGTGCGGCCGGGTTCCTATGGGGTTGAGAATCAAGAATATGCTGGTTTTATCCCGGAGTTTTCGGGCATGCTCGATTCTGGGCGTGAATATAAAAAGCGCCATTGCCGATAAAATCTCTAAAAATAAATCAAGAAACATAAAAAAATCCGTAAATGAATTTACGGCCGCGCAATTGCTCGAAAAAGGGAATTATTTTAAGGAAACCAACCAATACGATAGCGCCAGGCTTTGTTATGAAAAGATATTGGAAAATGATCCGGATAATAAAGCGATAATTTTGGAATTGGCGCATTGTTATAAATTCCAGCGTAAATTCGATGAAGCCGTTGACCTTTTAACCGGGATGTTTATGCAGCAGCCGGAAGATAAACAAATCCGGGCCGAAATAAAAGACATGTTTATCCAGTTAAATAACCCGGCGAAGGCGCTTGTTTATTATGAACGGTTATACCGGAAGTTTCCGGATAATAGATTCGCGCGCCAGGAATTGGCAAACACGCATGTTCGTCTTGCCGGTGATTATCTTATGACGCTGCGGTTAAATAAGGCGCTTGATGCGTATAGCCGAGCGCATGAGCTGAATCCCGCAGACCCAAGGGCGCTTGAAGGCATGCAAATGATCGAAGATTGGGAAAAGACAGGCACCAGCTCAAAAATTAATCAGGCGGTTTTGGAAAAGCTTGCAAAATTCGATATAGTTATGGCGCCGTACAATTACGCGGATGATGTTTTATACAATAATTTAAAAGAAATTATTAAACTGTGCGAAAAAAATAAAATCACATTGATTTTTTCAAGTTATCCCCTGGAAGTTCCCGCGGCAATGCGGGAGTTGTCTCTCGGGCGCGATATTTTACTTGTTGATCACACAGCAACCTTTAAAACGTTGTTGCAAAACGAACCGAGAGATAAATATTTTATTTCCGCGTACGACAGCCACTGTCTTAGTGCCGGATATGAAGTAATGGCGCGAAATTTAGCGAAAGAAATATTAAAGCTTATCGAGAATAAATATCCGAACGGGGTTGAATATTTATAAATATGATAGTAAAATAAGAAATAACAATGGAAACTCCAAATCCGCGCAGTAAAAACGAACTCGTTCAGGCTCAAAAAGAAATTCTGGCGTTTTTAAACGGCAAACCCGATAAACGCGCTACGACCAAAGAAGTTATTGAAAATATAAAATGCCAAAGCCGAATTTTAAAAGACGCGATTATTTATCTTAACCGCAATTTTTATATCGACGGGCCGATTCTGACGGAATTCATGATAAAGCGGGGAGGGGATGATAGCTTTCGCATGGCTTTTACGCTGACCGAACAGGGGCAGGTGAAATATATAGATATGGTTAAAGAAGAAAAAAAGAATAGAAGCTAAAACGTTACATGCGCTGTCCGATTTAGGCGGAACAAAAAGAAAAAAATTTTCATTTTTAGGTGTTTTTTTATTGACAGGATAAAAAAAATATAGTATAAAATTATATAGAACACATGTTCTTTAAAATAGATTTTTAAGGATAAACGATGTGCCATGGAAGGGGGTGAAGACATGGCAAAGAAGAAAAAAGCGAAAGCAAAAAAGAAATAAACTTGCTTTGATATTCGAACATTGATACAAACTGGCCGCAAGGCCATTAAAGCTCACTCTGAAATAATTTCAGAGTGAGCTTTTTTTTAGGCCGTTTTAGTTAAATGCGGTTTAAGCGCGCAATTTATGCAATATCTTTCGTCCAATTATCCCCGCTTGACATAAAAAACGGTATGCTTTACCATATTTGCACGAGTATAATAAGCCGTATTAAACCGTCAAATCAATTTGTATCAGTTTAAGACCGGAGGTGGATGATGTTCGCAAAAATATTACAGGCGGAAATTTTACAAAAGGTGTATCTGGGCAATAAAGTTCTGGATTATTTTATCGCGTTGGGTATTTTTCTTGTTTCGATAGGCGCCCTCACCGCAATTAAAAACATTGCGATTTCACGCCTGAAGAAATGGGCGGGAAAAACGGCGACAATTTTAAATGTTTTTATTATCCGCGTGCTGCGGCACAATCTGCTGCCGCTGCTTTATTTCAGCGCGATATTCCTGGCCGCGCAGCATCTTATCCTGGCCGCCTCCGTAAAAAAAGCGCTTGATGTCCTGGGCGTTATCGTGGTGACGGTAATGAGCATGAAGTTTCTGGTTAACCTGATAAACTATATGCTCCTGGCTTGGCTCAAAAGCGAGACCAGCGAGGCCCGGCAGCGCAGCTTAAAAGGCGTGGTCGGCGTATTTAAGGTTGTGGTCTGGGGAGTGGGCGTTGTATTCCTGCTGGATAACCTGGGATTCAAAGTTTCAACCGTCCTTGCCGGACTCGGTATCGGCGGCGTGGCCGTGGCGCTCGCGGCACAGGCGCTATTGGGAGATTTGTTTAGTTATTTCGCGATTATGTTTGACCGGCCGTTTGAAGTGGGCGATTTTATAATCATCGGGGACTATATGGGCGCGGTGGAGTATATCGGGATAAAGACAACGCGTATCCGTTCTCTGGGCGGAGAACAGCTGATTTTTTCCAATACCGACCTTACCAATTCCCGCGTGCGCAATTATAAGCGTATGGAAAAACGGCGCGTGATGTTTCGCCTGGGGGTAGTGTACCAGACCCCGTATGAAAAATTGAAGGAAATACCGGAGCTTATCAAGAACATAGTGGAAAACGTAAAAGATACCGGTTTCGACCGCGCGCATTTTTTCGAGTTCGCCGGCTTTAACCTGGTGATTGAAATAGTTTATTATGTTATCGGCGCCGATTATAATAAATACATGAATATTCAGCAGGAAATAAACCTGATGATCAAAAAAGAGTTTGAAAAGAAGGGGATAGAATTTGCCTATCCGACGCAAACTCTTTACGTTAATAAGGAAAGTTGAAAAGAATAAATTTTAAAAGGCGGGCAAAATATGGACAGAGAACTTATCATAATCGGCGACCGGGTATTGATTCGGCTGGACAATGAAAAAGAAATGACGAATTCGGGATTATATCTGCCGCAGGGCGCTTATGAAAAAGAAAAAGTGCACAGCGGCAAAGTAATCAAAACCGGCCCCGGGATTCCCGTAGCCGACCCGCAGGAATTGCATAAAGAATCCTGGAAGCAGCCAACGGAGACAGAAGCAAAGTATGTGCCGCTTCAGGCAAAAGTGCACGACCGGGCGATATTCCTAAGGAATTCCGCTATCGATATGGAATTTGAAAATACGAAATATGTAATCGTGCCCCATTCGGCGATACTTGCCTTAATTCGTTATGATAATCCCGAGGATTTAATTTAAATCAAAAGTTAAAAGTTAGAAAGTAAAAATAATTTGAAGATAATATTTCTCGGCACAAACGGCTGGTTTGATACGGATACGGGCAATACGATTTGCACGCTTATAAAAACCGATACGTGCGATATTGTCCTTGATGCCGGTTATGGAATATGTAAATTAGACAAATATTGCGACGGAGATAAGCCCGTCTATATTTTTCTTTCGCATTTACATTTGGACCATATCGCGGGGTTGCATACCCTGGCGAAATTCCGCTTTTCTAAAGGTGTAAAAATATTTGTTCCGGAACCCGCGCGAGCCGCCTTTGACCGGTTTTTTGCCAAACCTTTTACCATCCCGGCTAAACGCCTTCCTTTTGACGCAAAAATAGAAATTATAAAAGAACGCTTATCCGTTCGCGGCGTTGAGGTCACCGCGCGCGAACTTGTACACGCGGACAGATGTTTTGGATACCGGTTTAAAATATACGGAAAAATAATCGCTTACTGTATCGACACCGGGTATTGCCAAAACGCGTTAAAATTGGCGCAGGGCGCGGATGTATTTATCGCCGAGTGCGCGCTTCGCGCCGGGCAAAACGATGAAGGCTGGCCGCACCTGGACCCGGTACAAGCCGCGCGAATAGCTAAACAGGCAAAAGCGAAAAAAATGGTTTTGACGCATTTTGACGCCCATAATTACCAAAGCAAGAAAGAACGGGCCTTAGCGCAGAAACAGGCCCGAAAATATTTCGCGCAAAGTTTCGCCGTTTCTGACGGGATGGAATTGTCGCTGTCGCGCACAAGATAAATATGGAAGCAAAAAAAACCGCAATTCTGTTTTTTTTATCAAGCTGTTTTCTTCACGTCCTTTTTTGCCCGCCGGCCTTATCCGAACAATCCTCGAATATTTCAGATATCCAGCGGGTAACCGGCGACATCGAAGCCCGTTATTCTGAGATACGGGATTTTACGGCGGATTTTATTCAGCACAGTTTTCCAAAATTTCAAGAAATCGAAATATCCGGTAAAAGCTATTTTAAACGGCCCCATAAATTTCGCGCCCAAATGCGGCTGCAAAAAGAAGATGATAATTTTGAAAACAATCTGCTCGTTTTTGACGGGAAAATTTTTTGGCAGCAACAGGAAGACGGCTCCGGTAAAATCCTGGCCGTTATGAAAGCAAAACTCGACGAATCTTTGCTGTGGGGCGCTGATTTTTTAAAACAATTAGATCCGGAAAGCCAGTTTCAGCAGCTGAAAACCAAATATAATTTTATCGGATTAACGCGGGAAGGAACCGATGAGGATGCGGTTTATGTGTTAAATATGGAATTAAAGGAGGATGAACGGGAGCGGTTACAAAATATCACTTTGGCCGCGGGCAGCGGGTTGCCGGAGGATGATTTAATCGCCCGGAAGGCGCTTTATTACTGGAAGAGCCGTGACGGTGTTTGCGTAAAAATAGAGTTTTTTAATTTTCGTAACGCAATGATCTCGGATATTCAATACGCGAACGCGGTTGTAAATTCAAATTTGGCGGATGAATTGTTTGTTTTTTCGCCGCCGCAAGATTTTCCGGTTTTTGATATGACAAAAATTATGGACCGGGAAAAACACCGGTTTCGTCCGCAGGAAGAAAGCCCGTATAAATTAGCGGCCGGATTGCCGGATTTTTCCGGCACAGATATCTATGGCCGCAGTTTTGACTCTAAAAGTTTGCGAGGCAAAATCGTAGTTTTGTTTTTTTGGGAAAGATCGGACGAGAATTGCGTCGCGGAACTCGAAATGATCGAAGAAGTGGAGCAGATTTACAAAGGCGGAAGCGAAATAGAGATTATAAGCGTGATGCGGGGCCAAAAAAATGATGCGCTTGAGTTTGCCGAAGAAAACGGATTTACGTTTAAAATATTGATTGACGAAGAAGGCGAATTGAGCGGTATTTTTGACGTAACGGCTTTTCCCCGGGCTTACGTATTTGATAAAGGCGCGAAGTTTGTAAAGACGTATTTCGGCTATGACGAAAATATCGCAGAACTCGTTGAAGCCGATATCGAAAATATAATGTTTCCGCAGTGATAAATATCTGTTAAAATCTAACTGAGATAAACGATGAAAAAAAACATGGAAACCGCGATTAGTGCCGCGATAGCGGCCGGGCGGATGATAAAAAAAAGTTTAGGCAAAGCCGGAAAAATCCGCTACAAAAGCGATATAAATATCGTTACCGCGGTGGACATTAGAGCCGAACGCATGATTATTTCGCGCCTTAAACGGCACTTTCCGGATTACGGTATTTTAGCGGAAGAAAAAACACACATCGAGGAGCAAAGGCCGATACGCTGGATTATTGATCCCTTAGACGGTACGACTAATTTCGCGCGGGGTTTTCCTTTTTTCGCGGTTTCTATAGCGCTGGAGGTAAAAAAAGAGATAGTATTAGGGGTGGTTTACGATCCCCTGCGGGAAGAATTATTTACCGCGGAAAGAGGCAAAGGAGCCTATCTTAACCGCAAAAGGAAAATATCGGTTTCTAAAACAAGCCGAGTGGAGCAAAGTTTTCTGGCAACGGGGTTTTCTTACAGCTTTAAAAAGAAGAGGGAAAACAATATCCGGCATTTTAAAAATTTTTTAATGTCAGCGCTCGCGTTACGCCGGGCCGGGGCGGCAACTTTGGATTTGTGTTATGTGGCCTGCGGCCGGTTTGACGGATTTTGGGAACTCGATCTTTGCCCCTGGGATACCGCGGCCGGTTTTCTCATTGCGCGGGAGGCGGGAGGAAAAGTTACGCATTTTAACGGTACAAAATTTTCTCCTTACACCGGAAATATCGTCGCCAGTAACGGCCGGCTCCACGCGCAGATGATAAAAATTTTAAACAGGTAAATTGCCATTTAGAATTTATAATTTGTAATTTGTAATTTGGTTATTGGAATTTAAAGGAGGACTATATGCGTACAGGCGTATCATACATGGGCCATCATAATCCCAAGCATGTGAAGGCCGACATGGAAGATTTAAAGCGTCTTGGCTGTGATGATCTGCTGCTTGCCGCTCAGGAGAATGATTTCGCATATATGAACGGGAAACTGAGCTTTTTGCCGAAAATTGCCAAAGATCGCGGCATGAAACCTATTGTAATCTTTTGGGGCCTGTTGAACCTTTTTGGCGGCGGTAAATCCAGCCAGTTTTTGCTCGGTAATCCCGGCGCGCACCAGGTATGCAAGGACGGCTCCTGGCACCCCGAGGGCTGCTACAATAACCCGGTTTGCCTCGAGTACACAAAACAGCTGATTAGCCGCACAGCGCAAATGGGTTTTGAAGGGTATTTCATAGACGAACCTACCGGCATAGATTGTTATTGTCCCAGCTGCCGCCGGAAATTTGAAGGCATGTTTTCTCGGCCGCTTGAGAAAGCGCTGCCGGAGGCGGTAATGAATTTTAGAAAAAAATGCGTGATCGATTATATCCGGGATATAAGTGAATATACAAAAAATAATCATCCGCAAATTGAAACTTTCTGCTGCCTGATGCCCGTAGATAGAGCGGTGTGGAAAGACGCAGCGAAAGTTTTGACCATAGATAACCTGGGTACGGATATTTACTGGGCGAATGAGGATAACGATGTGGACGAGATGCGGCCGCTGATTAAAGAGCTGGCCGGGTTTTGTAAGAAAGAAGGCAAGAAACATCACCAGTGGCTGCAGGCCTGGGGCGTAAAAAAAGGCAAAGAAGAACGCATTCGCGCTCAAGGCCGGATACTTATAAATGAAAAGCCGGACGCGTTATATGTCTGGGCGTATGAGGGCCAGGTCGGGACAAATGAAGCCTGTGAAGACCCCGCTTGCGCCTGGGAAGCCGTGTGCGAAATTTTGAAAAAAGCAAAAGAGATAAATGGATAAAGCCATTGCCCTTGCGCTGTGCCCGCCGTTTTGGCCGGACTTGCCGCCGCTATCTTTGATAAGCCTGGGAAGTTTTCTTATTCAAAGCGGATATAAAAACGATACGGATATCCGGGATCTGAACAATATTTTTTTTAACGCGGCGGGCGAAGATTTAAAAAAAGAATGGCGCAAAAGCTCAAACCGCGAATTCCAACAGAATATGCCGGAAATAATACAAAATAAATTCCGGGACATATTAAAAAAACAGATTACTGCGCTGGCCGCATGCAAAGCCGTGGGATTTTCCGTATTTAAGAGCAACTTAAAAGTTAGCTTGTGGCTTGCCCGCGAATTAAAAAATAGGAATAATAATTTAAAAGTCGTCTTGGGCGGGCCCGAGATATCCCGGATTTATTTTAAAACCGGAAGTTCCTTTTCGGCCCAAATCAAGAACATTTCAGATTTAACGGTTGTGGGCGAGGGGGAATTGCCGCTGATTGAATTTTTAAAAGGGGATGCGCGGCAAAAAACCGTTTGTTTTAAAGAGCGCGCGCATATCGAGAGCGAAAATTTCATCCCGGCCTATGAAAAAATAGACCCCAACAGTTATCCTAAGAAAAACAGCGTATCTTTACTGTTCTCGCGCGGCTGCCCGCGCTTCTGCGCTTTTTGCGGGGAACGGCTCCTGTACAGGAGTTTCCGGGTTAAGCGGGTTCAAAGCATAATCGACGAAATCAGCTATCACCAAGGCCGCGGGGTTAAAAATTTTATTTTTCACGATTCCATGCTGAACGCCGACCTGAGAGCTTTGGAAAAACTATGCGATGAGATTATCGCTAATTTCGGTAAAATCAACTGGGAAGCGCAAATGGCCGTGCGGCCCCAGATGAGTGAACGGCTTTTGGAAAAAATAAAACAAAGCGGCTGTTATAATTTATTTATCGGCCTGGAGTCCGGCTCGAATAACACCTTGCGGCGGATGCGAAAGGGGTTTTGCGCGGATGAGGCGAAAGTATTTTTTAAAAAATTAAACAAAGCTTGTCTTTCTTTCGGCGTGAGCCTAATCGTGGGATTTCCTAAGGAAACTAACGCGGACTACAAGGAAAGTTTACGGTTTCTCATTGAAAATAAATCTTTAATCCCGAAAATAGAGCAAATCAATCCTTTTGTATACTACGAGGGCACAAGCATAGATAAAACTGCAGATCACAAATATAATAGTAAAATAATGGAAGATACCGCCGATTTCATCGCGGAGCTGAAAAGACACCGGTTTAAAATGACCAGCGCTTTTTTGAATAATCTGGTGGAAGAGGGAAGTGGCTCTCAGTCGCCTTAACTGCTTGCGAGATTGCGAATCTCCCGCGACATTTTATAATTTACCAGCCGGTTTAATAATCTGAATTCAGGGCAGAATTTGAATTGTTTGTGTTTCCAGTGAATTTTCGCGAAAGCCATGTAGACTTTTGTGATTATTCTCAATAACAGGTTGTTTTTGGTTTTGTCCAATCCCTTGCGGTCGATAAAATAGGTAAGCAATGTCAAATTGAACACGGTTTTTCTCATGTGCGCCGGTATCCAGGGAACTTGTTCGTATTCCCAGCGGATGTTCGACCATTCTTCTAATTTTTGCGGCGGAATAAAGCCGTGCTGCTGGCTAAGGCGGTAGAATTCGGTGCCCGGATACGGCGTGATAATATGAAAACTGGAAAAATAGGCTTTAGGGTCAACCCGCATAATATAATTAACCAATTCTATGGTTTCGTGAAGTTCTGTTTCCGCCTCGATCGGGTAGCCGACCATAAAATTGTAATGGGCGATTATTCCGGAACTAGAAAACTTATGGACGATATTTTTGATTTGGTTTAGCGTAATTCCTTTTCTTATGTATTGAATAATTTTTTCCGAGCCGCTCTCAATACCCATATAGAGGTGTTTGCAACCGCTTCTTTGCAACAGGTCAAAATCGACTTTTTCCAAAGAATCTATGCGTACGCCCTGGCAGCCCCAGGCCAGGGGAATTTTTTTATCGATAAGGCGTTTACAGAAAGTGTGGCTTCGGTCAATATCCACGAAGAAGTTATCGTCGTTAATATTGACGGAATCAAGGTGGAATTTTTTTACCATCCATTCTATTTCAAATATTACTTTATCGATATCCCGCCGCCGCCAGCTTGAATTATTGAAACTGCGGTTAAAACAAAAAGAACAGCTATGAGGGCATCCGCGCGAGGTATAAACATCCAGGCTTCTGTTTTTGCCGGGAACCTGGGCGGTGACGTATTTCTCGACGTTTACCAAATCGTAAGAAGTGGGCGGAAGTTTATCCAAATCACAAAAGTTTCTTTCCGCGTTTGCGCGGATTTTAGCGCCGTCTTTCCAGGTTATTCCCGGTATTTTATCTAAAGAGCTGCCGCGGGATAAGGCCCGGACAAGTTCCGCGAAAGTTATTTCTCCCTCGCCGCGCACGATAATGTCGATGCAGTTATTCCTTATCGACTGTTCGGCCATTAATGTGGGATGAATCCCTCCCCAAACTATCGGGATGCGGCTGTTTTCGCGGATAAATTTGGCAATTGCCAGGGCGTAACGTATCTGCATGCCGGTCATCGCGCTGATTCCGGCGCAGATGGTATCGTCGGCCAGGAGGTTTTTTACTTTTAGGAAAAAATCTTTTTCTGTTCTCTGATCCAGAATAGTTACGCGATAGCCAAGCTCTTCCAGCGGCGCGGCCAGGCACATCAGGCTCATGGGCATTTGCAGGTTCACTCTTTTTAAATCCAGGCCGGTTTTAGGGAACAGCAGCAGGACGTGTTTACGCATAGTAGAGGGTTCTTTGCTTGTTGATTTATTTATCCAGGGACATGGGGTTGCAAAGGTTCTGTTCGCAATCGGCTACCCGGCCGCAATTGAAGCAGATAAATTTCGCGTTTTTGGTCAGGGTTCTAATTTCGTTAAACAGGCCTTTGCTCGCGAGCACGCAAAGATGCCCTTTATGATCGCCCGTACATTTTTGTTCGGCCATTTTGTTGCCCCCCTTTTTTTAATAGGCTGTCACGAAACTCGTGCCAGCCGATGATTACAGAGATTTTCAATGAGATTACAGAGATTGTTTCGTCGATAGATAATCTTCGTAATCTATATTTTTAATCTTACGTGTTAAAATTTTACGGCGATTTTAAGCCCGATTTCCGTAGAATTATTTTTTGGCTCAATCCAGCCTCGGCCTATCGGGTCAACCGTTATTTTAGAATCTTTGATATCCCAATACCGCACGAAAGGACTTATTATAAAATCCATGTCACTGCCGTTATGTATAAAATCTATGGACGCTCTCAACCCATAGCCGCTTTCCTGGTCGTTTTCGATATCATAATAGCCGGGAATGCTGCCCAGATAACTTTTTTGTTTTCCCGCCCAGAAAAGGTCGTATTCCAGAGTTGCTCCGATAGTCCAGCCGTTTTCTAAAATAGTGCTGATGGCCGCGCCAATCGGGCTGTAAATATAATTTGACTCTCTTTCGTAACCCTGAGCTCCGGTCGAGGTGACCCTGCCGGACATATCGTCGTTTAAGTATCTTAAGCCAAAGCCCGTATAAGCGGTGAGCGTGGACGCCTCGGACAGGTAGAAATCGCCGCCGCCCAGGATTCGTAATTCCCACATGTAATCGTCGACATTATCCAAGGTGCCTGAATTTTTATAATCTACACTGCCCGTGCTGAACCGGCCGTCTATTTTTAACATCAAAACATCGCTGTAAGTATAGGAACCGCATACCCCGTACATAAGCCCCTTTTCCTGCATCACGTTAGGTTCTTCATATTTGATGGATGATATCTCGGTGCCTAATTCGAAGGAATCTGTGGCCTGCACGGTTTGCGCGCAGACGTTTCCTGCCTGCGCGAATATAAAGCATAAAATTAATAAGAACAGTTTTTTCATGTTATCCCTCCTGGTTAATAATATTCTATTATTTTTTTTGCCGTTTGTCGATGGGAAAATGATGGGGAGGGGGATTTATTTTATGTTTTTAATTTTGCTTATCAAAGGATAAAGCTTACAAGCCGCGCAAAAGCCGAAAAACGCTTCCAGGCAGGCGAAAGACATAAAAACGATAATAAATATATTCATCAACACCGTCATATTTAGCAGGTAAAAAGCGGTTATAAGCGCGCAAAACAGAAATCCGGTTTTTGCCGCGAAAATCTTCGGGGCCGCGTTAACCATTAAAGGTTTAAGTTTTAAAACGCGCAGGAGGAATTTGCTTATAGAATTTAAGGGGCTAAGCGATGGGTTGCCGAACCCCCGGATGAAAAAATCAACCCCCAGAACAAAAATAATCCATTTATGCGGCGTGTTCAGCAGAATGAACAGCGATATAATTACCAGAACCGCGTTTGTCCGGGCCGCGTGTTGATTTAAACGTTTTTCAGATATAGGGCAAGATTCATTCATGGCCGCTTTCCTGTCTATTCTAATCAGATGTTTTTTTAATTTTTTTATTTACTTCGATACCCGTTAACATGTTTTTTTCTTCCTGAGTGACTAATTCATAAAAATCACAGTTTATGCAGTCTTTAAATTTTTGCGCAAATGTGCCTTGA
>JAHJAO010000001.1 GCA_018813905.1 Candidatus Omnitrophota bacterium
GCGTCCAGCCGGAATTCAAGCTCCCGGCTTTTGGCAAAATTTTCTATGGCGAAAAACTCATGCGCGTTTAAAGTCATCACCATGGTTTTCAAGCGCACCTTTAATCTCCGTTCAAGCAGAAGCTCAATTCCTCCGCGGCATCTATCAAAAGACCCGGGCACCCTGCAGATCCGCTCATATGTCGCCTCCGTCGCTCCATACAAACTTATCTCTATCGCGTAAGGCGGCATATCATTAAAAAAATCAGCCAGATAAGGCGTCAAGAGCGTCGCGTTGGTAAACAGGGTTATCATCATCCCTTTTTTCTTGGCATAGGCGTAAATCTTCGCAAAATCATCTCGTAATAGCGGCTCGCCGCCGGTAAGCAACAGCCAGAAGCAGCCCGCGTCCGCGATTTCATCCAATACCCGCGTAACTTGAACATAACTAATCTCCTGTTTGCTTACATCCGGCTTGCAGTAACAATGCACGCATCGAAGATTGCAGCGCAGCGTCAGTTCAAGCGAGCCGTCAAACGGAATCCGCTTTGAAATTAGCTTTTTATAGATGCGTTCGCTGAACTCGCTATAGGTAACCTGAGTTTTATGCTGGCACTCCATCTTCTTATCTGGCCTCTTCTATTGCTTTAATCACCGACAGTTTCTCGATAAACGCGTTTATATCTGTGCCGGCCTGCTCCTGGCTGATTTCAAATTCCCGGCTGATCTGCGCCGCAAGCTGGCCTTTTGTCCTATCCTCATCCAACAGCTCCCACAGGCGGGAGGCAACCTCTCCTTCTAAGGCATAGAAGTTCTGCAGATCCGCTACTTGCTGGCGAATAGGAACCAGTATCAGCTCATCCGCAATCTTTCGCGACACTATCGCATCGGTTTTTTTATATTTTTTCTCAAGCATATCCGCATCCTCCCCCGGTATCTTCTAACGCAACATTTGTGTTGTTAACACTTTTGTTGCATTAACCGATATATAGTCGTTCTATTGACTTTTAAATTCTCCGCAATTTCTTTAAAGCTATACCCTCTGGCTAACAACTGCTCTATGCAATATTTAAATGCCTTTTTGTCTTCAAATTTTCTCCGCTTTTGTTTTATTATAACACTGTCCATAACATTTTTATTATGAAAAAAATCCTTGAATAATTCCGTCTTTTTAAATAAACAACTTGTGCCTCTACCCCCTAGCGAGTTAAACATTTTCTTGGTAAACTTTTTTACTCCGCATCTATCATTAAAAACGCTTTTGTGATTTATACCCTTAACGCTCTCTATTAAATCCTTATAAATAAGGTGGGCATTTTCTTTTTCTCCCATTAACTCCATAATTTGTTTGGTATTAATAAAACTGTCTCGATGAGACTTTATATAACAATCCAACGAGCTCCATCTGTAACTAAAAACATCTTTTACTATTTGCGCTTTAAAGGGATTTAGGTGAATATACAAAGAAATTGCAATAAGATAACTATCATCTAAACACAACGCCGCCCGATAGGCGCCGCAAAACACATGGCCCTTTCTTTCATATTTTTTATTGAACCACAAAGCATATCTTTGAAAAAGGTATTTCATCGCTTGGCTTAAATTTTCTTTTCTATTTTTCACTAAAATGTGGACATGGTTTGGCATTAAAGCAAAACAAAAGACTTCTATAGCAAATTCCTGCGAGGTTTTCTTTAAAAAATACAAAAACGTTTTATAATCGTTATCTTCTGCAAAGATCACTTCTCTGCCCGGTGCTCTCTGGGTAATATGATAAATACCATCTTCTATAATGATTTTACGTGTTGACATAAATATTCTTTTTATATTTTTCATAATATTAGTATAATAACGCAACATTTGTGTTGTCAACACTTTTGTTGCGTTAGGATTTTTTGATTGCGGTTATTATCCGCTCTAAGGAGCGTTCTGTGAGTCGCGGATGGGTGGGAAAAGTAAGTACATGCTTGGCAAAGAAACAGGCGTTGGGGAAATCCTCCTTTTTATAACCCAGCTCAAACATCTGGTGCAGGGGCTGATAATACAGGCGCGAGGTTTCAATCCCCTGCTTGCACAGGGCCGCTTCTACCCTATCCCGCCTCGCTAAATCCTCAAATACCACCGGCAAGCGGTTAAACGCCGGTTGCGTCGCCTCATCTATCTTCGGCAGAATTACGCCTTCAGTGCCTTTTAATCCGGCGATCAGCTTCATGCCGAGAGCATACCTGTTTTTGCTGATTTCTTTAACCCCGCCTAAAAGCGCCAACGCAATCCCGGCCTGAACGCCGCTGTATTGCTTGATTATAATATCTTCCGGCGGCATTGTATCTTTAAACCGGGAGATTAGCGGATACAAGAGGCCGTAAACGAGCGGATTTATCGCCAGGTTAAGCGCGAGCAACTTAAACAGAATCTCTATTTTTTCTGATAGCGTAAGCGGCGGCGCTCCTGAATCTAACGCCGCCTTCTGAATCAGGCCAGCAATTTTTTCATCACGCGCGCTAACTAACCCGCCGCCGTAGGTAGATAGGTTCTTTCCGCGGTTAAAGCTGAAAAAACTGATATCGCCGAAATTTCCCGCATCCTTTCCCTTTAATTTACTTCCCATGGCCTGGGCGCAATCTTCAATAGTGAAAACATCCGGAAAACGCTCTCTTGTTTCAACCAGCCCTTTCTGTACGATACCAAACATGTGCACGCCTAAAACGCAAAGGGTTTTTCCGCAAATCACGCCACCCAATGAATTCATATCCATATTAAAATCATCAAGCGTAATATCGCAAAGCACCGGGGTCAATCCCGCCTTCTTTATTGCTACAACCAATGACCCAGCGGTATAAGCCGACAGGACTACTTCCTTTTTACCCGAGGATTGTTTTAGCGCCTTTAATATCAGGTAAAAACAGGCCAGCCCGGAATTAAAGAAAAACAAATGCCGCTTATTTAAAATCGGGTCAAATTTTCCCTTTAAAAGGCCGACAGCTTTCTCGTCTTGGAATATATTCTTTAGCGAGAAAAAAATATATTTTGCGGGAATTTTACACCCGGCGATCGGAATCTTGACTATAGCCATTATTGTTTCACCGCCTCGATTACAAATACCGGCGCAAAACGGTTATTAGGAAAACCGACATTAAGCCGTTTGTTAAACTTCAGCCCCGCTTCTTCCAGATATTCCCTTACCCGGGCAAATCGGTATGTTTTCAGCGGTAAATTTTTTACCGTGGCATCATACAGGGGAGCGAACTTATATTTGAAATAGAGAAACGGGTTATCCCGGTTGCGGATATCAAAAATCACCTTCCCCCCCGAACGGCACACGCGGGTTATTTCTCCTAAAACCCGGCGCAGGGCATTAAGATCCGGCAGATTGAAAAAAACATTTACGCAGACCACGCAATCCAGGCTGTTATCCTTAAACGGCAGGCTCGTACCATCCGCCTGGCTGAGTAGAATATTTGCCTTATCGTCTCTCCGCAGCCTCGCTTTTGCCCGCTCTAAGATGTCTTGCCAGATATCAATCCCAAAGATCTCTTTTGCCGGAACTTTTTTTAGCGCTTCTTCCAAAAATAATCCTTCGCCGCAGCCGACCTCAAGCAACCTACCCTGCACTTCGCCGCACAGCTCAAGAACCCGCCGCCGCGCCTGTTCCTGCCAGCGCCCGGCGGAATACTCCCCGCGTTCTTGCGGCTTAGAAAATCTGTTATGCAGCCAATAATATATTTTCTCTAACACCCTGCGCCCTCCTGTGCCGGCGATTTAACCTTTTTTCATAATTAAAACAAAATTATGTTTTAAATTAATTCCGCCCGGGATTATATTTATTAAACCATCCAGGCATTTCCAAAACAGCAGTAAAAAAGGCAACTTGACGAATAAAGGCCATAGCGGAATCCGCATAACTCCGGCTTTAATTTTTTCGATAAAAAAACCGCCGCAAGAAAATAACGCGGCTAATTCCCGGGGAGTATATTCATACGCGTGCGGATTGCTTTCTTGCCCGGGCCGGATATGCCAGACCAGTTTTCTTAATTTATTTTTAAAAACAGCCGGCACTATCTTGGAAAGTAGACTTGTGTAATTATGCCGGGAAGGAGTCGTAACGACCAATCTTCCCCCACTTTTCAAAACTCTATATAATTCGCCGATAAATCTTATCGCGTCTTTTTTTTCAATGTGTTCGATCATTTCTGAAGTAATTATTATTTCGAAAACCCCGTCTTTAACCGGAATATCCAACGCGTTGCCCTGAAAAAAATTGATACCTTTCTTTACCCCTCCGCCAGCGGCTAAGTTCTCGCCGGAAACATCCATGCCGAAAGCCCGCAAATTCGGATTGGATTCACACAATGCGGACAAATCGTTCCCCTTGCCGCAGCCGATATCCAATATCTTACAGCGCTCTTTACCTGCGGCATATTCGCCGACCGCTTTATATAACAAGCGTTTAAATTTCGCATGATATATAAAGATGTGCTGCGATTTATTTCTAATATTATTTTCCTGATTATCCTTCATTTCACCGCTCCGCTGCCAAGAAACCGCACCACGGCATTGCTGACTTCCAAAGGCGTAATCGCCTTTAGACATCTCAGATCTTCACATCCCCTTTTTTCACATGGCGCGCAATCTGTTTTTTTATACAGGACAACCGCTTCTTTAAAGATATTGCGAGGGTCAAACCTTACGATGTCCCCCGGGCCGAAGATAGCCACCAGCGGCACCTCTAACACCGCCGCGATATGCATTGGCCCGGTATCGTTGGATATAAAAACCGCGCATTTTTTAATCGTAGCGGCAAGTTCTTTCAGCGTTAATTTCCCGGCCAGATTAATGAGTTTAACCCCGCATAAATTAACCAGCCTCTGCGCCAGTTCTTTCTCTTCGGCAGAACCGGTTACGATAAATTTCACCCGATGAGAAATGTTTATCTTTTTTATAACTTCGGCAAAGTTCTCTATCGGCCAGCGCCGCGACGGCATCCCCCCGGGATGGATACCCACAATTATATCCTCTTTTTTTATATTTAATTTGCGAAAAAATATCTCTACTCTTTCTTCAACTTCCGGAGGAATCTCAAGATAAACGCCCCTGGTCGGGACTTCGACATCAAGTTTTTTCACCGTATCGATATCATATTCCATTTCGCATTTTCGACCCTGCTGCGATTCGGGCACGCGCATATCAAAAAAATTGCCGCGGCCTTCCGTATCCCGGCCGACTGAACGCGCCGGTTTTATAAAACTCAGCATAAGTTTCATCTTTGCCGCGCTTTTGTTGGACATAAGCGTGCGCATATTGACAGCGACATCGTATTTTCTTGACCGCAGGGATGTTAGCACCCGGAAATTGCCGAACATTTTAAAAACCGATACCTTGCGCCCGTACTCTAACTCAAAAACAAACACCCGATTTATAAAATCAAAATCACAGGCAATTTCATACACCTTATGCGCGGTTAACATATCAATTTCCGCTTGGGGGTATTTTTTTCTTAACGCCTTAAGCGCGGGCTTAGACAGCAGAAGATCGCCGATTCCGCCCAGATTGATAATAAGAATTTTATCTATCTTTTCCATTTGAAAAATCCGTATTTAGCGACGCCGTAAAAATAACCCAGCGCGTAAGATATTTTAGAAAGCAGCAGCAGCAATTTTACCTTAAAAACCGCTCCTAAAATATTTGTTATAAATCTACCCGCTCTTTTTGAAAACCCTTTGCGCCCGGCGCTAGAATGCTCTATCCCCTGGGGCGCGACATCAATATTAAGTTCCGGATGAAAAATATCGACAAAACAGACTCCCGCGCCGTTTCGGAAATTCGTCCTTATAAGCTCCACGATATTCGCCGGCTGGGGATGATAACACCAGGTCTGGGGCGCCAGGACAACGCGGTATCCTTTTTTTATCAGGTCAAAAGAAAGTACGGAGTCTTCGCCCCGGATAATCGATTCATTATAGCC
>JAHJAO010000050.1 GCA_018813905.1 Candidatus Omnitrophota bacterium
AACAAAAAGAAAAGGTAGCCCCAAAAGAAAAAGGGCTACTATTAACAGTAACATGAAAACCGGACATTCTTGCTTTGCTAGAAACAGGACATTTTTGCCTTGCAATAACACTCTTGGATTTTCGAATTGACTTATTTTGGGGATGGTAGTAATATTTAACGTATATAAATTGATTCCGCTAGGGCGGGATTAATTTAATAGAGGCAGGCCCCGCCTCATAAGATACAATAAAAATTCTCTTATAATTTTTATTGTATTCGGCGGGATAAATTCGTCCCGCTAAGGCGGGACTCATTAAAACAAACAGGATGGCCCCCTCGGCGTAAACGATTGAAAAAATTTATTCAATTTTTTCTAATCACTTGAGGGGTAAATTCACACTAATCACTTATGTCGCTGATGCTCCATAACGTGATGTGTTCATTTAGGAGGGTAAAGATATGGATTGGGGAATGAAGAACCGGTTAAGTAAGCTGATACAAAAAGACGGACACTGTTTTTTCCTGCCGATTGACCACGGGTATTTCCAGGGGCCGACGCGGTCTTTGGAAGAGCCGGCGAAGACGATTAAACCTCTTTTGCCGTATTGTGATGCCCTGTTTGTTACCCGGGGCGTGTTGCGTTCTTGCGTTGAAGCGGTTGACAGTAAACCGATTATCCTGCGCGTTTCCGGCGGCACGAGCATGGTCGGAGCGGATCTGGCAAATGAAGTAATTACCACGTCCATCGAGGAGATTATCCGTTTGAATGCAACGGCTGTGGGAATCTCTGTCTTTATCGGCAGCGATTATGAAAAACAGACGCTTCAGAACCTGGCTGAATTGGTGAATAAGTGCGAAGGTTACGGCATCCCGGTTATGGCAGTTACGGCCGTAGGCAAGGAAATGGAAAAACGGGAAGCGCGGTATCTGGCGCTATGTTGCCGGATCGCGGCCGAGTTGGGCGCGAAAGCGGTAAAGACCTATTGGTGTGAGAAGGATTTTGATAAAGTAGTTAAGGGGTGTCCGGTGCCGGTGGTCATGGCCGGCGGGCCGAAATGCGAGACTGAACTTGAAGTGCTGGAGTTTGTGCACGACGGAATGCAGAAAGGCGCGATTGGTATAAATCTGGGCCGGAACGTCTGGCAGAGCCCGCACCCAGTGGCCGTAGCCGGGGCATTACAGGCAATCATTCATGAGAGGGCAACAGTTAAAAAAGCGCACGAAATATTCAACGATATCAAGAATAAGAAATAGTTTTTTGGATATCTGATTTGTAATCCCCTGCGGGGACTTCAGCTCAAAAATTTACTTATAAGAAAATTTTTGAAGGATTTATAATTTAAAAGATATGCTTGTCGCGGTTTATTATAATAATCAGGATATCAGGTTGGAAGAGCGCCCCGTGCCGAAAATTAAAACGGGAGAACTTCTGGTGAAAGTATTAGCCAGCGGCATCTGCGGCACGGACCTGATGCAATGGTACCGGGCTAAATCCGCGCCGCGGGTATTAGGCCATGAGATTGCCGGAGAAATAGTAGAATCTAAATCAAAAAAATTCAAGATAGGTTCCCGGGTTTTTGTCAGCCACCATGTTCCCTGTAATACCTGCAAATATTGCCGTTCCGGCAACCATACCGCATGTGAGCAGCTGCATAAGGGTAATTATGAGCCCGGCGGATATAGCGAGTTTATCCGCGTGCCTAGGGAAAATGTGGAACTAGGCACTTATGTATTGCCCAAAAACATCTCATATCCAGAGGCGGCGATGATTGAGCCGCTTGCGTGCGCAATAAGGAGCCAGAGAATGATCGGTATGGATAAAGGACAGCTGGTTCTGGTCCTTGGCAGCGGGGTGTCGGGACTATTGAATATCTGTCTGGCCAAATTAAAAGGCGCGAAAGTTGTTGCTACCGATATCGACGGCTATCGGTTGAAGAAAGCAAAAGAGTTTGGGGCAGATAGGGTAGTTGATGCGCGGGTTAAGCTCAAAATAAAAGCCGATAGAATAATTGTTTGTACGGGCGCGCAGGAGGCGGCAAAGTCGGCGTTCGATTATATCGACAGAAAAGGAGTTATACTTTTCTTTGCTATACCCGAACGGAATATTGAAGTTCCAATTGTGGATTTCTGGAGGAATGAGATAACCGCGGCTTCTTCTTACGGAGCGGCGCCGCTTGATTTGGCCGAGGCGATAAAGTTGATAAAAGATAGAAAAGTTGATGTCAAAAGCATGATTACCCATACACTGGCGCTAAAAGATATCCAAGAGGCATTTAAAATCGCGGCTTCGCCTAAAGACGCGCTGAAAGTCGTACTCGTGCCGTAGCCAAATTTTATTTTGCCGTTAATTTTCAAAAATTATTAAGGGGTGAAAGATGAAAAAATATTGGAGATCCGGGAGAAATGCTAACACGGGCATATCGATATCATTGAAAATTTGTCTGCTCGCTGTTTTTTGCTGTTTTACCGCTACTTCCTACGCGCAACAAGCAATGAAACTGGAAGATTTCATGCGCGGGGTAAACAAGGGGCTTTTGGAACTGAAGAAAACACAAAAGATAATTGAGGAGAGGACGAAAGTATTTAAGAAATTAAAAATCATAGACAAAAATGCCGAACTGATAATGGCCGGATTTGATTGCAATATGGATACCCGCGACCAGTCCAACCTGTATGCTTATTTGTACCATAATAAAAAGGCCCCGGTTCATTATTGCCTGGTGATTGATAACTTTGGGACGGCCCCTGTGTCTATGAACTACAAAGCGGATAAATACCTGTTTAAAGCGAACAATAAATATTATACTCCGCTTGTATCCAAAAAGCGTTATGATGACGGGCAGTTATACCCAAGACAACTGACCTTTGTGGATTTGGGCTTTAACGAGGTTCCGGCAGAAGATATCGAAGCTCTGGCCGCCCGGATAAATTTGGGGAAGACGGTAATTTATTTGACCAGGTATTATAAAAAATAGAAAAACAGGAAGTTTTTTAAGGAGTAACCGCATAAGGGCTCTGGCTGTCTTTCCAGGATTCAACCTGATAGGAGCCCAAATCCAGCTCCATATCTTCTAGGTCCTCATCATAATGTATGGCCGCATTCCCGCTGAGGGCTACGTCATTCCCGACGAAAGAGCCACATAAAGTTCCCTGCCCGGAAATGCGCATGTCCGCAGTAGGCGCGTATACAGCGCCGCAGAAATCAGCCTGGCCGGAGACGTCAAAGTCCTGTTCGCTGCTGTTTGTGCCGAGCAGGAGGAGATTGGAGGGGGTATTGGTGGCGTTGGTTATGCCTTGGCCGGTTAAGTCCACATCCCCGTCAAAATATATGGTTACGGCCCCGCTGCTTGCGGAATCGACTACAATTGAAGACGTCCCGGATGTACTGATGGAAGTGGCGCCGGTTAGATAAAGGTTTACCGGGCCGGTGATTGTGAGCGTGTCCGAACTGGAAAGGTTTATGTTCAGATATTTGTAATCTCCGGAACTTAAAGTCGTAGTCGATGATATCGAACCGCTGCTGGAAAGAGCGGCCAGCGTTGCGGGGACAATCGGGAGAATCAGAGTTACTTCCGGTTGTTGCACTATGTCTCCCGAAATATGATCTGATTCGTCAAATTCTCCGTCTGGGCTGATTACGGCGTCTCCGTTAACAGCATAGTTGTTGCCGCTGCCGGAAATATCACCGTTGGTTCCGACATCGCCGTTAGCATTTATGGAGCTGGTGCCGTATGCGCCCTCACTTGAACTGTAGCTGTTAGTTGCAGCGTTCCCGGCGAGGGATAAATCAGCCCCGGCGTAAGTGGCGTAATCAAAAGAAAAACTTTTTTTCAAAATCGCAGTTATAGTTCTGGCAACGGCATTGGCCGCGGCTTTGCTGGGGAAATAACTGGTGGAAGTTATCTGGTATCTGGAGCCGGAGAGGCTGGTTAAAGATATCTCGTAATCGCCGCCGCTGGAAAGAGAATTTTGCGTTGTCCCGCTCCAGGCGCCGTTATAATTGAGTTCGTATATCCCCTTCTGGATGCCGGATTCCGCCAGCCAAAAAGCGCGTTTTGCGTTGGTAAAAACCGCCGCGCTTTTTGTTTCTGAGATGCTGCGCACAAAGATGCCCGTGCTCAAAATGGTTAAGAGTACAATTACGATTAAAGCTATTACCAGCATGATTCCTTTTTTATTGTTCATTTTCGTTAGTTCCTTAATTGCATCTTTTCTTTTAAGCTAAAAGTATAAGTTCTTTGTTTTAGATTTTTGGATACCATAATTTGTACCGTCAAGTAATTAGAAGCGTAGGAAAAGCTCAAAGCGCTGATGTTTCCCGCCAAAATGGATGTTGTGCCTGTGGGGTATTCGCGGATTAGATCCGTGCCGGAAAGATAATATTCGATATTGGAAGAATAGGTTACCGGGGTTGTGGTGATGTCCGTAGGTATTTTGAACTGGATTTGCGTACCGCCGGTGATGGTCATATTGGACACAGTAGTCTGCCGGAGTTCCTTCACCATTTTATCCAGCGTAATGCGCGCGGTCTGCTGCATGTCAAGCAGAGTGTTATTGGTGTAAAAAATATTTCGCCCGAAATCTAAAACGGCAAATAAAGTAGCCATTAAAAAGCTTACAATAATAACCGTAACCAGGAGCTCGACCAGGGTGAATGCGGCGGTTTTTAATTTGTTCTTAATAGGCTTAATGTTACGCTCCTGTTCCTTTGACCGATATCTGTCCAGTTAACGGTTACGGAAATTTCGAGTGGATTACCGCTTTGTTCAACCGTCGTATTCACGGATTCGTTGTTCAGCCCCGAAAGCCCGTAAGTAGCGCTTAGTTGCGCGGAAGTAAAATCCCACACTCCGGAGCCGATATTAGATTCTAATCCGGAGAAGGAAGCGTTTTTTATCTCTTCGATTAGATATTCGGCGTGGGTTACGGCTATCGTAAGGTTGCGGTTGGTTTCGTTTAACAGGTTGATGTTCGTCAATACCGCGACAATACTCACTAAAATTAAAGCTAAAATCAGTGCCGAGACCATAAGCTCGGACAGAGTAAATGCTTTTTCACGTAGTAGATTCATCTTAAAAGAAATTTTTTACGGGTTCAAAGGGTATTAATTATCTATTATAGCACAAATTTTTTTATAAAATACTTTATTGACTGTTGAAAACATAAAGTAAATTTGGTATAATTTAGCGAAACTTAAATACGAAAGAAATGGAGAGAGAAAAATGGAAGAGCATTATTTAACGATACTTAAAAAGAAATGTGGTCCGGAAAATCTGAAAAAACTTATTGCTATCGATAACCCGGAAGTTGTTAAATTTGTGGGTGAATTCGCGGAATATTGCAATCCAGATTCAGTATTTGTGCGTACTGATTCCTCCCGGGATATCGGATATATCCGTAAAAAAACAATTGAATTAAAAGAAGAAATGCCGCTTAGTCTTGAGGGGCATACAGCGCATTTTGACGGTTTCTATGATCAGGGCCGCGATAAAGGCAGCACAAAGTTTTTTATGGTTAAAGGCGTGGAGTTCGGCTCGCATATTCATGCTATCGATAGAGAAAGCGGGCATAAAGATGTTAATGAGCTGCTTAAAAATATAATGTACGGGAAGGAAATGTTTGTGCTTTTTCTGTCACTGGGGCCGGTAAATTCTGATTTTTCCGTATGTGCGGTTCAAATTACTGACTCGGCCTATGTCGCTCACTCGGAAGATATATTATACCGTCCCGGCTATGAGGCGTTTAAAAAAAGCCGGCCGGATATGGGATTTTTTAAATTTGTTCACTCCGCCGGGGAATTGGATGAAAATAATGCCAGCAAAAATGTGGATAAACGTCGTGTGTATATAAATATTGCCGAAAACATTGTCTACAGCATGAATACCCAATATGCCGGCAACACGATGGGGCTTAAAAAACTTGCTCTGCGGCTGGCGATAAATAAAGCGGATAAAGAAGGGTGGCTTGCCGAACATATGTTTATTATGGGCGTAAGCGGCCCGGGAAAAAGAAGAACATATTTTGCCGGCGCTTTCCCCAGCGCCTGCGGTAAAACTTCCACTTGCATGGTTAAAGGAGAGACGATTGTCGGAGATGATATTTCCTATTTGCGCAAACGCCATGGAAAAATTTTCGCGGCAAACGTAGAACGGGGAATTTTTGGAATCATAAAGGACGTAAATGTTGACGATGACCCGTTGATTTGGGATGTATTAAATAAAGCGGGGGAAGCTATAGTTTCTAATATTCTGATAAAGGACGGCGATGCGTATTGGCAGGGCGATGGTCGTCAAGTACCAGACGAAGGAATAAATTTTTGCGGAAAGTGGACAAAAGGGAAGACGGATGAGCAGGGCAATCTTATTCCGCACGCTCATACCAATGCCCGGTACACAATTCGCATGAAAGACCTAAAAAATTGCGATTCCAATTTGGAATCCGGCAAAGGAGTCCAGATAAAAGGAATTATTTACGGAGGCCGGGATTCTCATTCTTGGCCGCCGGTATTTCAAAGTTTCGATTGGGAACATGGAGTAATAACTATTGCCAGCTCCCTCGAATCCGAAACGACCGCCGCTACGTTGGGCAAAGAAGGGGTGCGCAAATTTAATCTTATGGCCAATCTGGATTTTCTCTCCGTGCCGGTCGGCAAATATATAAACAACCATCTCAACTTTGTTAAAGATTTAGATAATATTCCGGTAATCTTTGGGGTAAATTATTTTATCCGCGGCGAGAACGGGGATTATCTTACTGGCATGCATGATAAACGCGTTTGGCTCAAATGGATGGAACTTAGAATACATAATGATATAAAAGCGATCAAGACGCCTATCGGGTGTATTCCCTACTACGAAGATTTACAAAAGCTGTTTAATCAGGTTTTAGATAAAGAATATAAAAAAAATAACTATGAGCTTCAGTTTGGATTGCGGGTAAATAGTAATCTTGAAAAAATCGAACGCATTTTTGAAATTTATCACGCTAATGTAATTGATGTGCCGGAAAGATTGTTTGAAATATTAGGCGCGCAGCGCAAGTGCTTGGAAGAGGCACAGAAGAAATCCGGCGACTATATCAAGCCGGAACAGTTTCTTTAACCCAAAAAACAGGCAAGGCAAACCATGTCAATACCAACCGTATCTTCCGTAAAACTTGAAGGGATCCCGTTTTTTAAACGCGGTAAAGTGCGTGAGATTTACGAGCTGGACGATAAACTGCTGGTTATTTCTTCGGACCGCATCTCCTGTTTTGACGTGATTTTACCGACATTGATTCCGCAAAAGGGGCAGATTCTTACCCGGCTTTCCTGCTTTTGGTTTGATTTTATTCGGGATATCGTCCCCAACCATTTTATTACGGCGGATGTAGAGAAATACCCTAAAGCGCTTTTGCCTTATAAGGACATATTATCCGGCCGCTCGATGCTGGTTAAAAAGGCAACGCCGCTTCCGGTAGAGTGTGTAGTAAGAGGGTACCTTTCCGGCTCCGGCTGGAAAGAATATAAGAAGACACAGGCAATATGCGGGATAAAATTGCCGCCCAATTTAAAAGAATCGGACAGGCTGCCGCAGGTAATCTTTACCCCGTCGACTAAAGCTGATGTTGGTCATGATGAGAATGTGAGTTTGGATTATATTTCCGGCAAGATCGGCCGTGATTTAGCCGAAAAACTTAAAACAACCAGTATTGCTATATACGAAAAAGCAAGGACTTACGCCGAAAAAAGGGGCATAATTATCGCCGATACAAAGTTTGAATTCGGCAAAGTAGACGATCAGATAATCCTTATCGACGAAATACTTACGCCCGATTCTTCCCGGTTCTGGCCCAAAGACGAATATCGGCCGGGGAGTTCTCAACCCAGCTTTGATAAACAGTTTGTGCGCGACTACCTGGAGACATTGGATTGGGATAAGACGCCTCCGGGCCCGGAACTTCCTGAGGATATCGTGCAAAAGACAACGGCGAAATACCAACAGGCGCTGACGATGCTATCGGGGCGATAAATTATTTCCGCCTAATATTTTCTTGTCCTACCATTTGAAGGCCGACAGATAAATTGTTATTTATCCTTAAGGTATGTTATAATTTAATAAAAGGCGTTGGCCCACAATAACAGGAATATGTTATGAAAAAATTTAAAGACCGGTGTTGGGAATATATGCGCTGTAATGAGGAAAAATCCTGCGCCGCTTTTCCGGACTATTGCGAAGAATGTTGGGCTATCGCCGGAACGATGCGCAATACCGAGTCCGATAAAACCTTGAGCAAAATGAGCCAGGCCGCGCAAGATTCGGGCCGCGACTTGAGCGAGCCCCAGTTTTTACAGATGAATCCCGGGGCAAAAACGTCCAAGCTGTGCAAATTTATCGAAAGGTTTGGAACCTGTCGTTGTTGCCCTTATTATAAATATGTACAGGAGTTTGAACGCAGACATATAGACAGAAAGTAAAAACGTCCAACGACGGCTGCTACGCGCCGGTCTTTATCCCGAAAATCTTTAAAATTTTCAGCACCTTTGACAAAGGCAAGCCAACAATATTATTGAAATCGCCTCTAAATTTCCTTATCAAAATATCCGAATTTTCCTGTACGGCATAGGCGCCGGCTTTATCGTGATTTTTTAAAGCCAGATTTTCGATTTGTCTTTTTGATAATCTGCGGGAAAATATGGTTGTCTTATCGATATCGACCAATGTCTTTTTGGTCTTAGCGTCAATTACGGCAATGGCCGTATAGACGGCATGGGTTGTATTGCTCAGGGCCGCGAGCATTTTCTTCGCGTGGGCATACCCTTTGGGTTTGCCGAATATTCTGCCCTTGTGGACCACAAGCGTATCTAAAGCTAATACTAAGCCGCTGCTGTATTTTTTTGCTACTTTTTCTGCCTTAGCCAAGGCCAGGCAAATCGCCTGGTACGCAGGAGGCAGCTCTGTTTTTATGGATTCTTTTACTTCGCTTGGATGGACCGAAAATATGAGGCCGGTTTTTTTTAAAAGTTCTCTGCGGCGCAAAGATGCAGAGGCTAATATGATTTTTTTCATTGGGCTTGAGTATTGCTCTCGAGATAACTTATGGGGTCAGCCTTTTTTTTAATCTCCGCAAACCAGTTATTTAAAAATTCATTTCTTTTTTCGAGTAGCACCTTATTGCGATAAGTTTCTTTTTCCTTTTCAAATTGTTCTTCGTCGGCGGCAATAATCCGCTTCAGTTGCAGAATACAAAATCCGCGCTGAGTATCGATGATATTGGATATTTCCTGTGGTTTTAAAGAAAAAGCGACGTCAATAAACTCTTTTGCGTAGCCCAAGCCACGGATATAACCCAGGCGCGTGAAATCAGTAACTTCTTTCGTTTCAACTTCGAGTTTATTTGCCGCAGCTTCAAAATCCATCTTTCCCGCGCTAACCAGATCTTTTATCTGGGACAGAATATCTTCTGCTTTTTGCCGCGCCAGCTTTGCGGCCTCAGTATTCGTATAAGTCTGTCGCACCTTTTCTACAATTTTTTCATACTCAGGGATATGCGGGGCGATTTTTTCGATTAGTTTTATTATGTAAAAAGCGGTGGGCGTATGCACGATTTCGCTTATTTCCCCTTTTTTTAAGGAAAAAGCGGCTTTAAGGAAAGCAAAATTTAGCCCGACATTAGGTATTTCTTCAAGCATGGAGAAGGGGCCGGTTTCCTGAACGCTTAGCCCGTATGCTTGCGCGGCATTTTCAAAATTCTCATCGTCATAAAGCTTATTTAAGAGCTGACGGGCAAGATCCTGGGCGTGGTTGGTCATTTCCTTTTCCAGCAGCTTATCGCGGATTAAATCTCTTACTTCGCCCAAAGGCTGATATTGTATTGTTTGGTTTTCTTTTTCTTTCTTGTTTTCATTGGCAATTTTGTATTTTTCCTTGTTATTTTCATAATATTTTTGCATGCGCTCTTCGGTGATTTCGATATCATTTTTAAATTTTTCGATTTTTACTTCGATATATCGGACATTAACCTGCTCCGGCGTCTTAAAGGCTTGTTTATTTTTTTCATAATAGTTTTTAAGTCCGGTATCAGTTTCGCCGGTTACGGCATCAGTAAAATTTTTAGGGTCAAAGAGGACATAGGAACCGGAAGCCTGTTCGAATTCCTGAATATACTTTTCTTTTATTTCGGTATCGGTTACGGATATTGCCCCGGTAACCTGCTCAAGCAGTTTGTTTATCAAGAGGCTATGCCTGATGCCTTGTTCGAACTCATTGGGTCTTTGCTGAAACAGCCGGGCGACGATTTCCGCATAAGTCTGGCTGTCGAGAGCGCTGAGACGGAATACCGGCAAATTTTTTATATATGTTAATAATTCATCACCGCTTACTTTTATATTTCTTTTTTTTGCCTCAGAGAGGAGAATAAGCCGGGTCCAGGTTTGCTCGTCCAAGTCGATGGATGGGTCAAGCTTATCGCCATATCTCATCCAGGCCTCATTGCGCGCGGCGAGTTTTTCTTCAAAAAAAGTTTGCCAGTTTATTTTTTCATCAAAGATTTTCCCCGCGTATCCTGAACGCCGGTTTCTGATGGCGCTGCCGATATTCCAAATAACAAAAGCGGGCACGATAAAAATCGCGATAATCCACATAATTGTCTTGGTATATTTTCTCAGGTTTGTAAAGAGCATTTTTTGCCTCCGTATTGTTTGACTATAAAAAAGAGAATTTGTTTGAGTGTTAGTATAGCTAAAAACTTCTGAATTTGCAAATTTTTTGACAAATAACCATATCTGTGATAGATTCCAAGAGAGAACAAAGATAACTATCTAATCCCAATATGCTGAATTCAAAAGTGAATGAGCGGATTAACCGCGCGTTAAATTTTCAAGAGGCGGATCGTGTTCCTGTCTGTGACTACCTGGACAATAAAAAAGCATTCCGGTTTTACTCACCCAACTCTAAAATCACTCTTGCGGAAAAAGTAACGGTCTATCATAAGTTGGGTATTGATGTGTGCTGGCGGCATGAACGGCCGCGCGAGGGTTATTTTGAAAAAATGAAAGGGTTTTTAAACCGGCTGGCTTATCCGGAGAACCAGTTTGCCGCTTTGACCCAGGAAGAGGTGAGGGGAGAATTTGAAGAATTCAAACATCAACAAAAATTTTTCGAACCCGACACCTATCTGGCCATGTCCTGTGAGGGGTGCTTGAGTTTTATTTACCGCCGGCTCGGTTTTGAAAACTTTTGCGAGAAGATGTATGTTGATTCTATGGATTTGGAAAAGATGATGGATATTTGCGCCGACAATCTCTATGTGCGGGCAAACGAGTTTGCCCGCCAAAACTTAGGGGGTATTTTTTTTATAATGGACGACATTGCTTATAATAAAGGGTTGATTTTCTCGCCCCGTTTTTTGGAGCAGCACTGGTTACCAAAAATTAGAAATGCGATTAGTCCGTTAAAAAGGAAGAATATAAAAGTAATTTTACATTCCGACGGCAACCTGACCGACATCATCGATAAACTCATCGACATCGGCATAGACGGTATCCATCCTGTTGACGAAATAGCCGGCATGGATATCGGCGTATTGAAGAAAAAATACGCAAAAACCCTGCTTTTATTTGGCAATGTCGACTTGTATCAATTAGACCCTAATGATGTGGCCAAACAGACAAGGCGATGTATAGAGAAGGCTTCATTTGGCGGCGGCCATTTTATCGGTTCGAGTACGGGAGTAATAGATGACCGGGTTCAATTAGACAATATTTTTGCTTTTCTATCTACAATAAACGATTACGGAAAGCCCCACCCATAAATCCTCATAACTTATTTAATCAAAAATAGTTAAAAAGTTTGTAAAAGTATTAAAGATGTGCTATAATTAATTGTAGAGAAGGAAATTTTAATGGATTTTTTTTGGCTACTTCCTAAAAGGATTATAAAAGTAAATAAAATACTCCGAATAGTAATTTTTCTTCTTCTTTTTATTTTTTTAGGAACAAATCCCGGCCATTCAAGAGCAAATCCCATTGACTTTTCTGATATTATCGGGCAGGTGAGCAGTAAATATGGCCTCGAAGAAGGATTGCTCTATAAAATCATTGAAGCAGAAAGCAGTTTCAACCCGCAGGCCGTAAGCAAATGCGATGCTCGCGGCCTTATGCAAATAACCCAAAAAACCTGGAATTGGATTTGCCGTGATTTTCTTGATGTCCAATGGAATTTTGAACAGGATGCGTTTGACCCGGATAAAAACATAAAGGTTGGCGCCTGTTTTTTGCATTGGATCAGCGGTTATTTGGATAAAAATGAACATTTGCTTAATGACAATAAAGTAAACCTGATGCTTGCTTGTTATAACGCCGGACCCGGCGCAGTTAAAAACTATGGTTTCCGCATCCCGCCGTTTGCGGAAACCGCAAATTATGTCTATAAAATCAACAATCTCTAAAAATTCCTCGCCACTTAGCTCGCGAAAATTTATAACATCTTATCTGCAATAAAGTTATATGATTCTTATCCGGGCCAGAAAATAATTGTTCCGGCGATGATAATACAAATAAAATATGGTTTTTAGTTTTATCAAGCCCTTAATTGTTAGGCTTGACACTGAGAGACAACCCCTCGGGGTTGCGGCTCTGATGTCTCAGTTGCAAGTATTAGGGCTTGTCGCCGAACGTGTCATATGTTACAATAATCGGGCGTAGCTATGAAATTATAAAAAAATTGTTGAATTTCTGGTGATATTATGTATAATGAAATCAAAAGCGGAATTCTGTATGTTGTTGCTACCCCGATAGGTAATCTGAAAGATATTACTTTCAGAGCGTTAGATATTTTATCTGCGGTAGATTTTATTGCGTGCGAAGATACCCGCCGTACTCGTGTATTACTTGAACATTATCAAATAAAAAAGCCGCTGGTCAGTTATTACGAGTATAATAAGATTAAAAGAATCGATTTTATTTTGCGCTCTTTAGAAGAAGGCAAGAAGGTTGCTTTGGTGAGCGACGCGGGGACTCCGGGGATTTCTGACCCCGGCAGCAGCTTGATTAAAAAAACGGTTGAGGCTGGTTTTCGCGTGGAATCAATCCCGGGAGCGGTGGCGTTTATCAGTGCTTTGGTTGTATCCGGATTTAGAACGGATTCGGTTGTTTTTGAAGGATTTTTGCCGGCAAAGCCGGGAGCGCGCAGAAAAAAATTGGCGGGATTAAAACAGGAAGACCGCACCATAGTTTTATACGAATCACCGCACAGAATTTTAAGATGCCTTATAGATATAAAAGATGTACTCGGCGACCGCAAGATAGTCGTCGCCCGGGAATTAACAAAAATGTTTGAGGAAGTTTTGCGATTCGCTTGCGTTGAAAAAGCTATCGAACATTTTAAACATAAGGCGCCAAAAGGAGAATTTGTTATTATAATTTAATATAATATAATCGTAATGCTAGAAAGGGATAGGATCATGGGCGAGAATCGCAATAACGTAATATTACTGATGGAAGATGACGAGGTTTTAAGACGATATCTTGCTAAGCTGTTAAGAGCGGATAATTTTGAGGTACTTGAAGCCGGCAGCGTTAAAGAAGCGCTGGAACGTTCGCAAAATGAGCATTTGGGTCTTGTGGTGGCGGACTTAAAAATGCCGGATGATACCGCTATTGGCTTTATGAAAAAGCTTTCTCAATTGCATATCGAAATACCGGTGGTAATTATTACGGCATTCGGCGAATGGGAAACGTATCTCGAAGCTTTAGACCTGGGCGTCTATGATTACCTGAATAAGCCCATTGAATATACGGAATTTAGGGAAAAGATAAAAAGCGTATTGTCCAAAAACGCTAAGAAAAAAAAGGATTTATAACCATAATAGTTTAGGCAGGAGAGTATTGCTTTCCGGCGAATTATAAAAATGAAAAATATTGCTGTTTTCTGCTCCGGTTATGGATCCAACCTCCAGGCCATAATTAATTCCGTAAAGAAAAAAAAGATTAAAGCGCGGATCGCCCTCGTTTTAAGCGACCGGGTGGATGCTTATGCCCTGGTGCGCGCCAGGAAAGAAAAAATTCCCGTTTTATATGCGGATCCCGTTGATTTTAAAGACCGCGTAAGTTATGATAGGTTTCTCATCTTGAATCTTAAAAAAAAGAAAATAGATTATGTTGTTTTAGCGGGATTTATGAGGCTCATGAGCCCGTATTTTATCCGCTGCTTTCGGGGGCGTGTTCTGAATATTCATCCTTCACTATTGCCTTCTTTTAAAGGAACTCAAGGAATAAAGGACGCCTTGAGCTATGGTGTGAAAATTACCGGTGTTACGGTGCATTTTGTGGATGAAAAACTTGACCACGGCCCGATTATTGCTCAGGGTGCTTTGGAAATAAAAGCAACAGATACACAAACAACATTGGCCGAACGTATTCATAGGCTTGAACACAAACTATACCCGCAGGCCGTAAGGTTATTGATCGAGAATAAATTAAAGATTCAAGGAAGAAAAGTTAAGCAGAAGTGAACAAAGAAAAGGTACATATCCGTTTCGGGACTTCCGGCTGGCGCGCGATTATTGCCGAGGACTTTACTTTCGATAATGTGCGCATAGTAACTCAGGCGATTGCCGATTTTGTCCGAAAACAAAATATTTCCCCGAAGCTTATTGTGGGATTTGATACCCGCTTTCTCTCGATTGAATTTGCCCGCTCGTGTGCTAATATTTTGGCCGCGAATAAAATAAAAGTTTTACTGACAAATCGTGACACGCCTACGCCGGTTTTGGCTTATCATATAGTTAGAAAGAAATTATCGGGCGCGATAAATTTTACGGCCAGCCACAATCCCCCCGAATATAACGGGATAAAATTTTCTCCCTCCTACGGAGGCCCGGCGCCGGAAGATGTGACAGATGTAATAGAAAAAAGGATTAAAAGCTTACAGGCAAATCCAAAACTGGTTAAAACCGAAACAAGAGATGCCGGGTTAATAAAAATTTTTGACCCGCGCAGCCAATACTTAAATAAGATCAAGAAGATTGTGGATATGGGAAAGATTAAACGGGCGCGTTTAAAAATAGCTGTTGATTGCATGTACGGTACAAGCCGGGGATATATCGATGTATTACTGGGCAGCGCGGCCAGAAAATTTTGGGTTTTGAACGACCGGCTCAATCCGCTTTTCGGCGGCTTACCTCCTGAACCGGACAGGGAATATATTACGAGTTTAATTCAGCTGGTAAAGAGAAATCGGCTTGATCTCGGACTTGCCTGTGATGGCGATGCGGATAGGTTTGGCATTGTGGACCGGGGGGGAGTATTTTTGAATCCCAACGAAATAGTCACGTTATTATTTTATTATTTGCTTAAAACCAGAGGCAAAGTAAAGAGAAAAGTGGCGCGGACAACAGCGACTACGCATATGATTGACGCAATCGCCGAAAAAGAAGGCATGGAAGTAGTGGAAACCCCGGTCGGCTTCAAACATATCGGACGAGTTTTAAGTGAAGGGGACTGTTTGATCGGCGGAGAAGAATCCGGAGGGTTGTCGATATTTGGACATGTACCGGAAAAAGACGGAATTCTTGCCTGTATGTTGATTGCGGAAATGGTCGCTAATTGGAAAAAACCGTTAGTTAGCATACTGAATTCTCTTTATAAAAAATATGGATATTTTTATTCGGATCGGCTGAACTTTCACTTGAGTTCAGTTAAGAAGAAAAAATTGATTTCCCGGCTCAAGCAAATTTGCAAGAAAAACAAGTTTGCCGGCTTAGAGATAAAAGACACAAATATTAATGACGGCTTCAAGTTTAATTTCGCCAGAAACTTTTGGATTATGTTCCGCGCTTCCGGTACAGAATCCATAGTGCGGTGCTACATGGAAGCGGAGAACAAGAGCAAGTTGAATTATTTGAAAAAGATTGCGCAACGTATCGCGACTGCTTAAATTGTATCAAGAGCGCATTTAACGCGCAATTAGAACTCTTCATCATTGACGCCGGCGCGTCCGAAGGGTTGACTTTTAAAAGTATTAGTTGTATATTTAACCTATATTATTAAAAACAGGAGAATATTTTTGAAAAAAAGAATAATTTTCTCTATTATTTTAATATTATCATTATTTTTCGCGGCTGATTTGTTAGCGCAAGAGCAAAACAAAGTAAAACTCGAATATAATTTTAGGTCCGGAGCAAAATTCCATTACAAAATGCGTATCGACGGCGATGTGGGGATTACAGTTACGCCGCCGGCCGGGGGGTCCTTGCCTAAGAACGAAGCTAAATTGCAGGGAGAGTTCGAATATACCCAGTATGTCACGTTCGTAAACCCAAAGGACAAATCCGCGCAAATTGATATTATTTACGGTGCTTGCAGCATGAACACCATAATCGATGATCGAGCGATACCTAATCCCGATGTGCCTGCTTTGAAAGATAAGAAAGCGGTTATTCATGTGGCCAGTGGCGGAAAAGTGCTCGATTATCAGATGCCGGAGGGGTTGCCGTTATCGATGCAGAAAGCGGACTTTAAGCGGATGTTTGTGGCTTTCCCGGAACGCGAATTGAAAATCGGAGAGAGTTGGATTGATGATGAAGGCCAGCAGGAGGAGCATAACGAAGGCCTGGATAGAAAGATCGGTTCTGTAGCTACTTATACCTTTGCCGGAATCGAAAAAAGGGGCGGATATAAATGCGCTAAAATTAAATTCGAGAGCAAGACTGAGTCTTACAGCAAATCAAAAGCAACTCTTACCAGTATCGAAACAAAAGTTGAAGGCAGGGTGGACGGATTTATTTACTATGATACAAGCAGCGGCAATATTGTATATTCGGATTTGCACACAAAAATTAATAATATCGTCACCACACAGGAAAAAGAAGACGAACGAAAAGAAGCGAAGGTTGCCTCTACTAACGTAGAAACATATCTGCGCACAATTACGGAATTATTGTAATATATAATCATAAAAGGAGTAAGGACGGGATGAAGCATAGAATTGAGAAAATTAAAGCGAGGCAAATTTTGGATTCACGCGGTATGCCGACAGTAGAGGTGGATGTTTATACCCAGACCGGTTTTTTTGGCAGGGCCGCGGTCCCTTCCGGCGCTTCGACCGGAGAGCATGAAGCTTTGGAATTACGCGATCAGGATAAGCGCAGGTTTTTTGGCAAAGGCGTAAGCCGAGCGGTAAATAATGTTAATAATATAATCGCGGACAAACTCAAAAATAAAGAGGTTACCGACCAGTGCGGTATCGACGAATTTTTAATAAAGTTGGACGCGACTCATAATAAGTCTCGTTTAGGCGCGAACGCGATGCTGGGTGTTTCGCTCGCCTCGGCCCGGGCCGCAAGCAATGCGTTAAAAGTGCCGCTTTACCGTTATATCGGCGGCGCGGACGCGCGCATTTTACCTGTGCCGATGATGAATATATTAAACGGCGGATTGCACGCGGATAACAACCTGGATTTACAGGAATTTATGATTATGCCGGTAGGGGCCAAGACATTCAGCGAGGCGATGCGCATGGGTGCGGAAATTTTTCATAGCTTAAAATCTCTTTTAAAGAAAAAGCGTCTGAGTATTTCCGTAGGAGACGAAGGCGGGTTTGCCCCCGACTTGAAATCCAACGAGGAGGCGATAAAACTGATTATGGAGGCAAGCCGGAACGCGGGATATAAACCGGGGAAAGATGTTTTTTTAGCTTTGGAT
>JAHJAO010000051.1 GCA_018813905.1 Candidatus Omnitrophota bacterium
CGTTTCAGCTCCTCCTGCGTAGCCATTATAATGTCCTTTCCTGCCATATGATCCTCCTTTGAAAAGAATCATTATAGCAACTTTGGAACAGGACATTCTTGCTTTGTTAATACCGGACATTATTGTATTGCGATTACAGTAAATTCTTTTAGAGAATTACGGTAGGTTTTATAAATGGTTGCGCGCCAGGGCAAGTTTAACGATCTTATTTATCAGCTGGTTATAAGAAATACCGGCCTTCTCTGCCGATTGGGAAAGTTCATCATCTTTGGCCAGATTAGGATTGGCGTTTGCCTCTAAAATATAAACGCGGCCGTTTACCTGGTTAATCCGGATATCAAACCGGGCGTAACAGCGCATATTTAAAACGTGATAGGCGCGCTTACAGCTATCTTCAATGGTTTTGTCCAGGCCTTCGGCAAGTTTTCCGGCAAAAACATTCTTTATGCCCCATTTCTTTCGGTAGTTGTTATCCCATTTCGCCTTATAAGTAGCCACGCGCGGTTCCTCATCCGTAACATTGCCGAACTTCACCTCGCGCAGGGGAAGAATATTTATGCGTTTGTTCCCCAGGACACTAATATAAAGTTCCCGGCCTTCGATAAATTCCTCGACGATAGCGTCCATTTTCATTTTTTCGTGAATAAACTTGACCCGTTCAACCATCGCCGCTTCGTTGTCGACAACGGAAGCAAGCGAAATGCCGCGCGATGCCTCCTCAGAAAGAGGCTTCACAATCAAAGGCAGCTTTATTGTCTTGGGCAGCCAGACCTTATGCTCACGGTAAAATGTGTGAAAACGCGGCACGCGGATTCTGTGAAACCGCAATATCTTTTTATGCAGCGCTTTGTCGTTACAGATCATCAGCGTCTCGGAAGACGCTCCCGTAAACGGTATTCCCAGCATCTCTAAGAGAGCGGCGAAATTCTTATCAAGCCGGGACATGTTATCAAATACTTCCGCAAGATTAAATATTACATCCGGCCGGTCCTCTTTGAGTTCTTCAAGCAAAATATTTATATCTTTACAAATACCCAAAGTTTTTACATGATAACCGTTTGCGCATAATGCCTCATAAACATCATGTTCGGTCGCCCAATCCGGGGTTTGAAACTCATCAATATAGCTGTAGCCGCGCGGTTTAGGAACCGGCGAATCGAAAACCAGCAGTATTTTTAAACGTTTTTTCATTTCTTGCCCTTTAATCGCCCCGTATACATATAATTCATCATCAGCGTTGTAATATAAGCGGATATTTTAAGCATCGCCAAAGACTCCGTATCCGGGATGCCTAAGTGCAATTCCTTGCAGCGTTTGATTAAACTCTTGAGCAGCCCGTCGATGATATGTTTTTTCTCCCCGGTCCACCGGGAAACAGATTTGATAATTTCTTTTCTGTATTTTTTAATCATCAAATACGCCGCCGGCAAAGAAGGGCTGGACTCGTCTTTTTCCGCAAAAATCTTTTTTAAATTCGTATCGTGAAAATCAAGAAAGTCTTCGGCGTAATAACGGCGTTTGCGTTTATAATAATTCTCAAGCGTCGTCGTCAGGTTGCTTGCCTGCCAGTATTTTTTGCCGAATTTAACCCGCGGCTCTTTATCCTTTACCGCCTGCATTAACTCATCCGCGTATTTTATTTTCTGCAAGGCGTTCCATCCTTTATACGCATTGGGCCAATCGCTTTGGGGATTAAGCCAGACCGCAAATGTCTCGGCAAAATCTTCATCCGGATGGTACTGGGCATAATAATCTTCGAGATGGCGGACAAAACTGCGGCTGTAGGGACGAAACCGGTAAGTATCCGGGTAATCCTGCTCAAAATGGCCGAAAAGCTGCTGCCATTTTTTTCTCCGGAACAATTTGTAGGCATAATTTACGGTATGCCCGGTTTCATGGCGCAAAAGTTTCATGAACCATTCCTTGGTTTCGCCTTCGGCGTCCAGCATTATTTTTTTCTCAAGCTTCATCAGTTTCGGGTGCGCCAGAAAGAAAGGAATGCCGATAACCGGCTCCTGATCCGGCGTCAGCCATTCATCCGCGAGATAACAGAGGGGGCGAAACCGCATTCCCTTTTCTTCAAGTTCCGCGTATAGTTCCTTAACGCAACTCTCAAACCAGGCCCCTTCTATCTTTAAAGGCAAATCGCATATTCTTGCCTTCAAAAGCTCATCTTCCGTGATAAGATTCAAATCGATTTGAATTTTAGTTCTTTTACCCATGCCTTATTTCATCCTGCTTTTTAACTCTAAAATTTTTCTTTCCCCGTCGCTTAAGCTGTTAATGCCGTTGCGCGATATCTTATCCAAAATCACATCCACCTCTTTATCCAGCTCTGCCGGCGGGTTATCCCTTTGAGGCGTTTTCTTGCTGCGCGAATATTTTCTATTTTTAAAAATATTCCCGTAGGCAAACTTCCGTTTTAGATGTTCCCCTCTTAAATACAGATAACCAAATAATCCTCCGCCCAGGTGCGCAAAGTAAGCGATGCCGCCGCCACTCGCGGATACGGCGCCTAAAAGATTAATCCCGGCCAAAACCAAAATCGCGTGCCTCATTTTCATGGGGAAAATAAGAAATAATAAAATTATATTGTCCGGGAACATTAATGCGTAAGCGACCAAAATGCCGAATATCGCGCCAGATGCGCCGACCACCGGCATAAAAGAACTACCGGAAAAAAGAAAGCTGCACAGGCCCGCACCGGCCCCGCAGAAAAAATAAAAAAACAGAAATTGCCGGCTTCCCCAAATATTTTCGATTACACTGCCAAACATCCACAGCATAAGCATATTGATGACGAGATGCCACAAGCCCTGATGCAAAAATAGATACGTAACCAACTGCCAGATCTTAAACTGGGCAAAAATCTCTGCCGGGACAAGCCCAAAATGAGAAAACCAGTCAAACGCGGGGAAAATATTTATAAATATAAATACCGCGGTATTTATAACAAGTAAATATTTTACCGCTTTGAAATCGGAATATTTTTCGGCTTGCCGGCTGTTTATGCCATACATCGTCATTATGATTTTAGAAGTTTAATGACCTCCGGCGGAATCGCCCGCGCCTTAAAATCCTGCCCCACGCATACCCATTTCACTTTTGCTTCGGTAATAATCTCTTCCTGCCGCTTAATACGCTGAGAAAAATCTACTGTGCAGCGGCCGGTATTTTCCACAGCCGTATAAATTCTTATTATATCCAGATAGCGGGCCGCAGCCTTGTAATCTATTTCCACCCGGGCCACAACAAACCAAATACCCGCGGCCGCAAGGCCCCTCATATCCAGGCCTAATTTCGCGCAGAATTCATTTCTTCCTTCTTCTAAATGCTTAAGATAATTAGCGTAATAGACCACTCCGCCGGCGTCCGTATCATGATAATATATTTTATTTTCAATAAAAAAATCTTCCTTCATTTTTTAATCTCCGAAACAGGTTCCCACGCACCTGGCCGCAGCGATTAGGGGATGATTCCGGGGGATAATCTTCGGCCCGCGCGCTACCTCCTTCAGCGACACCTTAACCAAAGCCCCGCCTCTTACCGCAACCATATACCCAAAATCTCTCTCCTCCACCATCTCGGCGGCTTTAGTTCCCAAGCGGGTAGCCAAAATCCGGTCATAAGCCGTAGGCGAACCGCCCCGCTGCAGATGCCCCATAATCACGGCGCGCGTTTCAAGACCGGTCAGTTTTTCCAGGTGTTCACCAAGTACAAAACCAATACCGCCAAACCGGGCCTGGATTGTGCTCTCTTTGACTATCTTCTGGATAACCAGCTCTCCCCCGCGTTCCTTTGCGCCCTCGGCGACAACAATGATACTGAATTTATTTCCTTTACGGTGCCGTTCCGTTACTCTTTGCGCGATCCGGCGGATATCATAAGGCATTTCCGGGATAAGAATGATATCGCCTCCGGCGGCAATTCCCGCATATAACGCAATCCAACCGGCACTGCGCCCCATAACTTCAATAATCATAATCCGGTGATGAGACTGGGCGGTGGTATGGATTCGGTCTATTCCTTCTGTGGCAATCGCTACGGCAGTATTAAACCCAAAGGTAATATCCGTACCGCGGATATCGTTATCGATTGTCTTGGGCACACCGACTATCGGTATACCGTCTTTAGAAAGTTTATAGGCAATGGACAGAGTCCCGTCTCCGCCGATACAAACCAGGGCGTCTAATTTAAGTTTTCTTATGTTCTTTACCGCCACAGCGGATAAATCCTTAAATACCAGTTTGCCTCTTTGTTTAACCGCGTAACGGTAAGGATTGGCGATATTGGAAGTTCCCAGTATCGTCCCGCCCAAGGTAAGAATGCCGGAAACATCCCTGTAACTGAGTTTCCGGTGCCGGTTATGGATAAGTCCTTCGTAGCCGTCTTTGATGCCGATAATTTCCGCACCCCGGGCAAGAATAATTTTTTTAGCTACCGCTCGGATAACCGCATTAAGCCCGGGACAATCTCCGCCTGCGGTTATAATTCCAATTCGCCTGATTTTAGCCATGGATGAAATACCTCCTCATTATTAAACCGTCTTCCTAATTAGTTACCGCTGGAAATCCGCAGTAACTAATTCCTATGGCGTCACTGTTACCCCTTAAAATTCCCCATAAGTACTTGCCATCTATTATTATATGAGGTTGAAATTTTATATGCAAGATTAATAGTCTCTCCGCTATGGGGGCAAGCCCCCCTTCGGCGCTCTCTTCGTTCGCTGAGCACCCCCTAATCGTGTCCCCCACACCCCCTTAGTGCACTATCAGAATTTAATATCACAGTGCATTAAGCTGTATCTAGAAAAATTTTTTATGGCGGCTTGGCCGCTATTGCCTGAATTCTTTCCAACACCGGCGGATGGCTGTACTGCAAAAATACTTTTAAAGGATGCGGAGTAAGATTAGACAAATTATCAACGCTTAATTTTTTTAAAGCACGAATATAGGCTTCTTTATTCTTATAGGTAGAGACGGCAAAAGTATCGGCGGCGTACTCGTGCCGGCGGGAAATACTATTGGTAATTACGGAAAAAATCATATTTATCGGCGCGTAAAGAAAGGCGAAAAAGACGAGACTCGCGTGGATAGAAAGGCGCTCCATGCCAAAAGCACCGAATAAATACCGGTTGTTTAAAAATAAAGACAGGATAAAAAGCATCAGCCCCTCGGTTAAGATGGAAATAGTCATGTGTTTAATAATGTGCGCCATTTTGTAATGGCCGATTTCATGTGCCAGGATAGAAACCAGTTCTTCTTTTGTATGCTTAGCAATCAGCGTATCGAACAAAGCGATACGGCGGAATTTCCCGAAGCCGGTAAAAAACGCGTTCGATTTTGCCGAACGGCGCGAGGCGTCTATCCGGAAAATACCTTGGATACGAAAGTTCTCTGTCCGCGCGTAATCTTCAATTTCTTTTCTCAACTGGCCTTCTGGTAGCGGAATAAACTTATTAAAGACAGGCAGAATCAAAACCGGCGCGATAAATACCAGAAATAACTGAAAACAGGATAAAGCAACCCAGCAAATACTCCAAGCCGAGGGGCCCCATTTGTCAAAAAACCAGATAATACCGGCGAAAGCTATCCCGCCAAGTACCGCTGCCAGAATCCAGGTCTTTATCAAATCTAAAATAAAGGTACCCGGTTTTGTTTTATTAAAACCGTACTTTTCTTCCAAAACAAAGGTGTATAGGAGAGAAAAAGGTATGTTTAATATCTGGTAAATAAATACGACCGCGCCGATAAAAATTAAGCCGGTCATTATATAACCGGCGTGAAACGTACGGGCAAACTTATCGATATGATTGAACCCGCCGCTTAAAATTAACACAAGAGTGAATACCAACACCGCCGCGTCTTCGCCGAAGGCAAGAAATGTTTTCTCTTTCAGATATTGCTGGGAGCGCTGGTATTTCTGGGCATCATAGTACCCTTCAAATTCCGCGGGCAGAACATAACCGGTATGTTTTATGTTTAAAATTTCTACCGCGGTATTTAAGATATACTTGCCGATTAAAATTACAAGAATAATAATTAAATAAATATTCACGCCTTTTCTTTGCCTCCAGAAAACACTCAAAATCCGCGCTTTGATTATACCAGATTTTAATGCTACAAGCCAGAATTCATCTTATTCCCGGCCCCTTTTCTGCCATTTGCGCGATTAAGACCCTTGTGGTATACTTTATCGCTTTTAACCATTCATCTTCTGCGCTAACTGCTAAGCATTGTTTAAGTTATAGTATAATATCGCGTTAATTATGAGAAAAATCTTTTTTACAATACAAGCATTTCTTCTGCTATTTCCAAGCCTAACGGGTTTAAATGCCTATTGCTCTCAATTAAGCACAAATATACCCTCTTACGAAATATTTTACCTCTCTCCCCAGCTAAAAATCGACAATAATCTATTTCGGCAATCAATTATCGAATTATCCACGCCCAATATAGCCACTAACACTAAACTAACGCGGGCAAATAGTTCCCTAAAAGCAACCGGCCTCTGGCCAGAGCAAAAACTCATACAAAAATTAAGCGCAATTGGAAACCCTGTAGCTAATTATGATCAATACATAAAGCTTTTAGATCTATTTGCCAAAATAGAGCTATCCCAAACGGGACTTGATGCGTTAACCGATGATTGTATAAACGGCCAAACTCTTCTGATAAAAAAAGCGGCCATAGATGTAATTATAAAAATCGGAAAAACCTCTGGGCCGATGTTTATCAAAGAGCATCTGTTTACCATTATTAAAAGCGGAACTTTACCCTATACCATTAAACGCTCCATGGTTTACCTTGCCCATAATACAGAGCACCTAAAAAGACAGGAGCTTCGAGCGTTATCTCGGGAACTTGCCCGGGAAGGTGAAAGTACATTCCTCATCGATCAAATAATAAAAATCCAGGCGGAAAATCTTAAACCTTTGATTGATATCAAAGATAAATTTACGGCGTTTATCGATACCATAAAAACCAACACCTGTTCTGATAGATTAAATATTGTTGATTTAGGTACGGGTGATGGCGCGCTTGTGCGGCAGTTAAACCGTTATGCCTGGGCAAAAGATGCGGTTATAACTGCCATCGATAACAGTAATGATATGGTCCAAGCTGCTTTTTATCTAAATCTTGTAGAGGTAGAAAAAATGGATTGGCGAAAAATAGAATTCCCGGACAATTACTTTCAGCTGGCTACAATCAACTTTCCTAACCCAGCTTTTGGGTTTAAATCGCTACTAAAAGGTTTAAAAGAAGCATTGAGAGTGTGTCAACCGGGCGGCGGAATCGCCTTCTACAGCGTAGATTGTATCGATAACGGTTTTGACCCGAAAATTATTATGAATATGCTTAAAAAAGTCGGCTTTGCCCGCATACAAATCTATAAGGCCAGTGAAATCCCATCTTCTTACCCGGTAACTGATTCTTCCGCGCAAATGAACGAAAAAGATAGATATCTAATTACCGCCCAAAAACCGGGCTTGTCGAAAAATTCCAGTAGTCGTGTTATTGATTTAAACGGTGACCGGCCCATTAACTACCGGCAAAACCAGATCGAACAAGCGATATAATATAACCTATTGTTCTGTAACACAATTTGTTGACGGGCAAAGCACTGGCATCGCGCAAATATATCTGAATTCATTTTTTCTCAAAACTGTATTCCCGCATCAAAAGTTTATAGCCAAAAACACCGGTTCCTTCTATCCGCAACGGGATAC
>JAHJAO010000007.1 GCA_018813905.1 Candidatus Omnitrophota bacterium
ACCCATTGCCGTTTGCCCAAATTGAATTTAACGCAAATACCGTTGCGCCGAGCCCAGGCGCTGCCGGTGCGATTACCGGCAGTAATATAACAGCTGTCTCGACTGTTGCCGCTGGCAGTATTAATAACAACGATACCAGCTGCGGTTTAGGTACTTTTATATTTCATCCTATACAGTGCACGCTTTTAGCAATCCTAAAGCTCATGGGCATACTTCTTTCACTTACTGCCACGCTTTTCAATTGGATAATTGCTCCGGCTAACGTGAAAGCGATCATAGACAACAGCGCCATATATGGCGCCTGGGCGCTAGTTCGCGACACGCTCAACATCGCTTTCATTATGGTGCTTCTTTTTTCGGCTTTCGCCACGATTTTCCGGGTGGATAAATATAATTACAAAAAAATTCTCCTAACTCTCGTCATAATGGCGCTTTTGGTTAATTTCAGTTATCCCATTACCCGTTTTATTATTGATCTCTCAAACGTGCTGATGTATTATTTTGTCAACGCTCTTCATATAGGGGATTCTGCTTCAGGAAGTGTTTTTGCAAGTATAGCTAAAGACGCCGAACTGCAAAATATAATAAACCCCAGCAATGGTTACAAAGCAGACACCACTTTCCTTATTGCGGCGATTATATTTACTTTTATTTTAGTTATTACGCTTATAACTGTCGCTATAATGTTTGTGATAAGGACCGTGGCGCTGGCACTCCTCATTATTTTTTCGCCCATAGCTTTTACCGGTTCGATTATTCCGTTTCTTTCCGGAAAAACCGGTGCTTGGTGGGACAATCTTTTCAAATACGCCTTTTTCGGGCCGATTATGGTTTTTATGCTTTATATTGCCATGGAAATGATGGGTGCAATAGGAACGAAAGGCATGGGAAGCATGCAGGCGATCGCAGGCAACCAATCGCTCAATCCGAATTTTATCGCCGCTCTTTCTTTTTTCATCATTCCGGTTATTATTCTCTGGTTCGGACTGGGTTTTGCCCAATCGATGAGTATCGCCGGCGCGAGTGCAGTGACGGGAAGGGCCAAAAAGTTTATGGGTTGGAGCGCCAAAACGCTGACGGGATATAGGTTAGGGAAAGCTATTGGAGGGGCGGGGACTCATTGGTTAAATCGAAAATTAGCCGAAACAAAAGGTCTGCGTTACCTTTCTCCAATGGCTATGAAGGATGCCTGGAAAAGAAGAACAGAGCGCTCTGATCGAAAGGCATTGTCGATATCTTCTGGAAATATCCAAAATACGCTTAACGCTATCATTGATCGCGCGGCCTCACTTAATCCGTTCATCGCTGGTCACAGGCTTTATAAAGGTGCAAAAGCCGGAGGTTTCAAAGGCGCTTTTAAAAATCTTATTCAGCCGCTTGATCGTGATCGCACTGATTATAATCACATGGAGCTGATGAGATTTGCTAACGAAGAAAGAAAAAGATTGGGAGAGACAACCGAAAACTCCAACCATATTATTCATGAATACGATCTGGCTGTGGAACGGGGAGAGCCTACAGATGCAGGTACGGTTGTAGCAGCTCAAATGACTTTAGCCAAAAACAATGATATAAACGATCGTCAAACTAAACGTGGGAAAACAACTATCCCGCATGAAGCGAAACTGGACTTTGCTGCTGACCTATATAAAACCGGAGTTAAGAAAACCGAAAATATTTCTAAGTATCTTTTTGCATCAGGGGAAAATGCTAATCAGGCCTACGGATTTGCCTATGGCGCCACGGCTAGGTATATAGGAAAAGGGGAAATAGATGAAAGAGGAAAAGATACAGACGGATACATAACATACAAAGATATAAGAACAACGGGTGATCTGTTGCAGTTTTATGATCTAAAGACTGGAAAGATTGATAAAGAAAAGAAAATTCTTAATAAAACTTTTGGAGAAGAATATGCCCCCGGTTTTTATTTAACAACGGAGGAAGAACAAGCTGAAGCAGGCGCGGCTAAATTTAGCAATGCGGAACCTCAAACTCGCCAACGATTAGGCCATCCTGACAATTATTATGAAATTGACAGCAATGGAGAAGTTAAGGACATTCATTTGGGGGGATTGAAGACTTTTGGTAAAATCCACGGCGGGGATACAGAAAACGCTGGTCGAGCGCGCGATTCGATACAACGTCACT
>JAHJAO010000008.1 GCA_018813905.1 Candidatus Omnitrophota bacterium
CATGGTTACTATTTTCTTAGAAGCGATTTCCCGTAAGCGGTTCGGCGTAGGCATCTTTAGGGGGTTGCGTTTTGCCGTACCGTCTTTTTGCTCGGTAACCCAGGCTTGTTCTGTTTCCAGAATCCTTTTTTCCTGGATAATACTTTGCTCTATCTCTACGAGACGTTTTTGAAATTTCAGCTTAGCCTGTTCTACCTCATAGATAAGATTTAAAATCGTCGGGTCGTTCGGCTGCAGCTTCAACGCATGCTCAAATGTCTCTTTGGCCTTATCGAATTCAAGATTGCCCCAATAAGTATATCCCTGGTCAATAAGCGCGTTGATATTCACGCTGACATCGCCAACGCTTGCCTGGGGTATCGTACTTTTGCGGCTGGCGACCTGATGCGCGATATTTAAGGCCTGCTCTTGTTCTACATTAGCGGTTCTTGCTTGGGAAAATGCGGGACAAGTTAATGTGAGTAATATCAAGGGAATAAGGACAATTGCGCAAATTACATATTTCATCTCGAATACACCTTTCCTTTCTGTAACTTAAGGTGCTGTCCTTGTTTAGATAATAACACAGAAGTTTTATCTATGTCAAGCACCTTATACCCAAAGACTTCACTGCCTTTGGTTACCACCTGTATCTGGTTTGTTTTTGTTTCTTTAATCTGTGCGGTCATTTCTTTACCAAAACCTTTTTTCCGATAAACCAATTTTATGATTTCGCCTTCTTTATCTTTAAGGTGAATATTATTGCTGTCTAAAAAAACCACCTCATACCCGGCCAGGTGCGAACCCGATTCTACGATATAACTTCTATCCTGGAAATTCACCTGGGCCACGACATTATTATCGGCAAATAAAATCCGTCCTAAATATTCTATATCCAGAGATTTAGGCTCGATATCCAAAACCTCAAACAAAGGCTCATCTACTTTTACTTTTTTTTGCTCAAAGACCGGCTGTTCTTTAACTATCTTTGCGAAAATATTTCTTTTTACCGTTTCTAAAATATCCGAAAAATTTCTCTTTAAAAGCCTGTCCGCCACGTTTTCCTCATCCGGGGAAACCTTTTTCTCCGGCACATCGGACAAGCCATCGATGCGGCCGGAAATATAGCGCCCATAATTTACAGCTTGCATGCCGCAAATTACCACGATCGCGCCAAAAATCAGCATAACTGATCCGCAGATTATTTTTTCCCAGTGTTTTTGAAAAAATATTTTCATTTTTTTAAAAATCCGATCAGTTTTTTCCTACGTATTTCAACGCTAAATCTATAACTAAATCCTTATCGCTGCCATTCTCGTTTTTATTTTTTATATCCAGCTTATCCGCGATATACACTTTGGAGTTTTTAATAAACGCCGCGAGCATCTTCTTTGCGTTCTCAAAATCCGCTTCCAGCGATATCTGGATTAAAAATTCCTCAAAAAGCGCGTTTTGTTTTACCCCCAAAGCATCAGCCGTCTGTTTGTTCCTGGACGGAAAAGATATTTCGGTTACGGCATTAACCTTTGAATCAAGCAACAAATTTATAATCTCTTCGCAGATATACAGTTCTTTTGTCAAAGCCAAGGTTTGCATTTCGGTCGGTACGCTGCTTTTAAATTCCTCGAACCCCAAACTTTTCGGTAGCGCCACATTTAACTTTAAGGCCCGGCTGCGCAAGGCGTCCTCTACATCAAAAAGCTTTTGCTTGAAATTCAAAGGGGTAATGGATACAAATTTTCCGCTGTCTTCATAAGTAAAAATCTTCATAAGCTGAACATCTTTTTCCTGTAATCTCCGGGCGATATCCCGCTTATTTTTCAAAGTTTTATCCGGTTCGGTTCCGAAAACATCCTGATAGCTCTTAAGTTTTTCTTCTTGGACCTGGATATCTTTTCTATCCCGGGCTTCGCCGATAGCCAGCGCAACAATCCCGACCAGCAGGATAAAAGAAAGAAAGGCAACTGCCCCGATACCGGCAAACAACATTTTAAATTTTTTAATAAATAGTTTATCCATAATAATTATTTAAATTTTTAAAGGATTTAAAGCCACTAAAAAAGAAAAGGCAATTTCGCCATTATCGCCCTTTTTTACTTTATCAATCTTTACATATTTGACGATAGCTTTTCTTTCTAAATCCTCCTTAAAAGCGCTAACCGCGCCCAAGCCCGTATCGCACCTGCCTTCTAAAAACAGCTGCTGTTTGTTTAAATCCATCTCATAATTTTCAATCCAGACAGAATCGGGTATGGCCTCAGCTATATTCCGAACGACCAAAGCGGCAAGGTAACGGCGGATTATCTGTTCGCACACAGCGTCTGATTTTTTTTGATAATTTTTAATCGCCGATTCCAGCTGCCCAAAAGCCTCTTTATTTTGCTCATACGCAGCTATTTTTTCATTCAACATACCTAAATAACTACGATTAAGATTATTCTTATTCATCAGGAAAATAAAACAACTCAGCAAAGCAAAAAATACGCACAATAAAGAAATAACGATATAAGGTACTTTCTTTGCAAACTTTTTGCTGCGCAGCTGTTCCTGCGGCAGGAGGTTTATATTCAAGCTGGAACGCCCCAGTCCCCGCAACGTCAAGCCAATAGCCGAACCCATGTGTTCATTCGCGCTGATATCCAATTTGGGATGAGAATCGATCAGATTGAAGTAGTTTATTCTTTCCGTAGGAATGGAAAGAGTATTTTCAAAAAATTTATCGATATTTACCGTTTTGCTTACACCGCCGGTCAATAACACTTTCTTAAAATTTATGCTGGAGGCGGGCTGGGTCTTATAAAAATTCAAAGTCTTAATTATTTCGTTGGTCAGATCAGTAAGGATGCCGGTAATAACTTCGGCGACCTTTTGCGCTTCTTCGTCTTCCGAACGCTCCCGGCCATAATAAAGCATTAAAACCTTTCCGTTCTCCTTCTTCAAGATTTCCGCCCGCTCACGACTAATTCCCAAATTGCGCGCGATCGCCTCGGTAATATCTTCGCCGCCCAAAGGCAGGCTGCGTGTCCAGATTTTGCCCGGATTAACAACAATAATATTTGTGGTTTTTGCTCCGCAGTCTAATATTAACGTCTGTTCCAGATCCCGG
>JAHJAO010000052.1 GCA_018813905.1 Candidatus Omnitrophota bacterium
CGCTCAGCACAAGCCTCCAACCCCGTAAAGGCTTTCGCCCACGGGGCAAGAAAGAAAAAATCCCCGCCGAAGGCGGGGAAAATTCCGGAAATTTTAGTTTTTCCGATAAAAATGGCTGCCCCGCATGGACTCGAACCATGAATACTTGATCCAGAATCAAGCGTGTTACCAATTACACCACGGGGCAATTTTCTTTCAACTTTTAACTTTAAAAACTTTTTACTAATATCTTAAAGGCCGCTAAGTTTATCGAATAAATCGGCGCGGGTTTTTAACTTTTTTATCACGCGGTTCAAACGGTTCAAAGTTTTTTCTTTGCCTAGACAGGCAATCACCTCGAATATCCCGGGGCTAACCGCCCCTCCGGTTAAAGCGACGCGCGCCGGATGGATAAGACTTCCGGTTTGGATATCCAGCTTCTCGATAAGAGAACGCACGTTGCGTTCAATACCCGCAATATCAAAAGGCTCGGTTTTCTCAAGCGCCTCTTTTAGTTTTTCTAACTTTTCGGCCACATCGATATCATTCAGAAATTTTGACACAGCGTCAGTATCGTAGCGAATATCATCAATAAAGAAAAAAGACGCCAGCTCGGAAAATTCATTAACCGTCTGGAAGCGGCTCCGGTAAAGTTCCACGATGCTTTTGAGCCATTTGCGGTCGATATCGGGCATAATATACTTTTTTTCGGCAAGACATGCAACTGCCAAATCAAGCAATTTTTCGGTATCGTAGTTTTTGATGTATTGGCCGTTAAGCCATTTAAGCTTTTTGATATCAAATACGGCCGCGGTTTTACTGACGCGTTTTAAGGAAAATTCTTTGGTTAAATTATTGAGAGAAAAAATTTCGCGGCTATCGCCCGGATTCCAGCCTAAAAGCGCTAGATAATTCACTAATGCTTCCGGCAAATATCCTTCGTTTTTATACTCGCTGAGGCTGGTCGCGCCGTGGCGCTTGGAAAGGCGCGATTTATCTTCGCCCAGGATCATCGGGATATGAACAAATTTCGGCACTTTTAAACCCAAAGCTTCATATAATAGAATCTGTTTTGGAGTGTTGGAGATGTGGTCATCGCCTCTTATGATATGCGTTATGCCCATTAACGCGTCATCCACCACGCAACAAAAGTTATAAGCGGGCGAACCGTCGGATTTCAAAAGCACCTGGTCTTTGATCTGCTCTGTATCTATCGAAATCTCGCCATGGATTAAATCGTGGATTTTTACGTTTATATCCTTGGGCACTTTATATATTAACGCTTCCCCTTCTTTATAAACATTGCCTTTTTTGAAAAGGTTTTGCGCATAATCCCGGTAAATATCAAACCGCTGGCTTTGGTAGTATAATCCATCCCAGTCAAGGCCCATCCATTGCAAACTGCTCAGAATTTCGTCCAAATATTCCTTCTTGCTTCTAGACAGGTCCGTATCTTCGATCCTTAAGATAAATTTTCCACCTGTTGCGCGCGCAAACAGCCAGTTGAACAGGCAGGTACGGGCACCGCCGATATGCAAATATCCTGTCGGTGATGGAGCAAACCTAACTATATTCATATTTATGTATTTTATTTATAAACTACTTCGCTTAGAAATGACTTTATGGAATCTGCAATGCCGGCCGCATCTAATCCGTAGCGGGTTAGGATCGAATCGCGTTTTCCGTGACTTAAAAATTTATCCGGTAATGCCAGGTTTTTTATCATCGGCCCCGCAGTATCTTCTCTAGGGCAATGGTTCTGAATAAATTCGCAAATACCACTGCCAAAACCGCCGCTGGCTACCCCGTCTTCGATTGTAACGATAGCTTTAAAATGACGCGCTTTTTCTTTAAGTAACTCGGCATCTAAAGGCTTGGCAAACCGGGCGTCAATAACTTCCATATAAATATCATCCTTTAACAAAATCCGCGCGGCCTGCAGCGCGGGATAAACCATGCTCCCCAAAGCAAAAATAACCGCGTCTTTACCGGAACGTAAAACCCGGGATTTGCCCAAAGTTATCGGCGCGTCACGATTCATTATTTCCATTCCCGCAAGTACTTCCGGCGCGGGGATACAATCTTTTGGATACCGTACCGCGCAGGGGCGCCTCAAGCTAACGGCAAATTCGAGCATTTTTTCAAGTTCATCCTTATCCGCCGGCGCCATCACGGTAATATTAGGTATTAACCTCAAGTAAGAAATATCAAAAACCCCGTTATGCGTGGGCCCGTCGTCGGAAACAACTCCCGCCCGGTCAAGCGCGAAAATAATATGCAACTTCTGTAAACACACATCATGAATTATCTGGTCAAACCCTCTCTGCAGGAAAGTAGAATAAATTGCCACGACCGGAATAAGGCCGCCGCGGGAAAGTCCCGCCGCAAAACCGATCGCGTGTTCCTCCGCGATTCCGGCATCAAAAAAGCGCTTGTTAAATTTCTGCGAAAATTCTTCAAGCCCCGTCCCTGTAGGCATTGCCGCGGTAATCGCGACGATTCTTTCGTCCTTCTGCGCCAACTCCAGCATCTTCTTGCCGAATACTTCCGTGAAATTCTGCGTTGCCGCACAGTTCATCGTGCCGCTGGCCACTTGGAATTTCCCGGCGCTATGGAATTTTGACGGAAATTTTTCTGCGTGCTCGTAACCTTTGCCTTTTTTGGTAAGAAGGTGAATGATTACCGGTTCTTCCAAGGTTGTAACTCTGTTTAAAATATCGATAATCGTCGGGATGTCATCGCCGTTCACGGGGCCAAAATAGCGGAATCCCAGTTCTTCAAAAAACATACCCGGTACCAAAATATTTTTTAAAGCCCTTTCCAATTTCTTTGCCGCCCGCAAAGCGCGAAATCCGAACCAGGGAACATACTTAAGAAGTTTTTCTACGTCCCTTCTGATCCGGTTGTATATGGGGCTGGTAGCGATGCGGTTCAAGTACTTGCTTAGGCCTCCGATACTGGGTGAAATGCTTAATTCATTATCATTTAAAATTATGACCAGTTTTTTCTGCAGGTGGCCCGCGTGGTTTAACGCTTCAAACGCCATGCCGTTTGCCAAAGAAGCGTCTCCGATGACCACGGCAATCTTGTTTGGTTCCTGTTTGGATATATCCCGCGCACAGGCCAGGCCCAGAGCCCAGGAGATTGTCGTAGAGCTGTGGCCGACGGTGAAAAAATCAAAATCTGGGCTTTCGGCTGCATCCGGAAAACCGCTGATACCTTCTTCCTGCCTTAAAGTATGAAAACGGTTTTTTCTGCCGGTAAGAATTTTATGCGTGTAGGACTGGTGCCCGACATCCCAGAGGATGATATCGCGCGGCATATTCAGGCAATAGTGCAACGCTATTGTCAACTCTACCGTGCCCAGGTTGGAAGCTAAATGCCCGCCGGTTTTAGAAACGGTATCGATTATCAACTGCCGGATTTCGATAGCTAACTGCCGCAACTCGTCGGCACTTAAACCTTTCAAGTCCTGCGGCATGTTTACGCGGTCAAGTATTCTTTCAATCCCATGCTCACTCATAATACTAGATTTAAACCTGTTCGTTTCAAAATCGGACCTCTGTATTTTAAAGCTCTTTCCCGTCCTCTTCCATGGAAGATTCATCAAAACTTTTCAGCTGGAATTTACCGCCTTCTTTCCTCACCAAGAGTTCTACTTTTTTCTTTGCCTCTTCCAATTTTTTATGACAGACGCTGATGAGCTTCATGCCTTCTTCGTAGCGTTTTATGGATATATCCAGTGAAATATCCTCTTCCTGCAGCTCATCCGCGATCTTTTCCAGTTTCTTCAACGCCTCTTCGAAAGATAATTCTTTCTCTTTGGTCATTTCTCACGCTCCTCTACACGGCTCATAATAACACCTTTGTACAACTTTGTCTTTAAAATATCGTCTTTTTTAACTTGCTGCGCGTTTTTAAGTAAATACTTCTCTTTTTTACTTTTCGTATCGATAAGATAAGTTACGCTGTAGCCGCGCGACAGTATGGACAAGGGGTTCAGATTAATTAAACGGTTTAAAACCTGCTGCACATTATGGTCTTTGGTCTTCAAAAGATGTGAAATATTAGTATGCACCATTTTATCCAGATTGTCCAGTTTTTGCTGGTATTGCTCCACAATCGCCTGCGGCCGGCGCAACGCATAACTTTGCTTTAGGCGGGAAAAATATACCTGATAAATCCTGACCTTTTTCCCTATCGCCTCGTTAACGCGCCTGTAGATATTGGCTAAATCCGCAACTAATTTTTCCTTTTCCTGGACTACTAGTTCTGCGGCGGCAGACGGTGTCGAAGCTCTTAAATCGGCGACAAAATCACAAATCGTATAATCTATTTCGTGCCCCACCGCGGAAATTACGGGTATTCTAGATTTATAAACCGCGCGGGCAACCGCTTCTTCGTTAAACGGCCAGAGGTCTTCCAGGCTGCCGCCGCCCCTGGCCACGATGATAACATCGACATCCTTAAATTTATTTAAATCGCTTATACCTTGAGCAACGTCTTCAGCTGCGGCCTGGCCCTGAACCTGTGCGTGCCTGATAACCACATGCACGTTTGCGTAACGACGGTTGATAACCTGCAGAATATCGCGTATTGCCGCGCCGGTAGCTGAGGTAACAATACCGATTTTTTGCGGCAGAAACGGGATAGGGCGCTTTCTTGCAATATCAAACAGCCCTTCTGCGGTAAGCTTTTTCTTGAGCTGTTCAAACGCGAGTTGTAGGGCGCCTTTGCCTTTTGGCTCAATTTTTTTTACATACAGCTGATACTGCCCTCCCTGTTCGTATACACTGACCCGGCCAAAGATGCAACAGGCAATTCCTTCTTCAAGTTTGAAATTAAGTTTGTTATTATCGGCACGGAAGAATACGCATTTTAACTGCGCTTTTTCATCTTTGAGCGTAAAATAAATATGCCCGGAATGCGGCAGCCTGAGCGTGGAAATTTCACCTTCTACCCAGACGTTTGGGAAGCTGTCTTCAAGTATTTTACGAATATCCCGGGTGATTTCGGATACAGTATAAATATATTTTTCTTCAGATAAACCTTGCATGCTTTTAAATTATCAATTGTTCGTTGCTAATTTTATATTTTCCCTCTTTGCCATCTCAAATACCCTTCCAAGAAAGCATCTAACCTTCCGTCCATAACCGCGGTAACGTTGCCGGTCTCGACACCCGTTCTATGATCTTTAACCATAGAATATGGGTGCATCACATAAGAGCGTATCTGGCTGCCCCATTCGATTTTTCGCTTAGTCTGGTTTTGTTTTTCTTCTTCTTGGCGCCTTTTTTCAAGTTTAAGTTCATAGAGCTTGGACTTTAACATTTTCATCGCCATAACGCGGTTTTTAATCTGAGAACGTTCATTTTGGCATTGTACTACAATCCCGGTAGATAGATGCGTAATCCGTACCGCAGAATCCGTGGTATTAACATGCTGGCCTCCCGCGCCGCTTGAACGGTATACGTCTATCCTCAAATCCGCTTCGTTTATTTCAATTTTGATTTCCTGGACGATCTCCGGCAGAACCTCTACCGAAGCAAAAGACGTATGGCGGCGTTTATTCGCGTCAAACGGAGAAATGCGTACAAGCCGATGCACGCCATTTTCCCCTTGTAATTGCCCATAGACATAATCGCCTTTTATAAGCATGGTAACGCTTTTTACCCCGGCTTCCTCTCCGGGCAGAAAGTCTATCACCTGAAGACCAAATCCGTTGCTTTCCGCCCAACGCGTATACATGCGAAAAAGCATACTTACCCAATCGCAGGATTCCGTACCGCCGGCTCCGGCGTGAATGCTTAAAAATGCACTCGTGTGGTCTTCCCGCCCCGAAAGCAAAAGTTCTATTTCGAGTTTATTTAGATTTTCTTCTATCCCGGCAAGCTCGCTGTTTATCTGCCCCAAAATATCGGCATCTTCCGCTTGAGATAACTGAATAAGTTCTTCGATATTTTTAAGATCTAATTCAAGTTTTCGAAATGGCTCGATTTTACGCTTTATATCTTTTAAACTCTGAATGGTCCTGTTTGCCTGGTCCGGGCTATCCCAAAATCCCGACTGGGACATCTGCGTTTCAAGTTTTTTTATCTCGGCAAGATTTGAAGCGAGGTCAAAGATACCCCCTTAGTTTTTCGAATTGAACTTTCAGTTTTTCCAATTTACCTATTAATTCTTCGCGCATGGATAAATATTACCTCGCTTTCATAAATGGTTGGTATAAGCGGAATTTATTTTAACACAAACTCTCCCTATATGCAAACAGGTAAAATAGGCTAAAAGTTACTACTTGAAACTTCTTAAACTTCTGATAGAATTAACCTATGCCGTTTAAAAAAATAACCTTAGCTACCTTATTATTGTTCTTAGTGTTGTTTCACCTTATAAATAATATCGTTTGGTTATCCGTCGACGGCAAAAAAAACATTGGCTGTGAAGTAGTGTTTCACTTAGAACGTGCTTTTGAAATATATGAGCAGATTAATCCCGCAAACAGCACATATCCGCAAAGGCTGTTTAACCTAACAAAATACCCCTTCTGGTTCGATGAATTAAATAAGCCTGTTCTCGATAAAATCAACAGTGTTTTTGCTGCATTCTCCGTATTTTTCGCGACATTATTTAATTTATCGTTCTTCCGCATAGAATATGTCAACATCATCTTTTTAGCTATTCTAATCTTAGCTACTTATCTTATTGCCAAAACTATCGGCGGTAAAAAAATCGGAATTATTGCCGCTTTTCTTATCGCGTTTTATCCCATGACATACGGCATCTTTAGAAAACTCACGCCCGTAGTAATGTTGCTGCCCATGACAACCTTATCCTATTACTGCTTGTTAAAAACAAACTATTTCCGGCGTACATTTTTTTCGGTGCTTCTAGGCGCCTGTGCTTTTTTTGGCATAATCATTCAACCGCTTTATATCGTATTTTTTATCCCGATATTTATATACGCGTTTCTGATAATAATAAAAAACAGGGATAATCTGCTTTTAAACAGATCGGTCAATCTATCTCTTTGCGTATTAATAATGTTATCTTCTTTTATTTTTACGTACCCCAATTTTAATGTGTTAACACAAGACTATCAAAAAATCAGAGCGGAAATTTTTAATAACCTTACCACGCGCAACGGAACTTTTATCGGCAATGCGGATAATGCCAGAACTGAACTGTTTATTTTTGCTGCGCCGGATGATTATTGCCCTTGCACACAAATAGCTGAACGCGGTATAAATTTAAAAACGCTTTTCTTTTATCCTTTGCGGTTCGTTGACTCTACCGGCTTACCCCTTGCGCTAATATTTTTAATTAGCCTGTTTTTATTCTTTAAAAATAAAGGCTGTAAAAATAAACTTTTATTATTGCTGTGGATAGCAATCCCCTATATCATCTTGACGTTGTTTGAGAGAAAATGGGGCCGTTTTTATGCACCGGTTTTGCCTGCAGCCGCGATTATAACTGCCGTGGGGATAGAAACCATAAAACATCTAAACGTAAAAAAAATCATCTATTTCTTAATCTGTTTTGCTTGTATTATACAGTTTTTTATTTGCTCTTATTACTTAAATCCGGACAAAAAACCTCCCTTATGTTCCATTTTTGAATGGATAAATGCATCTATCCCTATACCAACCAACCACAAACAAGTCGCTTTCGATATAATGCAACTCATCGAAAATAAGAAAAACGAAAATAAACCGGTAAGAGTAGAAGTTTTTGATATTATATTATCAGCCACTAGATTTTCACCTAATTGGTATAATGATCTCACCAGTTATTTTTGCCTTTTACTTAAAATATTTAAAAATCCCAACACTTCTATCAATTTGCATTGGAACATTTCTAAAGCTATTGTCCAAAAGGCCGATAATGATTTTCTGGTGATTTTAAAGGATAAAGATTACTCTTTAGATGCTGATCTAGTTTCAAATTACCATTTGATTCAACAACACACCTTGCTACCAGAGAACGTTTCCGCTTTAATTTACAAAAATAAGTTTTGATTTGATTTTTCATCCCCGCAATAGTACAATAAAACCCTCTCATGCCGAAGTGGCGGAACTGGCATACGCGCTACGTTCAGGGCGTAGTGGCCGTAAGGCCTTGTGGGTTCAAATCCCACCTTCGGCATTAAAATTTAACCCCACCGGGATTTGAAGTGGAGTGAACGGAGCGACCCTATGGGAGCTCAAATTTGCCGGGATGGCAAATTTAGTGAACGCAGGGGAGCCTACGCAGCGAACAACACGACGTTGTGAGTGTAGTAGGCAAATCCCACCTTCGGCACCATAAAAAATCTTCTTCTTAATTTAAACAAGAAAAGATTTTTTATTCCGCAGGAGGAAACGCAGTTTCCCCCTAGCGGCGTTTTACTGTTACCCCCTTCCCAGAGGTAAATAACCCCTTAGTCAAGAAAAAGAGGGAATATTGTCCCCCTTTTTCTTAAAAATAATATTCCCCTAAAATTGTGTGCCTTACGGCACGGCTAAAAAAAGTGTGACCTTCGGTCACGCTGGTAGGATTTGAAGCAAGTTTTGCGCCGACCCTATGGGAGGAAAAACGAGCAGGACTGTCTGCCTGCAAACGCGGGGCGATTAAAAAACAGTGCTAATCTGTGGAAAGAAAAGATATCTCTCGGCCGAAAAATTTTCCCTCACCCATAACTCCCTTGATAACCAATAAATCATCAACTTTTATATCCTGGAGTTTAAGCGGTTTTTTATTGTCATCGATGCGGTTTAAAATTAAAGTCTGGGGCAGGACGATCACAATTATTTCTTTATTAATATAGGGGATCTGGACGATTAAATTATTATTTTCTATCCCCTTAGCTATGCCATACATCTCAAACGGCGGCTCGTAAGAATCGGCCTTTATATCCTTCGCAGAGGCATTATCCGCGCTGAAATTAAAAAAAACCAGGGATAGCATGCAGCAAATGGGAAGAATATATTTTTTCAGCATTTTATCTGTTTAGAAAATATGGGATGCGGCTTTAATCATCCAAACTTATAAACTTTACGAAGCGGCTTTTCCACCTTCCAAGTGCACTTAAGACCTTTGGGGAAAGTAACCAGATCTCCCTTCTCAATGCTAACTTCGCCACTATCCGTCCTAACCTTAACTTTGCCCGCGTAAACATAAGCCGTTTCTCTATCCGAATATTCCCAGTCAAAAATACTGATATCGCATTCCCACGGGCTCCAATTCTTGATGCCCAGTTCATCCAGTTCTTCCGGCGTCGGTTTCTTCACGCTAATTTCCATAACTCACCTCCTAAATGAACATATCACTTATGGAGCAACCGCGACATAAGTGATCAGTGTGAATTTACCTCTATTTTATTGTCGAATCAAGCCCTGTTGATATTTATCAATTATACTCCCTTTTTTAAAAAAGTCAAAAGCCCAATGCGCCTGTTGTTTTTTTTTTTGCAAAACAGGTTTGCCTTTCGAAAAAGTAGAGATTATACCAAGCACCAGGACTAAATATAGCGCCGGATAGCCGTAATCACTTTACCAACTATCTGAGAATGTTCGTTTAAGGGAATTATCGAATAATTTTTGTTTGCCGGTTCAAGGAAAAACCGGTTTTCCCGATTGCGCAGAATTTTTACGGTAATCTCTTCTTCATCCACCCGGCAAACAACAATATCCCGGTCCTGGGCGCAGGACTGCTTTTTGACCAGGACCAAATCATCCGGCATAATCCCCGCTCCGATCATGCTGTCGCCATGGACCCGAAGGAAAAACAAATCATCCTTCTGGCTAAATAATTTATCCACGTTGAAATAATCCTCAACGTTTTCCACCGCCAAAACCGGTACTCCCGCAGGCACCCTTCCTAAAATAGGAATATTCAGCATGGCTTTTTCGGTTAACTCGATTGCCCGCGACTTTTTCTCACAAAGCGCGATAAAACCCTTCTTTACCAAGGCCTTCAAATAATCCCGCACCGTGCCGGTAGAGCCAAACCGGAATTCATCTGCTATCTCCCGGATAGTCGGCGGCAGGCCCTGGCGAATTCTCTGCCGGATAAACATCAATACGTCATTTTGTTTTTTAGTCAGCATCATCTTACCTTTCTCTTATATTCTGCTCTATCTTTGAACCTTGTGATTTAATTATTGGCTATTTATATTTGTACCACACAAATGTGTGGTATGTCAAGAGAAAAAATATATTTTTTACTATATTGATTGGTTAACCGCATAATAAGAAAATTTGTCTGAGACGGAGGGTAAAGGTTTAATCCCCGGTGAAAAAGGAAGCACTTCATCTCGTGCCGCCTGAACCGGCAACTCCATATCCACAGCATTTAAAAACAACGCGGAATCTAGCCCCGTGAAAAACCTTTCTGTCTCAAGCGGCAACAGCTGCCCGCCTTGCAAAGTTGAACCAACAAAGAAATCTTTGCTGGTAAACTTTTTATTTCCGGATATATCTCCGCTTAAAATACGTCCGTACATATCAGCAACCTCGTCGGTAAGTTCAATATAGCCTTTTGCCAGCAACTCTCTCGCAAAGATAAGCCAGTCGTAGCGGCCGGCGTCTGCGGCTTCTCTTAAAAGATGCCCGGGATAGCCGATCTGATCCGGCTCGGTACGCTCCGGGTCAAAAAATTGTATAAATACCGGATCAATCAGGTAATTTTTGCCCTGAGAATTTACGACGACAAACGCGTGCATCCACCGGCTCCCAAATAAGCGGTGGACTGAATGTGTGCGTATCCAGAAAGATTTGTTTTTTTCTTTCAGTAAAGAATCCAGCAGCTGCCCAACCGCATGCGGCATAAAGTCGGAATAACCGTAAAGGGCTTTATAGGAAAGCGGGTTTTTAGATTTTGCCGTATTCTGGCTGATAAGACCATATTTTATTTTATACGCGTGTAATCTGTCCGCGGCCTTGACCAATGTTTTACGAATTAAAGTAACGGTTTTGTCCAACGCCGCTTCAAACTCCGCCAAGTTTTGCCTAGACGGCTTTTGAATCGCGTTATTTTCTCTTACAGCTTCATCGGCAACAAAACGCTTTTTTTGATTTTTATTCTGCCGAAGAGCTCTTAACATCGCTGTTCGAATGCGCGGGTCAATGGCGTTAAAGTCCAAAAAAGACAAATCCGGCTTTCTGTCTTTTAAATATTTGTCATGGATCCAGGAAGAATCCACGGCTGTTTGTATCATTGCCTGCGATATATATTCGAAATCGGTTTTATATTCGAATAATTCTATCCCCAAGGCATTAAGACGTGTTTTGATTTCCTCTTTTGAAATGATCCTCAATCCTTCAAGGCAATTAATGCATATATTCATTATAAATTGCGTGTTTTTTACGAAATACTTGAAAAGAGCGCTTTTACCAATGACTTCACTCGGAGAACGAGCTATCCACACCGCTGCCGACCTCAATGTCTTCAATCTTAAATATACACTGCTGATACTGCGTTCTAATATTTCCTCTTTTGTTATATCATAGATATCTGTAGAACCATAAAGAACTTTGCAATGATCAATATTTCTATCGCACACCGCGTTAAAATGAAAAATTTTAGCAAAAACAGCTTCCGGGATAATATTCAGGGATATTTCTTTGCCGGTTTTTCCTCTTACCAGTACCTTCCCGTCTTTATACCTAAGCGCCACGCCTTTTAATAGTTTATATGCTTCTTTTATATCTTTTACAACGATATAATTATCAAAATCATCAAAATCTTCCTCTTCCCTAGCCGCTGAACCGTAAAGAACAACTGCTTTTAAATTATCGCCTAATGTTTCCTTTAACCAATCTATGTATCCATGCCTCATCTTCTCTTCTGCGGTCAATGCAGCCCGAACAGTTCTCATTTGCGGTTCGTGGAATGCCAGCGGCAATATTTCCAAATAATTAAGTAAACGCTGCTTAATTTCTATAAGAATATCCACCCGCATGTCTTTAGAAAATTTATAAGACATAAACTGCGCTTTTGATCTTTCCAGTAACCCCAGAGCGATAAACATCGCTGTTATCCTATTATAAACATATATTTTATTTAAATATGACTTGTAATTACCTCTCCCTTCCACGATAAAAGAATCCATTGTAGCTATTCTTTGTGATAATTCCGTCTGCAATTGAAAAATCGACCTTAAGATTTTATCTTCATCAGATATGCCGTCAATACCGGTTAATTCAAATAATTTTTCTTTACCAATATTCTCGCTGAGTTTATGGACAACGGAGGGTAAATATGCGGCAAATTTTTTGATTTCATCTGTAGACCAAGGAAGCGGCATTACATCCGCGGGGGTATTCGCGATAAGGTTCTTAAAATATGCTGCCGTAAGCGGCGAGTCGATTATGACTGTCCTGAACCCATTAACATCGCTATATAAAGCACGCTTTTTGACTTCGAGCGTTTTATCCAACAACACCACAGGTTCGGAAAAAGACGTCAAGAGAGTAAAATACTCCTGTTGAAATATTTTCTGTTGGATATTCACTGCCGGCGCTAAAGTGCTGGTCGGAGCATTTGTGCAAAACCCGCACTCCCATAATAAAAATGCCTGGATGAGTACAAACACCGTTATCCTAAAAACCATATTTATTTGTTTGTTCTTCTTTATCTGCATTTGTAATTTATAATTTGTAATTTATAGTTATATCGCCTGCTCCATAAAAACTACAGCAGGAAAAATTGACAACATTTGTATTTTCGGCATATTCAATTCCAACTGCTCCGCACTCGGCCGGTTCGGCAAGTTCCAGCGATAAATAATCTCGCGCATGTATCTATTGTATTCCTTGATATAGCTTCTTCTTTCTCTATATTCTTCCAATTTTGCTTCCGAATAATTTGGTTGTTGATTCGCCTTTTTATACATCTCGCAAATTATCGCCTCATCCAACTTTCTTATCCGCCTCTCCAACTGAGAAATTCCTTCATCGTTAATATCATCCACTAACCACTGCGATATATCTCCGTGAACATATGCCATCCTCTCTGCTAAAAGCGCGTTTATTTCGCCTCTTAAATCCCTATCACTCAATCGCGCGATTCTTTTTGATTCTTCAAAATCTTCATCTGAATAGAATTCCCAAGCGTCCCGGTCCAAATAACTTTCGACTAGCGCCCAGATATCTATTTTTCTGCTTTTATCTTTTTTAAAATCCCATACCTCCATTTCTTGTTCCGGATATTTTGTTTTTAATCTTTTCTTTACTTCGCCGAATGAATATCCAAGGCTATTGCGCACCGGCAAAATAGATTTATCTTCCCTGAACGGCGATGTTTTAGAATAACCCTTAAAATCCTCTATCATCTCAAAAGTAAAAACTGACCAGGTATAAAATCCCTCTTTAGCGATATCGGTTCGTATGGCATCTGCCTCCGCAATGCCCACTTTTGCAAATTCGCTCTTCCGATAACTTCTTTGCAAGTCATCTTCTGCCCCCCATTTTACGCGCCTGGTAATTATCAATCCATATTTTGCCCCTAATCTTTTAATGTTCTCAATAGCCGAGGGATTGTCCGGATACATAATAATAACTTTGCCGCCGGGCAATAAACGCCCTTTTGCTCCGGCTAAAATCATTTTTATAAATTTCCCATCTCGGTCATACAGCCGCGTATCATTCTTGTCCACATTCCCTGCCGGCGGCACCGTAGGGAAAGAAACAATGGTATCAAATTTCTTATCTTGCGGGACATTACGATAACCATCGCTTTTAATAACTTCCATTATTTTAGGGTCAATTCCAAATTTTTCCCGGTTGCGTTTTGCCAGGGCCACAGATGCGTCATGATTGTCTAAAGCTAAAACATATCCCGCCCCCCTTTTAATTGCGGATATTGCTATAACCCCTGTCCCGGTGCCGAAATCAAGAAGTTTTTCTCCTTTTCTCACAAAAATATTATTTAATAAGATTGGAACAAGGAAAAAGTTATAATAAACACTTTTTTCTGTTATTAAAACCGGCCTGATATCACGGATAAACTCTCCACCCATACCCATGTCTATGCTTATGGCATCATTTTCAAAGGTAGGAATTCCCTCGGGCAATAACGTTTTATATATATGCTCCTCAAGTTCCGGCGAAAAATCTGCCGTAAAAGCTATCTCTCCTTTTTTATCAATAACCTCATAAATCCTGTTTTCTTCTTTTTCATCTTCAACCATCTCATCCAGAAGGCCGTTTTCTCCGTTATAAAGATACGCGAGCGGATAACCCCAACTTTTTAGCCCGGAAAATTCCCAAATTTCTTTCGCGGTACAAAATTTTTGGCAATAAAATTTCAGCAGATTATATATTTTGAATTTTAAAGCGCTCCTTACCGGCAGATAAAAATTCCGACGTAATTCTACTGCGCCATATTCAGGACCGTTATACCTTGTCAGGTATTGGGCATGCCTTACGCCTCTCCATGTATCCGGCACGCCAGTTCTTAGTACAAGATCATCTTCCACTCGCCTATTATCCCGTGTTTTAAAAGCATAATCTATCAATGTCGCACTTAAATCCGTCCCAATACCGGAAAATTTTTCTTGATGCAACAAAACAACTTCATCCCTTGCATCGTCTAAGCCGTTAACCGTCAAATTCCAGGGAGCAACCTGAGTCGATGTCCCGCAAAAGGTATAATCGTCATATTTAATTCCTTCGGAGCCAAGCTTGTATTTATTATCTTTGGCATAACCGGCCATAATAAATCCTTCTACAATGCCTTTTTCAGAAATAGCGATGAATATGATCATATCGCGATAAATGCGTGTTCTTTCCGTATAATACGAAAAAAACTCATAATAATGGGTTTTTTTCCGCCAATATTCATCTTCGCCGTTTTTCTTAAAATATTTTTGGATTTTATCCAAGTTATGTTTTGTCAATTCTACAATCGCCACTTTTTCTTTTTCTTTGGTGATATTATTTGTTTTTCGAAAAATGTTGATAACATCACTACCGTCGAAATCTAAAAAAGCTCGGCTGTCCGATGGGATTAATTGCGCATAACCGCTTTGAACAAATAAGTCCGGCTGGTTATTATATAAATTATGATAAGTCTGTCGAAACAATTCGGCGCTTATATTGATATGCGGCGAGATATTTCCATTTGCCGGCCTTCGCGCATTAAATAAGGCATACGCATCTGCGCAGATAGCGCAATCCATCAATAAAAACATTTGGATGGATAAAATAATACAAACTCTAAAAATTCCCCGGTGTTTTCTCATTTTATAAGCTTTCTCATTTAATTTTAATTTAAATCATAACTTTTTATCATAAATAACGTTACGTCTTTATCCAGGAAATAAGAAAGGTTTTAAAGTTTACCATATCCCAATCGTTTTTGCCAATAAAACCTAAAGAAAAATTGCTTTGCTAATATATTGAAAACAAAAGAGTTAAGAATTTATGGTTAAAAAAGTTCAGGTGCGCAGAATATTTAGTGTTTGCTTAACGTGGCGGGAAAGAAAGAGTTATGAGTAATAGATTATGAGTGAGTCGTAATCCCCTCCGGGGACACCCTCTTACGGGGGGGGGTTACAATCTATTTCTTCGGTTTGCCCAGAAGTTTAAACATTTTCTTCTTATAGGCCTCGACTCCCGGCTGGTCAAAAGGATTCACACCTAACAAAAGGCCGGAAATAGCTGTGGTCTTTTCAAAAAAGTAAAACAACTGCCCTAAGTAGCGCGGCGTACGTTTGGGAATAGACACCGTCATGTTTGGCACGCCGCCTTCGTAATGCGCGCTGGCACTGGCCTGATATGCCGTATTATTTATGTATTCAATATCACGGCCGGCTAAATAATTTAAGCCATCAAGATTCGCTTTATCCCGGGGAATACTAATTTTAGCATTTAAGTTGTCCACGATTAAAAAAGTCTCAAATAGATTGCGGCGTCCTTCTTGGATCATCTGCCCTAAGGAATGCAGGTCGGTACTGAATTCGCAGGAAACCGGAAATATCCCTTTCCCCTTCTTTCCTTCACTCTCGCCAAATAACTGCTTCCACCACTCGGCAACATAGCGTAATGAGGGCTGCAAACAGGAAAGGATCTCTATTGTTTTGCCTTTTGTCCGCAAGACATGGCGTATCGCGGCATATTTATAAGCCGGATTTTGCTCTAAATTTAAAATATTACACTTCTTTTCAAAATCCGCCGCCCCCTCTAAAAGCCCTTTTATATCAATACCCGCACAGGCAATCGGTAAAAGCCCGACAGCGGTAAGCACAGAAAATCTGCCTCCGATATCATCCGGAATCGGGAAACTTTTATAGCCTTGCTCTTTGGCCATGCGCCTTAGAGCGCCTTCCCTTTTATCCGTAGTGCAGATAATCTTATCTTTCACTTTCTTTTTGCCGTATAAAGTCTCTAAATACTTTTTTATCACCCTAAAGGTTGCCGCTGTTTCGGTGGTCGTGCCGGATTTGGAAATCACGTTTACAATTATACGCCTGCCCCGTATTAATTTTAATAAATCACTCAGGTAATCCGCGCTTAAATTTTGGCCGGCAAAATATATTTTCGGCCGTTCATTTTTAAATTCATTAAAAAAATTGGGCTTTAAAAATTCTACGGCCGCCTTTGCGCCCAGGTAGGAACCGCCGATACCGAGCGAAAGAAAAACATCGCAGTTCTTTCTGATATCTTTTGCGGTCTCGTCGATATCTTTTACCAGCTCTTTATTTATTGTTGAATCGACGTTTAACCAGCCAATAGAGTCATTACCCGGGCATTCTTTTTTTATAAGCGCTTCGTGGATAAGTTTTATCACGGAGAAAACCGACTTTAACTCCTGAGAAGACACATAACCCGCAACATTCTTGCTTTGAAAACTGACATTCTTCATAATATTTTAACAGCCCTTCTTTAATTAACCGGTGCGGATAATTTTATCGTATGCTGAGATAACATATGCCCGGCTTGTTATCCGGCTACCTTAAGCAAAGCGTGCGGATGGATTTTTATCTTACCAATCACGAATTTCTTTTACAGAGTAAAGCCCGCGCGATAAAGGGTCCAGAATCAGCTTCAGGAAGTAATTTATGTCAGCAATAAAACGCCGCGGCACGTATATAATGTCTTCGGATTCCAATAACACATTATCTTTTAAATCGCCTTTTTTCAATGCCTTATTTAAATCTAATCTTTTTGCGTCGGGGTTAACAAAACCGCCTTTTACGAGAATTACGCTGTTTGCAACCGCATCCTCGGTAAACCCCCCGGCTAATCCGATAGCTTCCAAGATTGTGCGTCTGCCCGTTACCGAATAAATCCCGGGAGACTTTACCTGGCCTAAAATAATTATCCTTCTGCCGCCGATTTTGGTTAGAGAAACCGAAACCTGCGGCATCCTTACATATTCTTTCAACACTTCCGCTAGATCCATCCGGAATTCACTCACCTTAAGTCCTATAACCTTTATATCGCCGACCAGCGGAAAAGAAACCATCCCGTCCGGACGAACAATCACTTCAGAATCAAGATCGGGATTTTGCCAGACCTTAATCAATAGGTTATCCCCTTCTCCAATCACATACTCAAAACTATCCTGCTTTATCTTCATATCGGGCTGAGATGCTTGCTTTTTATCTGCCCCAGGCGCAGCTTCGGCCTTTTCTGATTGTTTAATTATTTCCATTGCCATCTGAAATTCTTCTTCGGCCTCGGCATACCGGCCTTCGTTGTAGAAAATTAATCCGGTTTGATAATGTTTATCCACCTGCAGTTTATAGTCATCGGTTTTAGCAAAAGCGCCAGTATAGGTGAAAAAGTGGGAAAAAATTATAAAAAATAAAATGAATTTAATTTTTTTTGACTTTACTCGCATGCCCTCTCCATTTGCGCGTACTTATTTATCCAGCAACAATTCAAGCTTTTGCTTTAACTGTTCTGCCTTTTCTTTATCTTCGCTGGATTTTGGATCCGCCTCAAACTCGGAATCCCAAGTTTCAGCTTTATATAAGTTTATTAATTTTTCCTGTAATGTCGCGTTTAAATTTGTCGCGCGTCTTAAATCTTCTAATGTCCGGCGCTGGCGAACTTTCGCTTCCTCAAGCGTTGTTTTGCCGATCCGCAGGTCTGCTTCTAACCGCGTGGTTTCGCTGCGCAGATTCAAAATTTCTGTATTTTTATTATCCAGATCCAATTCTCTCTGCGCCAATAAATCCGCCATCTGAATTACCTGGCTTTTTAAATTCTTATACAGAGAATCGACATTATCATGCCTCTCAAGTTGCTCATTAAGCCGCTCCTCGAGATCCGCCTTGCTTTTACTAAGTTGAGCAATTTGACCTGTCTGCTCTTCTACTTTCTTTTCTTTTTCCAGAATTGTTTTATTTAAAAATTCCATCTTGGCTTCTAAATCAGGAATATTTCCCGCTTTCTCCTGCAGTTTTTCAATTGTATTTTTTGATTTTTCCAGCTCAAGCTCTTTATGCATAAGCAGCTCAGAAATTTTAACCACCTGTGATTTAGCGGTATCATATAACGCATAGGCCCTATTGAGTTTGTTCTGCATTCCTTCTGATGTCTCCCCCATCTGATTTATCTCAACATTCTGCCCCTGATTCAATTGCATATCCGAAGACCTTGATTTTTTTTGAGCCCGCGAGAGACGCTCGCCGGATTGTCCGGATAATTGCATTCTTTCTGTTTGCAAAGAACTAATGTCTGACCTTAAAGCCGTAACTTCATTTTCTTTTTGCCCAAGCTGATTTAGCACGGTATCAAGCTTGATTCTTAGCTCTTCCGTCTTTCCCGTATCGCTTCTTCTATCCTGCTCAAGCTGGACAAGTGCCTGCTCTAATCTTTCTTTATCCGCTTTTAACTGTTCGTACTTGGCTAATTTTTCCTTCGCCGCACCCAGTTCCTCCCTGGCTTGTTTCTGCAATAAAGTTAAAAGCTGCTGCGCCTGCTGCAAGCGCCCTTCAAGAGAACCACGTTCTTTGATTGCTTTTTCCAAATCTTTTTTGAGCAAAGCGTATTTTTTATTGTTATCGGACAGGCGGGTTTCAAGCTCCCGAATTTTGCTTTTCGATATGGTTACAGGCTCAAGCTTTTGCTGAACACGCTCTAAATTCTGCTTTAACATATCCCGTTCTTTTTCCAAGCCGGAAATTTGTCTTTGCAGGTTAATATTTTCTTTCCTTGTGTTTTCAGAATCGGTTTCAGAATTTTTTAGTTTCTCTTTTAATTTCACAATCTCTTCTTCTTTTTTCTTCAGCAGTGCTTCTGTCTTTGTGTATTTAGCCTGATATTCGCGCATCAACGAACCGCTTTTGGCAGCTCCCAATTCTTTCTTTGCGGTCTTTAACTCTTCCAGGTTCTTGCTGAACTCTTTTGATATGCTGTCGACCCGGCTGTTTAAACTTCTATTTTTTTCCTGCAACGCCTCTTTTTCTTTATTTATACTCTCATATTCTCCGGTTAAACCAGCTAACTTCTCTCTGGCGTTATCTAATGCTGCTTTGATACTCTTTACGTCTTTTAATTCAACAAGCTCCCTTATTAAATTTGATTTTTCTGCTGTCCACACTTGCGTTTCTCTGGCCAGTTCTTTTTCCAATTTAATTTTCTCCGCGAATAACATGACATTTTGAGAGTTTAAGGCATTGCTTCGCTTATGCACGCTAATTAAGCGGAAAATGATTAAAAGGACGGCTATAAATAGAACCAGGACGCCGATTATAAGAATTTTATTTAACTGTTGTGTGCCCTTAGCCATTACTTGAGATCTTGGATTGAAACCGTATTTTTTATGTAAATTGAACAATTCCTGGCCAAATCGACAATTTTCTGTTTTTCTAATTTATGCCCTTCGGCGTCATGAGTAATGTTAACCAGCGGCCTTAACGGCATTTTAATATTTTGTTTTGCGACAACTCCGATTTCCTTGGTGTTCAGCTCAACAAAAAGCCCGACACAAAATATCCCCATATCATTTATTAAATGTTTTAAGAAGTTGCGGTCAAAAGCATCTTTTTGTTTTACTAATTCTTTCATCGCTTCCATGCCTTCAAGCCGCGAGCGGTAAGGCCGCGAATGCACCATTGCCTCATAAGTATCGACTAGGCCGATAATTTTCGCGTATTCCGAAATCGCATCCGCCTTTAAACCGTACGGATATCCTGTACCGTTAAGCCGTTCATGTTCCTGGCGGATAACTTCAAAAATCTCGAGGTCGATATTTTCGGCAAATTTCTTTAAAACGTCCTGGCCGACCAACGGATGTTTTTTTACCTCTTCATAATCCTGTTCATCAAATCTGCGAGGTTGGCTGATAATCCGGTCGAATTTGGGCAAGCCAATATCATGAAGCAAAGCGGCAAGGCCTAATAGCGCAAGCCGCTTATGGTCGTAATCCGATCGCATGCCGATTCTCAAAGACAGTATACACACATTTACCGCATGCTGATAAAGGTATCCTTTTTCCGCAAAGTATTCCTGATAAAAAAGCAGCATAAACTTGTTCGCGTCATTTCTTAAAACCCCGATTATTTCCTCAACTACCTCGCTAGCGTGCTGAATCAGTTTTGACTTCCCATCGCCAAAAGAAGACATGATATCTTTTGTTACTTCTATTGCGTTGCGGTAGATATCGACAATCTCTTTATTTAGCGATATTAATTGATCCGAACCTTCAACTTCTTCAGCCGAAGCAGCGTGTTTGACGGGTTCATGCGCTTTTTCTGCGTCTTTGTCTATTTGCCTGCGGGGTAAGGTTTCTGGGGTCGGATTTTTCCCTTCGGTCCGTCCATTTTCTGCCGCTTTTTCCTTTTTATTCTGTTTCGTTTTGGATTTTTTTAAAATATCAGATATTTTCAGCATTTTTATTTTGATTGATTTTTAAAATAAATATGTACTGCGCCTAAGTTATTCTTTAGTAATTGCCTTCTTGCTCTTACTGGCAAACGAAAAATCCTCTGTTTTTCCATCCGGCTTATGATGGCTTACTATCCCCTGCATCACGCTCATGTCCGGATCGAGCTCGCCGCGCCAAAAAGCCATCCCGCTCTTTTCCGCGGTTTGCATCGTCTCCCAAACGGTCTTGCCGTCTGCGGTAATCGTAATGGTGTAATTGGTCTGGTTAAATCCTTTATCCAAAAATGTTTTCGCGCTAAAACGGTTATTTTCAAACGTCAACAAATCCGATGTCGTCTTGCCCTTGCCGCTTATCGGGATATAATCGATATCCCAGATGGTGTTATTCATCTCCTTGCGTTTTTTCTCGCGCACAAGTCTGGCTTTCTCCGCGTCCGCGGCCGAAATTGTAGGTTTTAGCGCTGGTTTTTCTTTATTTTCCAATTCTTTTTTAATCTCTTTCTGTTTTTGAACTGTTTTTTCTTCCTTTTTAGTTTCTTCTTTTTTCTTGCCCCAGAGAAAAGCATACCCATTTTCTAAACCAAAAACTATAACGCTTATACATACAAGTACAAAAATCACTGCTTTCTTCACGTTTTCTCCTCCTTCCAAAACACTTTTGATTTTATTTTAACGCGTCTTTACCTTCCCAGGTCTGCCACGTAACAATATATTTTTTCACCCAGTCAACATCCTTATCATCTTTCTTCGCTAAATCTAAATATTTTTTGAAATAATCGATAGCTTTGGGCCGGTCCACATAATATTCTGCATATATATAGCCTAAATTAAAATATGCGTAAGTGTCTTCCGGATTAAGTTCTATCGTTTTCTCAAACTCGGCCGCCGCCCGGGCATATTCTTTGTTTTTAGTATAAAATACCCCCAGGTTATAGTGCATTAAAGCCGTGCGTTTTATTAAAACTTTATTTTCGCGGGAAATTTCGGCATACTCGCGCGGCTGATCTTCCAATTTTTTAACCAGAATTCCATTCTGCCTGAGCGCATCATTATACTTTACCTTCAACTGCCTTATCTGGCCGCGCAGAATATTAGATTTCAGCTTTGCCTCTTCCAGGCGGTCATCAGCCTTGTTTGCCTGCTTCTCCCAACGCCTGTTGTCTTCGATTAAACGCCTGTTTTCTGCCTGCAAATCGTTAATTCTGCTTTTTAAGTCATCTATGATTATATATCTTGCTTTCGCTTTTGACAAAGTTTTTTTGATTTCTTCTTTTTCCTCTTCCATTTTAAACTTGACTATGCCCATATCTTCCATTTGGGCTTTTAACAGCTCCTTGTCCGCTTCGGCTTTCTTGAGCATGCCCTTAAGCGTTTCCCTTTCCATATCCCACTGAGCGCGTTCTGCGTCTATCTTTTCCTTTTCTTTTTGCGCGCTTATTATTTCTTCTTTGTATTTCAAAAGATATTGCGCCTGGGCCCGGAGATTATCGCGGTCGTGCGTTATGTGTTCGTATTCTTTTTTCAACTGGTCATATTCTTCCTTAAGCTTCTGATATTCGGAAGCAGACTGGGCCTGGGCATAAAAATTAAAGCCAAACGCCCAAACAATAATAGTCAACAAACCACTATAAACTATTCTTTTCTTATTCATCTTTTAAAGGTTTTATATCCGGGTAATATTTTTCATCCCGCGTATGCTCGGGATACGGCTGAAACGTTTTTTCTTCCAGTTTATGCTTTTCTTCGTATACCGTCAAGTCCGATTCATGCGTAACCGCTTTGTAATCCTGATATTTTTTCTCGGCACTTTGACCGATATCCGGCCCAAACCCCGTCGCCAACTCATCTCCCTCGATGATATGAGCGGTAACCAAGATAAGCAGTTCGGTGCGGGCCGAACCTTTGCTTTCGCTTTTAAACAGTGTCCCCAACAGCGGAATTCGGCTCAAAATCGGGATGCGCCTGGAATCCATTGTTTGATTTTGCCGCCGCAGGCCTCCAATCGCTACGGTCGCACCGTCCTTTAACAAGACGGTGGTCTCCGCCGTAGAGGTATCGACTATGGGAATCTTATTGTTCTGCCCCGTTATCACAGTACCGATTATACTGCTTACTTCCGGTTTAATATTTAAAGTCACATACCCTTCGTCATTTATTATCGGGGTTATGAATAACTGCAGTCCTACATCCATATAAGTAACTTGTTCCACAACGGTCGTCGTTGTCTGGCCGGCGGTTGTTGTCGTAGTAATATAAGCTTGGCGTTCACCAACATGGATACGGGCTTCCTGATTATTCGTAACCGCCAGTTTTGGATTGGACAGAATCCGCACTTCTCCCAGGGTCTTTAAATATTTGAGCAAAAAATCATAATCTTGTTTGCCTACAACGCCCACATGCATTTCTTCGCCCGCAACTTTTTTTTGGCCCGCGGCGAAATCGGTAGTTGTCCCGCTGAACGGATACGAGCCCGCATAGCCGACGTCATTTAACGTGTCCTTCCTCGACCTCCAATCGGTATTCGTCGCGGCCGCAACCGAGCTAAACGGATACGTCCCTAAATAAGTAAGCGTTCCATCGTCTGTCTGCCCTAAATTAAATAGGCCCTCCCACTGCACCCCGACATCAAGGTTATCGGTCAGTTTAATCTGGATAATCCGCGAATCGATTAGAACTTCTTTCGTTTTCGCATCCAATTGCTGGATGATTTTTTCTATATCTTTCATTCTTTCCGGTAAAGTCTGTACAATTAATTGGTTTGTACGTGCATCCGCTTTAATTGAGCCAACATTTTTCATATCCAGTTGAGACTTAAGCTGCTTCGCAATATCCTTGGCGTTGGCGTAACGCAGATTAAAAACTTGAATGCTGCTTTTTCTTTCCAGTTCATCTAGCATCCCGCTTATCTGGCTGATTTTTTCCGGCGTATCCAACACCACAATCGAGCCCGAGTCTGAATCAACCAACACCTTACCGATAGAACTTTTCATAGAATCTGCTACATTATACGCTTTTTCCGGGATAACATAATCTAAATGAAAAATCTTTACTTCGCGAATATCACCAAAGTTACGGCCGTAACGCTCCTTATATTCTTTCTGGCTCATCACATTATATATCGTCCCGACCCGTTCATAAGCTAAGTCGTTGGAGCGGATAAGGATTTCGAAGACGTCCTGAATCGACGCGTCTTTTATCATCAAAGTAACCCTTCCCGTCACCCCGCTTGTCGGTACGATATTTATGCCCGATTTTGTCGCCAAAAATTTTAACGCGTCCTTTATATCGATGTCATTCACTTCCAAAGAGATATTATCTTGAGCCAATTTTAAGCTGGACACAACCTGCTCGACAGCTGTTACCGGCGCATATTCCGCAGCGGCAGGGTATAGGGGTTTTATTTCACTATTTATTCTACCTGCCGCGAAAACAATAGTCAAAAAGATTATAAAAAGCACCTTTTTCATAGTTGACCTAACGCCAGTCATCTTTATTTCCCCAAATAAGAATGTATTCTTTGGCGCGTTGCGAATCTTTATCATCCGGGGCTAAGGCAATGTAGTGCTTGAAATGCGTCATAGCCTTTATTTTATCAACTATATACTGGGAATAGATAACCCCCAGGTTATAATGGGTGCCCGCATCGTTGGGATTAAATTTCAATGCCTGTTCAAATTCCGCAATCGCCATCATATACTCCTGCCGCTGCGTATGGAATACCCCAAGGTTATAATGCAGCGTAGCATTCTGCCTACGTAATTCGTCCGTTTCCGATTCCAGCACGGCGATTCTTTCCGGTGCAGTTTTTATAACAAAATTAAGTTGTTTATTCTCTTCGGCAAGCTTGCGAATCTTGTTGTCGCGCTCGTCGATATAATTGGAATAGGAAGACAGAAGTTTTATTTGCTGCGCGTCTTTTTTTAATAAGTCCCGTTCTTTTGTGGAAAAAAGTTTTATTTGCTGCGCCAAATACTCCCGCTCTTTTTTTTCGCCATTTAATTTATCTTCTAAAATCGTGCACCTGTCTCTTAAGTCATTAACCTGCGTAATATACTGTTCTTTTTCTTTTATAAATACGCTGTTCTTGTACTCAAGTTCTTTGATTTCTTTTTTTGATTTTTCCAAATCATTTGCCAACTTTTTAGTGCGGCGGAGAACATCATATTCACGGCTTCTGTCTTTATCTTGCGAAACCTGTTCCAGCGAAGTGTTTTTCTTGCCGCTATCCGCCAGATTTTTTTCTAAACTTTTGATTTTTTGCGTATAAGCTTCATTCGCGTTAGTTATTTTTTTGTTTTCATCTTCTGTCTGCTTAAGTTTTTTATCAAGTTCTTCCGCCTTGCCGCTCAGCTTTTTCACTTCAAATTTCAGGTAATCCTTTTCTTCGGTTAAAGTTTTAAAATCATCTTTTCTTTCAATAGATACTTTTTTCTCCGCGGTAAACGCATTCTCTAATTCTGCTTTTTCCATTAGGAGTTGCCTGTTTTCCTGCGCTAATTTATCTTTATCACGCACTATCTCGGCATATCCGCTCTTAACCTTATCCAACTGTTTTTCCGCTTCTTTTTGTTGCTCAGTTATTTGATTCCGTACACGCGCCAATTCATCCTGTAATTTTTTTTCGGCTATCTCCGAGCTCTTCTTTATCAAGTCCAACTCTTTACCTTTTAACATAAGTTTATCTTCATAATCGGCAATTAACGCA
>JAHJAO010000053.1 GCA_018813905.1 Candidatus Omnitrophota bacterium
AAAAATATATGCAAAAAATATCGATACAGCTTACTAGGGCAGGATCTTATGATATTGTAATTTTTTTCGTAAATCATCTATTTTATCTGGGGGTAGCTATTTCACTTCTTGCTCTGCTTCTAACGGGTTATCTGCTGAGATTTATTTGACGTATGCGGTATAAAATAAAATTAACCGATTAAATCTAATTATGGGATGATGCCAAAATATGGAAAAAATAGATACAGAGTTTCTTATTCTCGGAGCTGGTTTGAGCGGTTTGTTTGCGGCAAATCTACTTTCAAGGCATAAGAAGGACTTTATTGTACTAGAAAAAGAAAGCTTTCCCGGAGGGTTGGCGAGGACAATTAATTATAAAGGCTATAAGTTTGATGTCGGCGGACATAGGCTGAATTTTTCTAGCAGCCAAAATTTACACTTCACCAAAGATATTTTAGAGGGAAGATTATTAAGAGTAAAAAAATGCAGTAAAGTATTTACCTCAGGTAAGCTTGTGAATTATCCGCCGGAACTAATAGATTGTTTTAAGTTTTTCGGGAAAACGGGTTTTAAGATTTTTTTGGAGTTGATGCGCAATAAAAATAATGTTCATGTTGACTCGCTTGAGGAATGGGTGGAGACAAACTTTGGCCAGACTTTATACAAGTTATATTTTAAAGATTATACAAAAAAAGTATGGGGAATAGCGGGAAATATGATTTCTAAGAAGCTAGCGCAAAGACGTATTGGCAGCACAAATTTAGTTAAAATGCTAAAAAATATTTTTGTTCAAACAGGAGATTCTATAGAAAACCAGCAGTATTTTTATTATCCAGAAAAAGGGATGGGTTCAATCATTGACAAATTAGTAGAAAATATTAGTGGCGTTGACCGTGTTCATTTCGCTACTAGCATTAAAGATATTCAGAGTAATAATAATGGAACGACATCATTGACATTTATAAAAAATGAAAAATTATATAAGGCAAACTTTAAGGTGCTTATTTCTTCGATACCGCTTATTGATTTATTGAAAGCATTAGATTGCAAGCAAAATGGATTTGAGAGGAAAGTGCTTTACCGAAGTTTGATTCTGGTGAATTTACTGGTGGATGAGGTGCGGCTTAGCGACGAACATTGGCGTTATATCCCAGATCCGGATATTATTTTTTCGAGAATGCATGAGCCAAAGAATTGGAGCAAGTGTATGGTCCCCAACGGGGATAAGACCTCACTTTGTTTGGAAATATTTTGCGATTATAAAGATAAAGTTTGGGATAGCGATAAAGAGATATTGTTTAAAAAGGTGAAGAGCGGTTTGCGGCAAATCAATCCGCAGAATGGGTTCAAGATAACAGATTTTTGTATTGAGCGCATCAGGTACGCTTATCCTTTTTACTATTTAGGGTACGAAATCTTTGTCGATACAATAAAAAACAATTTAAATATGTTTAACAATCTGGTTTTAATCGGCAGAACGGGAACCCATTCTTATTTCGATATCGAAGAATGTTTTGATAATGTTAAAGTAGCTATGGCGAATTTATTGTTTTAATAAAGCATAATAAATGGCGGTAGAATCCGCAATACGATAAGAGGATGTTTTCGTGAAAGCAGAAAAAAATTGCTGTCTTACGTTGGATTTAGAATCTGATCACGGATTATATGCGCAAGATGATTATTCAATTGTTAAAAATAATATAAATGAATTTATAGAACTTATGCGGCTGTCGAATGTTAAATTGACGATTTTTGTCACCGGATTATTTTTAGAAAAATTTCCCGCAACAGTTTCAAAATTGCACAATAATCTCAAATGCGAATTCGCATTACATTCATATTATCACCGCACCAATTCAAAAATAAGTGCCGAAGAAGAAATAGTATTTTCTTATAAAAAGTTTATCGATTTTTTTGGGCATCCTCCGCTTGGGTATCGCGGACCTTATGGGAAAATATCCGCAGATGAGATAAAAATATTGAAAGATCTTGGGTTCGTATATCATTCTGCTGCGGGCTGGTTTTATCCCCAGAGGCAAAGGGTGTCCTTATATCCGCAGAAAAAAGGGATTTATACTTATCAAAACAACCTAATCGAAATCCCGGTTAGCCGTAGTTATTTTATTGGCGTTCCGTTGGGTATCGGGTATGTGAATTTTTTTAATCTGAGGAGCAATCTAGATATTTTTTATCCAAGCGACCCCCTGGTGCTTTACTTTCACCTTCATGATTTATTCAAAACAGCGGCATTTAAAAAACTGCCGCTGTTATGGAAGCTATTTTATTTTAATAAAGAATATTATTGTGCAAATCTTCATAAAGAGTTTATCCGGCTAATCACTAATTTAAGAAATAAAGGCTATAAATTTCTGACAATTCAAGAGCATCTCGTATGTGAAAAATCAGCCAAAAACAATACCGGAACTGGCATGGAGTATGGTGAAACGCAAAAAATGACGGTGGTTGCTGAAAGATGAATAAAGAGGTTACATTGGTGACCGGTGGGGATGGATTTATCGGCAGGCATCTTGTTTCGGCATTATTGTCCAGAGGAAATTTTGTAAGATGTTTGGTGAGAAAAAAAACCGAGTTTTCTAAAAAACATAGTGATTTAGAAATAGTTTGCGGAGATTTAAGGGATGCAGAATCATTAAAAAAAAATGTGCAGAATGTCACAAAGGTATATCATACAGCGGCTCAAGTAGGACCGGCGAAATTATGGTATAAACGGGACAAACTTCGTGACGATTACCTTGAGATAAATGTGTTGGGGACACTGAATTTGCTGAAGGCATGCGAAAATTCCCGCATAAAAAAGTTTATCTATTATAGCAGCATATCGGCAGCAGGATTGGGAGATAACCTTGACGAACAATCTTTATGTAACCCAATTACCGATTATGGGAAAAGCAAACTGTTAACCGAAAATTTACTGGTTAATTTTTATAAAAAAAATAATTTCCCGGTAATAATAATAAGACCGGCACAAGTATTTGGTCCGCATAACGTGAGAATGTTGACGGTATTTAAACTTATACAAAAAGGCATAATGCCTACACTAGGTTGCGGGGATAACAGAATATCATTTTGTTACATAGATAGTTTAGTAAATAACAGTCTGCTTGTCGAAGAAAAAGGCAGTTGTGGAGAAACGTATTTTTTTAGCGACTATGAATATACGGTTAAAGATGCAGCGATAATAATTGCTGAAATCATGAAAGTTCACCCCCCCAGGATTTACTTGCCAAAATCTGGCATGTACCCTGCGGCATTTTTAAAAAGAATATTTGAAAAGATATTTTTTGTAAGCATTTACCCGTTTCACATCGATTTTAGCAAGCCGGCATTACTTACTGCATCAAGCAGTTGGACATGTAGCAATAAAACTGCATGTGAATTAGGGTATTTTACAGAAATAGAGTTTAGAGAAGCTATGCGGCGAACTATAAGTTGGTATCAAGCCAATAAGCTTTTATAGGGCATGATAAGTTTATACAAAGAATTTTTACTTATTTATAATTTAGGCATTAAGCAAGCTTCCTGGGGGAAGAGAATGCGCTTAATAAGGCATATTTTTTATAACATTTTTCTAAGAAAAAACATTCCCACCACGGTAGTAATGGGGCTTACCTATAGATGCCAGTGCAATTGCAGCCATTGTTCTATCGATAAAGATAATAAAAATAGTATGATCCCCGAAATGGATACGACAGAGGTAAAAAAGTGTATCGATGAGATCGTTGATTTGGGAAGCATAAAAGTTAATTTTTTTGGCGGAGAACCGTCGATGCGAAGTGATATTATCGAACTAGTAAGGTATGCTTCTTCAAAAAAATTGTTTGTTTTTTTAGATACCAATGGTTTTCTTTTAGATGAAAGTTTAGTTGTTCAATTAAAGCGAGCAGGCGTATCTTGTGTAACTGTAAGCATTGATAGCTTTAAGGAAGACGAACATGATCTTTCGCGAGGGGAAAAAGGTAGTTATAAACGAGCCATAAAGGCGGTAGAGAATTGTTTAAAAGTTAAAATTCCTTGTGTGATTTCAACGATTGCGACCAACGATTCTATAAGCTCCGGCAAGCTTCGCAGGGTTATTTTGGAAGCAAAAATGATGCGTGTAAATGGAGTGCGGATATTGTTACCAATGCTATCTGGCAAATGGCATAACAAAAAAGAATATTTGTTGTCAGAAGAGTCGTGGAAAAAATTAGCCCTTTTTTTTGATCCGGGGTTTGTTTATTTCGAAAATGGGTTTTTAACGAGGCATAATGATAAATTTGAAATAGTTTGCCCTGCAGCCATAAAACGACTTATATACATATCCCCACATGGATTTATCCACCCGTGTTACACTGTGCCATACAGCTTTGGAAATGTTAAAAAGACCAGGCTTAAAGAAATTGTTAATAACATGTGGAAGCATCCATTAATGAAATCTCCGCCCCAAAATGTATGTTTGATCAATGATGAGTCGTATAGAAGACTACTGATGGATTATAAAGAAATATAATGATTAATTTTTTCAAGAAAAAATATTTGCTATTAAAATTCCTATCTTCGATACTTTCCAGAAAAAATTTAGTATTATTTTTGTGGAACTATTACCAAAGATTAATTTTGCGCAAAAAAATTCCGGCGAATGTGTTCTTGGGAGTTACATTCCACTGCCAATTCCAATGCGCATATTGTGGGCTTGGCACACATCCTATTGAACAACAAGGACTTACGGATAAGCAATGGGAACAGGTTATTGACCGTCTAATCGCATTAAAGATTTCCCGCATACATTTTACCGGAGGGGAGCCGTTGTTAAAAAAAGGGATTGAAGATTTAGTTGAATATGTATATCTAAAAGGTGGAATTTCATTTTTGGAAACAAATGGGTGGGATTTATCTATCGAGCGTATCGCTGAATTAAAAAATAAGCATCTTGGTTGTGTTTGTGTTAGTTTAAATGGGGCAAGTGCGGGAACCCACGATGTAATTTCCGGTAAAAAAGGAAGTTTTGACAAAGTTGTGGCGGCGATACAAGGATGCCGCAAATATAAAATGCCGGTAATTATAAATACTGTTTTGAGAAAAGGATTGATAGCAAGCAAAGAATTTATGGATTTATTGGCATTGGCAAGCAAACTGAAAGTTAGTGCTATAAAACTAATTGCGCCACGGGCAGCAGGACGGTGGATTCATAAGCAAGAAGTGATGTTAGATAAAAAAGAAAAAAAATATAATAAAAAAGCTATAGCGTCAATAGGTTTGCCTTTTTTCGGCGATGGTTTTTATGAAGAAACATGCAGGATAACAGCGCCTAGGTTTATTTTTATTTCACCCGGCGGCGACTTATACGCTTGTCCGTATATCCCGTATTCATTCGGAAATGTTTTATGTGATGACATTTTAACAATATTTAAACGCATATCAACGCATGCAATGTTTCAAGTGAAAACAGGTTGCAAATTGAAAAACCAAGAGTTTAGGGAAAAGTATATAGATTGCATCAAGAAGGAAGATAAGCTACCAATAAAACTATATTGAACCGGATTGATATTATGCAGACGACGTTGCAAAATAATCGTTTAAAAAAACAATATGATTGGGAATATATAAAAAAAAGATTTGGCTGGAATGCGCAACTGTGCAGCGTCGAGGAACAAAGCTTTATTGGCGAAGCTATTAGCTTATTAAGATCGCAATATGAGTACGCTGATGAATGTTATCCCGAATATTTTGATTGGGAATATATAAAAAATCCCGCCGGTAAGCCGGTTATTTGGGTGGCAAAATCGCGCAACGAAATTATCGGGATGTTTATTGCCAACAGGATCCAATTTAAAGTCAATGGAGAATTAAAGCAAGGTTCAATAGCAGTTAAAAATTTAGTACGGAAAGATTATCGCGGTAAAGGGATCTATATTTACTTAGGGAATAAAAATCTTGAAACATGCAATAACCAAGGCATAGATTTTACTTTTGGGTTCCCGAATAAAAACTCATACAAGGCCTGTCTTGAACGTTTGGGGTTTATAGATATTGGCGAAGTTCCTTTTTTAATTAAGCCGATAAGCGCAGGCGGATTTATAAAACGCAAGGTAAAGAATAAATTTGTTAATGTTTTTATGTGTAGTTTTTTGTGGGCTTTTTTATTGGGGATTAAGGCAAGTTATGCGTTTAGAGAAGTATTTTTTATGATCCCCGGCAAGCATGATAAAGTCCGCATAAAAGAAATTAAGCGGTTTGATGAAAAAATAAATATTTTTTGGGAAAAAGCACAAAAAAAATATCAAAACATCGCTGTACGCGATATGTCTGCATTGAATTGGAAGTATTGCGATAATCCGCGGCGTTATTACAGAATATTTGTTGCGGAAAATAAAAATGGCGAAATAATTGCGTATGGGATTGGGCGTGTTGCCACTATTAATGGAATAAAGATTGGCGCAATTGTCGACGTGCTTTCTTTAGATGATAAGTTGGCATACGACGGCGCTTTTTTGGTCATAAAACATTTGTTGAAATATTTCGAAACCTCGTCTGTTGAATTTGCGGCATGTTTGATGCTGGCCGATAAAAAGTACTTTAAACTGCTTAAAAAAAGTTATTTTTTTGTTTGTCCAAAGAAAATCAAACCTCACTTATTCCGTTTTGTCATAAAGATCCACAATGATAGCATAAGCAACGGTGAGGGTTTTGCGTTAAAGAAATGGTTTGTCACATTGGGTGATTATGATGTTTTATAAAATATGAAAAAATTAATAACGGTTTTGATAGCAACTACTAAAAAAAACAAGGAAAGTTTAAGGCGGCTAGTAAGATCTTTATTGCGTCAACAATTTATTATTTATAAAGTAATAATAATTTGCGACGACCCATTGGATCACGAAATAGATTGTGAAGATACCGGTCTTTTTCCGATAGAGTATATCTCTAGCGCAAAGAGACAAAGTTTGACTTGCGCATACAATCAGGCGATTTGTGGTATTAAAGAAGAGTATATTTTTTTACTGAACGATGATGTTGTGTTGCCGGATAATTGCGTCAAAGAATTGGCTAAAGCCATGGAGATGGACGAATCTGTTGGGATTACCTGCGGAAAAATTTTACGTATGGATAAAGAGATAGTTGATTCAACCGGCCAGTTTTTGGCAAAAAATCGCAAGCCGCAAGACAGGGGTTATGGGCAAAAAGATCAAGCTCAATATGATATCCCGGGATTTGTCTTTGGGGCGTGCGGGGCAGCGGTTCTGTACCGCAAAAAAATGCTGGATGATATTCGGATTACCCCCGGGGAATATTTCGACAATGACTACCATATGTTTTATGAAGATTTGGACATAGCGTGGCGGGCGCAGAATGCCGGATGGAAGGCGTATTATAACCCCAAAGCAGTTGTTTATCATGTGCGCGGGGCGAGCGCGCGCAGCCGGAAACCTCCCCTGAAACTATTTGAACGGCTTTACTTTCCTTGGCTGGATGCGGAGCTCAAAAGCCATTTTATAAAAAACCGCTGGATGACGATTATCAAAAATGATACTTTGAAAGATTTCTCGCTGAATCTGCCGTATATTTTATGGTACGATATAAAAATTTTATTTTATTGTTTGTTTTTTGACCCCTTGGTTTTGATAAAGGTGCTCAAGAATCTGCCGTTTATTATTATTAAGGCATTTAAAAAAAGAAGGCTGATTAAAAGAAATAAATGAATACTTTCCTGGTTGCGCTTATAAGCATAAAGCCATTTCTGAATGAAGCGATATGGCCTCAAATCGCAAATATTTTTAACATCATTTTTCTTATCTGTGCTTTCCTGAGCATTTGTTTTTTAAGAAAAAGGCAGATATCGCTATCTGCATTTATTTGGGCGTTAGGCTTGCCAATTTTGATTTTTTTTTCGCAAAACCATTCGATAAATGTTTATAACAGCCGGCAGCAAGCCCTTACGTTTTTCACGTATGGGATTTTGGCGCTGGTTATTATCGGGGAAGATAGAAAGTTTTCACAAAAGTTGGTTTATTTAATAACAATTTTAAGTTTATTTATCGGCTTGAGGGCGCTATATCAGGAATTTATCGGGTTGCCTTATATTATGAGTAATTACGCGCGGGAAGAAATTACGAAAAATGGATTTTACGCCTGGGAACTGATTAAACAAAAGAGAGTTGTGTCCTGGTTTTTGTCTCCGAATATTTTAGCCGGGTATATCATTATGGTTTTGCCGCTTAATTTTTTCTGCTTAGTTTCGGCGTTAAAATCAAAAAATAGAATTAGAGCCATAGGTTTTATTTTTACCTTATTGATAAATTTTTTCGCTTTAGCGTTTACCCGGTCAATGGGGGCATATTTGGCTTTGGTTTTCAGTCTGGCCTGCTGGTGGGGGGTATTTTTAGCCGGCGATAAAAATAAGCTTAAGAAAAGCGTGTTTGCGGCCGGAGGAATATTGTTGATTTTAGTTTTAGTGTCGATTTTTATGCAACGCGCAAATTGTTTTGTAAATTTTAATAATCCGCAAAATTCGGTGATGCAGAGAATGTATTACTGGAGGAGCGCGGCAAGAGTAATTAAAGAAAGTCCTTTATCAGGGGTGGGCGCCGGTAACTTCGGCATAATTTATCCGCGCTTTAAAGAGCCGGCAGCAAATGAGACGGTATTTTCGCACAATTCGTTTTTACAGTTATGGGCTGAATGCGGTGTCTTTGCGCTTATTTTTTTTATCGGGATGATGGTTTTTTATTTTTCCCAGATAAAAAAGAAAAATTTTGATTTGCTTATAATGGGAAGCTTGATCGGGGTTTTGGCTTTTTTAATTCATAATCTATTTGACTATACTTTTTTCATCCCTCAGGTGGCTTGGCTCTGGTGGGTTTTGGTGGCGTGCAGTTTGCGTCTAGGCGAAAATGAAGATTTAAAAGATTGTTTTCTCGATAGGAAATTTGGTTTATTGCCAAGAGGGATAATGGCGATGTTAATAGTAGGGTTAATTTATTTTAATTTTTTGAACTTTAATGAGGCAAAAAATATCAATAAAGCGGAGAAATTTTTAAAAAATAGAGATTTTGAACAAGCGATATATTCTATCAAGCGGGCTTTAGATTACAGGCCGAATAATGATTTTTCTTATTATTTATTAGCTCGAGCGTTGCGGGGGCACGAGGAAGCGGAGTTTTGTAGTTTGGTTGTCGATAACTATAAAAAAGCCATAAAATTAAATCCGCAATACGCGTTCTACTATTATGAACTGGGTGAGTATTTTATGCGTTATGGCAAATTTGGAGAAGCACAGTGTTTTCTAAAATATGCTGTGGAAGCTTATCCAACCAACAAACTTTTTTTAATTGCTTTGGATAAAGTCAATTTTGTATTTGCAGAAGAAGAATAGTTGTATTGGGTGCATAAAGTTTGGACATTATTGATATGATGGATAAAAAAATAAATACAATAGTCGTTATCCCTACCTATAATGAAGTTGATAATATTGAAAATATTATAGAGCAGATTTTTTCTTTGGGAAGGGATATTGCCATAGTTGTGGTTGATGATAATTCGCCGGATGGAACGGCAGGAAAGATAGAAAAATTACAGAATTGTTGCCCTTGGCTATATTTGATAAAAAGAAAATCTAAACTTGGACTGAGCAGTGCTTATGTGGAAGGCTTTAAATTCGCTTTGAGAGGCGGATATGATGTAGTAATTCAAATGGATGCGGATTTGTCACATTCACCCAAATATATTCCCAAGATGCTTCGTTTGCTTAATGAATGTGATTTGGTTGTTGGCAGTAGATATGTCCGGGGAGGTGATATCAGCGAATGGTCGGTGAATCGGGCATTATTAAGCAAAACGGCGAATATTTTCGCAAAGCTAATATTGCGGATACCGGTAAATGATTTGACCGGCGGATTTAAATGTATAAAAAGAAAAGTGCTTGAGAGTATTAGGCTGGATAAAATAAAGACAAAAGGGTATGCTTTTCAGATAGTCATGGTTTATAATGCGTTTAAAAATGGCGCTAAAATAGCCGAATATCCAATAGAGTTTAAAAAAAGAAAAAAGGGAAGTTCCAAATTATCCTTGGCCATAGTTGTTGAAGCTTTCTTTGAAATTTTAAAATTAGCTTTTCATAATATAAAAATACATGCCTTGCCCGCCAACAACAATTAATAATTAACGAAAATCGTTTCGGTTTGTTTCTCCCGCCTGGCCATTTTGCTTTCCTGTGGATACAACAGTGTAATTGGTTGAAAATTAACCGCAATATCTTGTGGGTCGCCGTTGTCTAACCCCCTGTAAATAGTATAATTAAAAATATTTAAAAAATTCTTATTTTTCCTATTGACAGGCCTTTGGAAATAGCGTATATTTAATTATGTGGCATAAAGTGGGAGAAAGTGGGTACAATGTTTTACGGAGAATATGAACATTCCTTGGATCGAAAATGCCGGGTGGTTATTCCCGCCAAGTTTCGTGAATCCTTCAAAGATAATTACGTGGAAAAGTTTTTTGTTACCAGAGGCTTGGACGGGTGTTTGTTTTTATTTACGGAAGATGAATGGAAAAAACAAGAGCAAAAATTTAAATCGTTATCTTTTACAAAAAGAGAAGCGCGCAAATTCAACCGTTTGTTTTTCTCCGGTGCCAGCGAGATTCTTTGCGATAACCAGGGCCGGATTCTTATCCCGCAGTATTTGAAAGATTATGCGCAGATCGATAAAGATGTTGTTATCATCGGCGTATCCAACCGGATAGAGGTTTGGAGTAAAGAAAAATGGAAGGAATTTTATGAAACTACTAGAGACACCTTTGAAGATACTGCCGAAAAACTCATGGATCTGGAATAATAATAGTGAACAAGAAACAATGAGCCGACACACCCCTGTAATGACCGAAGAAGTTATTTCGTACTTGCAACTTTTGCCAGGGAAGGTGATTGTTGATTGTACTGTGGGGGAAGGGGGGCATAGTGAAGGCGTATTGAGAAAGATAACGCCAGGCGGTCAACTCATCGGCATTGATCAGGATGATGATGCCCTGAGTATTGCCCGCCTGCGCCTTTCTCAGTTTGATGGTGCTTTTACTTTAGTGCATTCGAATTTTCAAAATATTGAAGATATTTTGAGGCAGTTGCAGATTAGCCGTGTGGACGGAATTTTGTTTGATTTAGGAGTTTCAACTCAGCAGCTTATTAATCCGGAGCGGGGTTTCAGTTTCAGTTTGGACGGGCCGTTAAATATGCGGATGGATAAAAGAGGACAGATTACGGCTTTTGATTTGGTGAATAATCTCAGTGAAGAAGAAATCGCCAATATAATTTATACTTTTGGCCAGGAAAGATATAGCCGGCGGATTGCACGCAAGATTATGGAGACGAGAGCTAAGTGTTGTATCAGTACAACGCAGGAATTGGCCCGTATAATTTTGGAAGCGGTTCCGGTGCGCGAGAGGTATAAACGGATTCATCCCGCGACCAGAACATTTATGGCTTTGCGTATCGCGGTAAACCATGAATTGGAAGTCCTGCATACGGCTATTGTCCGGGCGGTAAATTTATTAAATCCGGGCGGCCGGATTTGTGTTATTTCGTTCCATTCGCTTGAAGACAGGATTGTGAAGCATGAGTTTAAAAGACAAGTTAAAAACGGAGTTTTAAGACTGATAAATAAAAAACCCCTTATACCTCAAGATGAGGAAATCAGGATTAATCCCAAAAGCCGCAGCGCAAAGTTCAGAGTTGCGGAAAAACAAGGGGATACTGATAAAAAGGAGATTCAGTGGAGCTTAAAAAAATCATAGTTTATTCTTCTATAATTACTTAAATTTGCGTATGTTACGTAAATAAACAGGTAGAGCTTGTCACTTTGGGATATAAGTTGGAGGTTAAAGGAAAACGCCTTTCCGAAATCCTTGACCAGAATAGGATTTTAGTATATAATAACACCTGCTTGAAAGCCCCGCAATACCTTGCGGGAATGCTGAAGTATAATGAAGTGGATTTGTGTCTGCCGGATACGCATTTAGTGGCGAAAGTAAGGGTTGTAAACAAGCGTAAACGCGAGCCGGCAAAAACTAACCATAATCTTTGGAGAACGTATCTTTTAGACTTGCTAGTTCCACAGGCTCAGGCAGCTGCACAAAAAAGATAGCTTTCTCTTTAAAAGGCTATCAGCATATCATACTTAATACATTACGATAACTAAACTTTATATAAGGATTAGACAAGTCCCGTGCATATAAGGGCGCAAAAAGCTCGCCTGGCGGCAGTTTTTTTTTCCTACCTATTCATTATTGGCGTAATTTTCCTTCGCTTATTGGATATTCAACTGCTTAATAATAACAGTTTTGTCAAACTTGCCGATGCTCAACATCAGACTTCTATTACCTTGTATCCGCAAAGAGGAATGATTTATGACCGGAATGAAAAAATCCTGGCTTTGAGCTTAAAGATGTTTTCCGTATATGCAGTGCCGCAGACGATAAAGGATAAAGAAAAAACTGCGCAAGTGCTTTCCGAGATTCTCGATATTGATGAGCAGTCTTTAATGGCGAGGCTTTCCCGAAAAAAATCATTTGTTTGGGTAAAAAGAAGAATTGATGAGAAAACCATCAAATGTATAACGGGTTTAAATTTGGCTGGAGTGGGCTACAGACGCGAATATAAGCGTTATTACCCCAACGGAGAGCTTGCCGCCCATGTATTAGGATTTTCTGGCATGGACGACCGCGGTTTAGAGGGGGGCGAGCTTTATTATGACCGGTATTTAAAAGGCCAGTTAGGGCGCCGTTCTATCCTAAGAGATGCTAAACAAAGAATACTGCCGGCGTTCGAGTATGAATTGATTCCGGTCGTTGACGGATATAATTTAGTGTTAACCGTGGATGAAGTAATTCAGCATATTGTGGAAGAGGAATTAAAAAACGCTTTTGCCAAAAGCAATGCCAAGGCTGCCTCGGTTGTGGTGATGAATCCTTACACTGGAGAAATATACGCCTTAGCCAATTTGCCAAGTTACAATCTGAATTTTTACCAGGAAACGGATACGGAATTGAGGCGAAATCGGGCCATAACGGATTTTTTTGAGCCGGGTTCTACTTTTAAAATCATAACGGCCAGCGCGGCGCTTAATGAAAATATAGTTAAACCCAACGACACGTTCTTTTGTGAAAATGGAGAATATAGGATTGCAAATCATACTTTACATGATCATAAGCCGCATGGGGAATTGACGTTTATCGAAATTATTGAAAAATCAAGCAATATCGGCGTGGCAAAGATTGCTCAAAAAATGGGAGGCAGGATACTACAAAAGCATATAGAATTGTTTGCGTTTGGAGAGAAAACAAGGATCGATCTGCCGGGAGAGACTGCGGGAATGGTGCGGAATTTAGAAGATTGGTCAAAAACATCTATTGGAGCAATACCCATGGGGCAGGAGATTGCTGTATCCGTTTTGCAGATGACCAGAGCCATGGCTGTGATTGCCAATGGCGGGAATTTGGTTCAGCCGCACATACTCAGGAAAATAATGGATGTAAATGGAGAATTAATACAAGAGTTTTCTTGCAAAAACAGCTCAAGAATAATTTCCCGGCGTACAGCTTCAATAATGAAACAGATTCTAAAGCGCGTAGTGGCCTCCGGCACGGGAAAACAGGCTAAAATTAACGGTTATGAGACGGCAGGGAAAACCGGCACCGCGCAAAAAGTAGAACCGAACGGGACCTATTCCCATAGTAAATTTATTGCTTCTTTTGTCGGTTTTGCTCCCGTTAAGAAGCCAAGAGTTGTGGTTATGGTCGTGATGGACGAACCGCGTCCAGTTTATTACGGAGGGGTGGTTTGTGCGCCCGTTTTTAAAAATATCACGGAAAGAATACTTAAATATTTGAATGTTCCCAAAAGCGATGAAAGAGTTGCGCGGCAAGTAAAATGAAAGCGGAAAAGTAAATGTTTGCCAGACACCTGGTACAGTTATTTGAGCGCGATTTTAAAGAATTTGCGCAGGAAGATTTTTTAATTAAGGGGATAAGCGTTGATTCGCGCGAGGTGCGTCCGAATTATTGTTTCTTTGCTATCTCCGGTTCAAGAGCGGACGGCCATGATTATATCGAAGAGGCTGTATCCCGGGGCGCGCGAGTTATAATTCTTCAAAAGGGCCATCCGGCCGCAGTCAACAGCGCAAAAAGATTTCAAAACAAAGCGATTTTTATTGCGGTAGACGAACCGAGGATGTTTTTAGCAAAAGTCGCGGCCGAATTTTTTGATAATCCGGCGGAAAAACTTAAAATCGTTGGCGTGACCGGAACCAATGGCAAAACAACCGTATCTTTTCTCGTTAAAAATCTGTTTAAATCTATAGGGCAGGAAGCGGGTTTGATTGGAACAATATATTACAAAGTCGCCGGACATACCCTGCCGGCAAAGAATACTACGCCGGACACGATTAAAATAAATTGTCTTTTATCACAGATGGTGGAACATGATATTAAATATGCTGTAATGGAAGTTTCTTCGCATGCGCTAGACCAAGACCGGATAGCAGGGATAAAATTCAATACTGTGATATTTACCAATCTTACCCCTGAACATCTCGACTACCACAAAAATATGGGCGACTATTTTTCGTCTAAGGCCAAACTGTTTACGAATTTAAATCCCGACCAGTTTGCCGTCATAAATGTCGACGATGAATATGGTGTAAGGTTAAAAAAACTAACAAAAGGAAAAATTGTCGATTTTGGGATTGTTAATAAAAAGGCGAAAGTCTGGGCAGAAGATATAAAATTTGGTTTAGATAGAACTTCTTTTGTTGCCGAGATGCCGGCTGGTAAAATGAAATTCACGACGAGGCTTGTGGGTAAATATAATATTTATAATATACTCGCCTGTATCTGCGTGGGGGTAATACACGGTATGGAGTTATCAACAATAGGGGCCTGTGTCGAAAATATGGATCCTGTCCCCGGGCGGCTGGAAAGAATCCAATGCGGCCAGGCCTTTGAGGTATTTGTCGATTATGCCCATACCGGCGATGCCTTGCAAAATGTTTTATCAACTCTACGGCAATTGCACCCGAGGAAAATTATAACCGTCTTCGGCTGCGGAGGAGAACGCGATAGAACTAAAAGGCCGGTGATGGGAAAGATTGCAAGCCGGTTTTCCGATTTTCTCATCCTGACCAACGATAATCCCCGCGGGGAAGATGAGGTAAAAATAATCGAAGATATAAAGAAAGGTTTCGGCCCGGATTTTAAAAACTATGATGTAGTATATGCGCGCGAACAGGCAATACGAGATGCTTTAGAAATTGCCAAAGAAGGCGACTTTGTCTTGATCGCGGGCAAAGGGCATGAGACGTACCAGATTTTTAAAGATAAAACAATAGATTCTGATGACCGCGAAATCGCGAGAAAGATTCTAAGTGGATAGCCATGTTTAAAGTAAATGAAATTATACAAGCCACGCGTGGCCGGCTTGCTCAGGGTAGAACCGATGCAGAAATTCAACAGATAACGACCGATTCGCGGGTAGTTAAGCGCGGACAACTATTTGTAGCCTTAAAAGGAGAAAGATTTGACGGACATGATTTTGTTAAAGATGCGCTGGATAATGGCGCCGCGGGAGTGTTGATCGAGAAAAAACGGTTAGCAGAAATAATTAGCTTAAAAAAACTGATAAACAAACCAACCATCGTGGTGAAAAATACAACTGTGGCTCTGGGCCAGATAGCAAGATTTCACCGGCAGAAATTTGAGATCCCCTTAATTGCCGTAACCGGTTCAAACGGTAAAACTACGACGAAAGAAATGATTGCTTCGCTATTAAGTTCCGATTTGGATGTTTTAAAAAATCAGGATTCTTATAATAATCAGATCGGCGTGCCCTTAACTTTGTTAAAACTAACCGCTTCTTGCGAGGTTGCGGTCGTCGAAATGGGGATGAACCACCCCCGAGAAGTAGCTTATCTTGCGGATATCGCTTTGCCGAACATCGCTGTTTTGACAAATATCGGTTTTGCGCACCTTGAATTTTTTAAAAGCATTGTGGATATTGCTCGGGCAAAATGCGAACTTTTACAAGCGTTGCCCAAAAGGAGCGTTGCTATCGTAAATGCGGATGATGCGAATCTCATGCATGAGGCAAAAAAATACAGGGTAAAACTCGTGACGTTCGGGATCGACAATAATTGTGCGTATCGGGCTTCCGGGATAAGAACGGAAAATGGTATACTCAAATTTACTTTGAATAAAAAACATGAATTTGCATTGCAGATGTTAGGGGCCTGCAATGTTTATAATGCCTTAGCCGCTATTGCGACTGGTGATACCTTAGGTGTGGATTTTGAGGATATGCAAAAAAAACTTGTTGCTTTTCGGTTGTCTAAGCTGCGCATGCAAGTAATAAAGACGGGCGGGATAGAATTCATTGTTGATTGCTACAACGCCAACCCTTCTTCCATGGAAGCGGCAGTTTCTGCTTTGCTTTCCGTGCGGGATAAAAAAAGGAAAATTCTGGTTTGCGGCGATATGCTGGAATTGGGAAAATACAGCCGCAAACATCACAAATCCATTGGCAGCTTAATCGGTCGCAGTTGTATTGATAGGCTGGTGACTGTGGGCCGGTATGGCCCGGATGTGGCTTGTGGTGCCCGGGACGCGGGTATGGATAGAGAAAGTATATATAGCTGTAAAGATTACAATGCCGCAATCCGGATTTTGAAGAAAGAATTAAAACCAGGGGATGAGGTTTTATTTAAAGGCTCGCGCCGAATACGGCTTGAAATTATTTGTGAAAGGTTAGCCAATTTTTATAAACAGAAGGCTTGATTGCCATAAGAAAGGGGAGTTGTTGTGTTTTACCATTTGCTATATCCGCTTAGAGAGATATTTTTTGGTTTTAACGTTTTTAAATATATAACATTTAGAAGCGTTGGTTCTAGTGTGACCGCATTCTTGATTAGCGCGATTTTCGGCAAATTCATCATAGCAAAATTAAAGGCTATGAATATCGGTGAGAATGTGAGAAAGAATAAGGAATGCGCGACACTCTATGAATACCATAAAAATAAAGAAGGGACGCCGACGATGGGAGGTGTTTTGATTGTTGGCGCTATTGTCCTTTCCGTTCTGCTTTGGGCCAATCTGTCCAATAGATATATCTGGATTGCCCTAATTGCTACGGCGTGGCTTGGGATTTTCGGATTAATCGACGATTATATAAAACTTGCCGGCAAGGATAAGAAAAACCGGGGCCTGACGCCCGCGGTGAAACTTTTAGGGCAGTTGATTTTGGGGATTGTGGTCGGGATGGTACTTTACTGTGATCCGGACGTAGGACAGCGGTTGGATATTCCTTTTTTCAAAAATTTAATAATTTATTTAGGCCCGGCTTATGTTTTCTTTGTTGCTTTAGTTATTGTCGGATCCTCCAATGCGGTAAACCTTACCGATGGCCTTGATGGCTTAGCTATTGGCTGTGTTTCTATTGTCGCTTTGACTTATGCGATTTTTACTTATATAACCGGCCACGTCAATTTCAGTGAATATTTACAGCTTATTTATATACCCCAGGCAGGTGAGTTGGCTGTGTTTTGCGCGGCACTTTTTGGCGCGGCACTGGGGTTTCTCTGGTACAATTGCCATCCGGCGGATGTTTTTATGGGAGATACCGGCGCACTTGCTTTGGGCGGAGCGCTGGGAACAATCGCCGTGATAATTAAGAAAGAACTGCTGTTGGTTTTAGTGGGGGGGATATTTGTAGCTGAGGCGTTATCGGTTATTATCCAAGTGTTTTCGTTTAAATATTTCAAAAAAAGAGTATTTTTGATGGCGCCGCTACATCACCATTTTCAACTCAAAGGATGGGCAGAATCAAAGATAATTTTCCGTTTTCTAATTATAGCTATTATCTTGGCGCTGATGAGCTTATCCACTTTGAAATTGAGATAAAAAGATAAGAAAATTATGGATGTGAATATCAAAGGTAAAAAAATAATCGTTGCCGGAATGGGCTGCTCGGGTCAGGCCGCGGCATTGCTTGCCAGACACAACGGCGCCGATGTTTATATTAGCGAAAAAGACGATAATGTCTGGTTGCGCAGGAGGTCGCAGTTATTGCGGAAAAAAGGAATTCATGTCGAACTGGGCAGGCACAGCGCGGGATTTTTAAAAGGCGCTCGATTTTTAATTACAAGCCCCGGCTTAAAAAAGGAATCATTTCCCATTCGGTGGGCTCGCAAAAATAAAGTGTTGATAGTGAGCGAAATTGAGTTTGCGAGCTGGTTTTGCCGGGCACCAATTATCGCCATAACCGGAACCAATGGGAAAAGTACTGTGACCCGGTTAATCGGTCAGATTCTAAAAAATGCCGGTAAAAGAGCGATTGTTTGTGGAAATATTGGCAAGGCTTTTAGCGGCGAGGTGGGGAAAACTAAATCTTCTAAGTTTGTGGTTTTAGAAGTCAGCTCTTTTGCTTTGGAATATATAAAACACTTCCGGCCAAAAGTAAGCATAATCTTGAATTTTTCCCGCAATCACATTGACCACCACAAAACAATGTATGCTTATTTTCATGCCAAATGCAGGGTGTTGAGTAATCAGCAAAGCAGCGATTACGCGATTTTAAATTTTGATGATCCGGCTTTGAGAAATCTTTGTAAAAAAACAAAAGCCAGAAGTTTGTTTACATCCGGGAACAGGCATGAATTTAAAAGATACAGCCGCCGGTTTTCTGGCGCTTGCTGGATAGAGAACGGAAAAATAAAATGTTTATGGAAAGGCCGCGTCAATGATATTTTGCCAATATCCCGGGCGAAGTTAAAGGGCGCCCATAATCTCAAGAATATCATGGCTGCGGTCTTAGCTGCAAAAATTGCGGGGGTTAGGAATAAAACAATAGCGGAGACGGCGATAAACTTTAAAGCTCTGGAGCATCGGTGCGAACATGTGGCTGAAATAGGAGGGGTCAGATTTATAAATGATTCTAAATCGACCACGACAGATGCGACAGTTAATGCGCTTAAAATATTTGAGGGAAAAAGTGTAATTTTGATTTGCGGCGGCTTGGATAAAGGCAGCGATTTTCGGCCTATTTGCGAGTTGGTAAGGGCTAAAACAAACCTGGTTGTTTTAATCGGAAAGGCGAGCAGAAAGATAAAAGCGGCCTGGGCCGGCAAGGTAAATACGGTAATTGCCGCCGATTTAGAAGGGGCCATAAAAATTGCTTATCGGTACAGTCGGCCGGGAATGCATATTTTACTTTCTCCGATGTGCGCCAGTTTCGATATGTTCAAGAATTTTGAGGAGAGAGGAAAGGTTTTTAAACAGCTTGTATATAGGTTGCAAGTAGATGGACTTTAGGCAAACCAGAATAAACTTAGCGGCGGTTGTTTTTATCTTGATATGCGTTGGCATTGTAATGATCTACAGCGCTAGCGCTATATATGCTTATGAGAATTTGGGGGATAGCGCTTATTATCTTAAAAGGCACCTATTTTATGTTTTTGTGGGATTGTTGTTCGGCTTCCTGGCTATGAATATTGAATACGAGCGTTTAAGAAAGATCGCTAAACCATTACTTATAATTTCCGCTGTTTTGCTGCTTATATTATTGGTGCCCGGTATCGGCCGGGCAGTTGGTGGTGCCCGCCGCTGGTTTAGAATCGGCGCATTTAGTTTTCAGCCTTCAGAATTCGCCAAGTTTGCTATAATTCTATATCTGGCTGATTTTTTAGCCCGCAAACGCTCATGCCTACATTCTTTTGTGATTGGATTTTTCCCGGCGCTTGCCGTATTAGGCGTTATCGCCGGGTTAATACTTATCCAGCCGGATTTAGGGACGGTTTTGGCGATATTTGCGGTAGGTTTTATAATGTTTTTTATTGCCGGGATAAAGATCACGCATATGGTTTCCGTGTTTTTAAGTACCTTGCCGATACTTTATGTTCTGATTTTTAGCGTGCCATACCGCAGAAACAGGATATTGTCTTTTCTTAACCCTTGGAGCGACCCGCAGGGAACGGGATTTCAGATTATCCAGTCGTTGGTGGCTTTAGGCTCTGGAGGATTGTGCGGCGCAGGACTTGGCCAGGGAAAGCAGAAATTACTTTATCTGCCGGCATCATATACCGATTTTATTTTTTCCATTATTGGGGAAGAACTGGGATTTTTGGGCACAACCGCGATAATAATATTATTTGTTGTTTTTTTAATCCAAGCGACGAAAATAAGTTTAAAAGCCAATGATTTTTTTGGGCAGATTTTATCATTCGGGCTTATTTCATGTTTAGTCATCGAGGCGATAGTAAACATGGGAGTAACGACCAGCCTTTTTCCGACTAAGGGGTTGCCGTTTCCTTTTATAAGTTATGGGGGTACATCCTTAATATTCAATATGGTTTATGTCGGGATAATATTAAATATCGGGAAAAATAACAAACAATGAAAATTTTAATTTGCGCGGCCGGTTCTGGAGGCCATATATACCCGGCGCTAAGCCTGGCCCATAGATTGAGGCGCGAAGATGACGCTGTAAAAATCGTATTTTTAACTGCAAAAAGGCAGATAGAGAAAAAAATATTTCAAGAAAGCGACTTTGAAACTTTTGAAATCGATTTCATCGGCCTGCCAAAAAAAGACGGAAGCAATTTGTTTTATTTATGCTTGAAGAATTTAAATTTTTTGTTAAAATTTATTAAGGAAAGTATAAAAGTATTTAAGTTCTTGTCCAAAAATAAATTCGATATAGTGATCGGATTTGGAGGGGCAGGTTCTATAGGAGCAGTTTTGGGCGCTAAGATCTTGGCAATTCCGACCTTAATTCATGAACAGAATCTGGTGCCAGGGAGGGCCAATAGATTCCTGGCAGGATTTTCTACCGCAGTTGCTACAAGCTTCGAGGAAAGCGGAAAATATTTCAAGAGAAAGAATGCCGTATTTACCGGCAACCCCATTCGCAGCGACCTAAAAAAAATTTCTAAAGCTCAGGCAAGGAAATCTCTGTTTTTGGATGAACGTAAATTTTCTATTTTGATTTTCGGCGGCAGCCAGGGATCCCAATTTATAAATGAGGTATTTGTCCAGGTTATGCGCGGCTTAAACGGTGCGGAAAAGGAACAGCTGCAGCTTATCCATGTCACCGGAGACCGGGATTTGGACAAGACTGCGCTTGCTTATTCGAATTTAAATGTAATCGTTAAAACTTTCAGCTATTTTTTGGATATGAGCTTAGCCTATAGCGCGGCAGACTTGGTTGTTTGCCGCTCTGGAGCAGCAACGATTTGTGAACTTAGTTATTATGGCTTGCCGGCCGTACTTATTCCTTATCCATATGCCAGGCAACACCAGATCGTTAATGCCAATTTTATGCGAGATAAACAGGCGGCCTTTGTTGTTTTGCAGGATGAAAACTGTGCGCAAAGTCTTATCCGGATAATCAGAAACGTCTTGCAGAATAGACTGCTTTTGGCCCAAATGGCGGATAGCGCTTGTGGGTTAAATAAAGATAACGCTGCCGAGAAGATAGCGCATAAAATCAAAGAGTTAGTAAAAAGCAGGTATAGACAATACCAAGACAAGGCTTTTAACTGCTAATGTTAAACTTAAAAAAGTTAATTCCTCATCGTACGGTTCATTTCGTAGGCATCGGCGGCTCGGGAATGAGCGCGCTTGCGGTAATACTGCTTGAACGCGGCTATAAAGTAAGCGGTTCGGATATCCGGGCAAGCACGATAACCCGGCGTTTAGAACATAAAGGTGCTAAAGTTTGGTTGGGGCATAAAGCTGAAAATCTATCAAAACGTCCGGATGTGGTTATCTATTCTTCGTGTATCCGGTCGGACAACATTGAACTTATCTTAGCGCGAAAAAATAAAATAGCGTTGCTGAAAAGAGGGCAGTTACTTGCTTATCTCATGCGGGAAAAGAAATCGATAGCTATTGCCGGTGCGCATGGGAAGACCACGACTACGGCTTTAATCGCGTTATTGCTTAAAAACGCGGGACTTGCTCCCAGTTTTGCCGTGGGAGCGGACGTTACAGAACTTGCCGGCAATGCCCAGGCAGGAGCTGGTGAGTATTTTGTTGCGGAAGCAGATGAAAGTGACGCTTCATTTCTGTATCTTACGCCTGATTATGGAATAATTACAAATATTGACCGGGAACATCTCGATTATTATGGCAATTTAAGGCAGATAATAAAAGCTTATGCGAAATTTATTAAAAATATAAATGAAAAAGGTTTTCTATTGTGCGGGGGAGAAGACCGCAATATTAAAAAGGCATTGGCGGGATATCGGGGTAAATTATTGACGTATGGTTTGGATAGAAAATTGGATATTTGCGCATCCGGCATATCGTGCCGGGAAATGTCCACTGCCTATAAGTGCTATTTTAAAGGTAAATTTCTAGGCAAATTTCATCTGCGCGTACCCGGGACTCATAATGTTATAAATTCGTTGGCATGCGTGGGTATGGGATTGGTTTTGGAAATACCTTTAAAGGTGATAAAGAAGACTTTAGCCGCTTTTTCCGGAGCAAATCGCAGATTCCAGATAAAAAATAAAAAAGGGCCCATTATTGTTATAGACGATTATGCGCACCATCCTACGGAAATAATGGCAACGTTGGCGGCGGCTAAGGCCTGGAAAGGCCGAAGGCTTGTAAGTGTTTTTCAACCGCATCGTTATAGCCGGACTAAATTTTTAAAAAAAGAGTTTGGAAGCTGCTTTGCACTTACAGATCATCTGGTGATTACGGATATTTATGCTGCATCAGAGGTTCCGATAAAGGGTATAGAGGCGAAGACAATTTATGACCAAGTAAAAAAATGCGGGCATAAAGACGTGCATCTTTTGCCCCGTGATAAAATCAATGAACATATAATAAATAACGTTAAAGCCGGAGATTTATTGATGGTGCTGGGGGCGGGAGATATCAGCAATTTATCCGAGGAGTTAATTGGCCGGCTGGCTTCTAGAAAATTTTTATAAGATGAACATTTCTAATATTTCACAGATAGACGATAAAATCAGGGGCATTTGCAAGGGTGGAGTAGCCCTGCAGGAGCCGCTAAAGCACCATACCACAATCGGCATTGGGGGGGCGGTTAGTTACTTTTTGTCTCCGGGCGATATGGCGCAGTTGTCAGAAGCGGTGAAATTTTTATCGTCCAATCGCGTACCCTTGTTTGTAATCGGGCGGGGAAGCAACTTGTTGATAACGGATGCAGAGTTGCCTTTTGCCGTCATAAAACTTAAGGAAGCTTGTTTTAAAAACATGTATCGCTCGGATAATAAAATTTTCGCCGGCTCAGGAGTTGGTTTAGGGGAATTTGTTAATTTTGCCGCAAGCGAAGATTTGGCAAATTCTGAGTTTTTAACCGGAATTCCGGGTACTATCGGCGGGGCATTAATAATGAATGCCGGGGTGCGGGATGTTATGGATGATGGCGGGAAAAAGGATATAAGTATTTCCGGGCTGGTTGAAAAAATTCAAGTTATGGATAAAACAGGCAAGATGCGTTGGTTATCCCGGCAAGAGATATCGTTTGGATACCGCAGTTCCAGCCTAAAAGAATATATTTTACTGGGGGCGTGGTTTGTTCTTTGTCCTGAGCGGAAAAAAAACATTTCTGAGCGCATGAGAAGGTTTTTGGCAAAAAAAAGCGGCTCGCAAGAGCTGGTTTTACCAAGTGCCGGATGCATTTTTAAAAATCCTAAAAATTGCGAGATGAGCGCCGGCGAATTAATCGAACGCTGCAAGCTAAAAGGTTATAGTATCGGTGATGCGCAAGTATCCGGGGCGCATGCAAATTTTATTATAAATAAAGGCGATGCAAGTTATCAAGAGGTAAAGGCGCTTATGAATATCATGCGGGAAATGGTTTTGGATAAATTCGGGGTAGAGTTGGAACCGGAAGTCGAAATCTGGGAAAACAAGAAAGACGATAGCGATGGCTGAGCTTCGGGTTGGCGTATTAATGGGGGGTTTTTCCAGCGAGCGGGAGATATCTTTAAAATCAGGCGAGGCGGTTTCGATTGCGTTGCGGCAGTTAGGATATGATGTAAAAAAACTTGATTTCAAAAATAAGGAGGAATTGATACAAAAATTAAAACAAGAAAAGTTAAATTGTGTTTTCAATGCTTTACATGGGCGATTCGGAGAAGATGGAAAGGTACAGAAAATTTTGGAAGATTTAAAGATCGCCTATACCGGTTCCGGGCCAATTGCCAGTTCTCTGGCGATGGATAAAATTACTTCCCACAAAATTTTCAAAGCGAATAATATCCCGGTCCCGGATTTTCGTATTTTGACCAAATCAACATTAACATTGCAAAATCAAGACGACATTTTTTTTGATAGGTTCCCTTTGGTCGTAAAACCTGCTCGGGAGGGTTCAAGCATCGGGCTATCTATAGTCGAAGATAAAGATGATCTTTTGCGGGCGATAAATAAGGCATTTGTTTATGATACGGAAATACTTGTGGAAGAGTATATCGGCGGACGGGAAATAACAGTTGGAATTTTAGAGGATAACCCTCTGCCGGTTATCGAAATCGTGCCGAAAAACAGGTTTTATGATTTTGATGCCAAATACACAACGGATGCGACCGAATATATAGTGCCGGCACATTTGCCCGCAACTGTTACCAAAAAAGCGCAACAGCTTGCCCAGATGTCCCATAAACTATTGGGTTGTGTTTGTTTTTCCCGGACGGATATGTTGTTTGACGAAACCAAAGGCATAGTAGTTTTAGAGCTAAATTCCATACCCGGCTTTACGGCAACAAGTCTGTTGCCCAAAGCCGCGGCCGCTTGCGGAATAAGCTTTACCCAGTTATGTGAAAGAATAATACTTTTTAACCGGGAACCAGGATTCAGAGGAAGCCCCTTCTCGGCGACTCATCTTGAGCCAAAAGGAGATTGATATGCCAAAAAAGTTCCATAGAACGTATTTTAATAAAATTAAGATTTTGAAAGCGAAGGACATATCCGCTGCTGTTAAAACCCATAAAGGACGCATTGTTATTTCGGTTGTTTGTATCGTCGCCAGTAGCATTTTTATACTGAATCTGCGTTCTTTTATTCTTGCCTCAGAACATTTTGTCGTCAAGGAAATTGAAATTATAGATAAAAAGAAAAACAACATTGATTATCCTTTGAATCGGATCGGCAACGCGTTAAATATTTTTAAAGTTAATTTAAATAAAATTAGCCGGAATTTAGAATATGAATATCCCGACATTCAAAAAGCGATAGTTAAGAGAATTTTGCCCAATAAGCTTATAATCGAAGTTCTAAGACGCCGGCCGGTAGCTCAGATAAGAGTCGAGGGGGAGCGTAAAGGGCAGGAAGAAAGATATTTTTTGCTTAATGAAAATGGATATGTTCTGGCAGATCTGGGCCCATTTTCAGAGGAGTTTATTCCGGTTGTTGTGGGGCAGAATATAAAATTAAACGATATCGAAATCGGCCGGCCCTGCCAAAATTCCAGTTTAAAACTCGCCCTTTCTTTTTTAAGAGAAACAAAGAAAACCAGGCTCGAAGAAAAGTGTATTATTACAAAGATAGACGCCTCTGTTCCTCGTTGCCTTTCTTTCTATCTGGATAATAAGCTGGAAGTGAGGATCAGCGAGCGGGATTGGCCGCAAAAGATCGAAAGACTTTTGGGGATGTTGCCCAATTTAGATATGGAATATTCTCAGGATTATTACATTGATTTGCGTTTTAAGGATTTTGTTTTTGGAAAGAAACAATTATGAAGAGTTGTCCTTTAATCGTCGGGTTGGATATCGGCACGAATAAAAGCACTCTTAGCACAGGTAATTTTAATGCGGCGGGGCAAGTGGAAATAATGAGTGTATCCACCGTAAAAAGCAGGGGAATGGAGCGGGGATTGATTTCGAACTTAACGGATGTTGCGGGCATGGTGGAAGAGGTGGTTAGAAAAGCAGAAGAAAAACTGAATAGCCGCAAAGGCGCAGCAAAAGCTTTCGAAATGAGAAAATTTAAAATAAGCTCTGTTTACGCAACTATCGGCGGCGAACATATAATCGGCAACAATAGCCGCAGTACGTTAAACTTATCCAACCGCCCCGTCCAAATTAACCGGCAAAATATCTCGCGGTTAATTGATGCCGCTAAATTTTCTGAAGTCTCTATGGATAAAGAAATTTTGCATGTCCTGGAGCAAGAATTTGTAATCAACGGCAGCCAACGCCTTAAAAACCCGATAGGGATTTTTGGAAAAAATTTAGCCCTAAATCTGCATATTATCAGTTGTGACAGTTCCCAGATGAATACCGTTATTAAAGCGGTTAACCGCGCCGGCCTCGATGTCGAGGGGGTGGTTTTTTCTGGGTTAGCGACCAGTAGTTGCGTGCTTAGTGAACAGGAAAAACAAAATGGAGTAATATTGCTGGAATTAGGAGCGGGGGTATCAAATGTTCTTTTTTTTAAAGACGGCAGCTTATTTTACACCAGTATCCTGCCCCAAGGAGGTAGTGATATAACCGAAAAAATCGCGCAGCATTTCGGCATCGATTTTACGCAAGCGGAGCAATTGAAAATGCAATACCGCAATCTCTATTCAGAATATGCCCAAAATACAGATGAAAAAATTATTATCAAAAAATCCTCTTCCCTGTATGAAAGTATAAAAAAGAGTGAGCTTGCCGCAATAATAGACGGTCAGCTGAATTGTTTATTCAAAGCCATAACCGATGAATTAAACAGCGCGCAGATTTTAGGTAAAGCTAAAGAGGGGATTGTTATTGCCGGCGGCATGGCTTTTATGGATGGTATAATTGAAAAGTTAGAAGAAATCTCAAAAACAAAGGTAACTCTGGGTATTATGCGCGGGTTTGTCAGCAATGTTCCCGGCATCAGTAATACAGCATATTCTACGGGAGTTGGTTTAGTCACGCATATTTTAAATAAAAAAGTGAAAAATTCAGAAAGATCTGATACTATAACTAAAGGGGGAATTCTTAACGGTTTAATTACGAAAGTCAAAAGTATTTATGAGGACTATTTTTGAAGGAAAAGGAGTGATATGAGCGAAGATGTCAAGATTTTAGTTATTGATGATGAACAAAGCATTATCGGCCAGTTTGAACGCATGCTGACTGATGAAGGATATAAAGTATACCAGGCAAAGAGCGGTGAAGAGGCGGAAAAGATTATTATATCTGAACCGTTAAATATTGTAATTACCGATGTGAATTTGCCGGATATCGAAAATAAAGAATGGATTAAAAAAATCAGGCAAGCCAATAAGTACGCCTTTATTGTGGTAACTGCTGATTATGCCGATATTGCTGCGGCTACACAGTCTTTGAAGCTGGGGGCCAATGATTATATCGGTAAGCCTTTTGATCCCCGAGATACTATCTTAACTCTCAGGGCGCTGGTAGAAAAACAAAAACTCAAAGCGGATAATATCCAGCTTTTGGAAACCATAAAATCGCTGGCATTGGCATTGGAAGCGCGTGATCCTTATACGCTTGGGCATTCAGAGCAGGTGACCGCATATTCAGTGGCAATTGCCGAACGCATGAAACTTAGCCGGGAGGAAATTGAAAGAATCCGGGAAGCGGGCCTGTTGCACGATATCGGCAAGATTGGTATTACCGACGCCATCCTTTTAAAGCCGGACCGTCTTACGGCGGAAGAATACGATAAGATTAAAGAACATCCGGAAATCGGCAAAAGAATATTGGCGCCGGTGCGGTCGTTGGCCGATAAAATTCCCTTTATTTATTATCATCATGAACGCTATGACGGCAAAGGCTATCCGGAGGGATTAAAAGGGGAAAAAATTCCTTTAGGAGCGCGAATTATCGCCGTGGCCGATACTTTTCAGGCCATGACTTCTGACCGTCCATACCGCAAGGCCTTATCCCGTCAGATAGCGATAGATGAGTTAAACCACAATAAAGGGACACAATTTGACCCCAAAATTGTCGATGAATTTTTAGCGATCGTTGACGCCATAAAACTTATAGGATAGGTTAAAAACAAAGGAGTTTAACTGTGGAGATTGATTTAATCGCTGTTCTTAAATCCATGGTGGAAATGGAAGCTTCGGATGCGCATTTTAAAGTAGGGCGTAAACCCCTCTTTAGGATAAAGAAACATTTAGAAGAAGCTGCTTTTCCCATATTGACAGAGAAGGATTTGGAAAAAATAGCCTATTTCATGATGAAGGAACGGCACCGGCGCGAATTTGAACGGACGAACGAAATGGATTTTTCGTATCAGTTGCCGGATATCGGCAGGTTTCGGGTTAATGTTTTCCGTCAACGCGGCGATATCGGTATCGTAACGCGAATCGTAAAAAATAAAATCCCTAATTTTGAACAATTGCATTTACCCGAAATTTTTAAAAAACTGTCAATATATGAACGCGGTATAGTGCTAGTGACCGGGGCGAGTTCTATGGGCAAATCAACCACTTTGGCCGCGATGATTGATTATATAAATCAAAATAAAAAATCCCATATTGTTACTATAGAAGACCCGATCGAATATCTGCATGAAGATAAATTATCTGTAATAAATCAGCGGGAAGTGGGCTTAGATACTGAATCTTTCCATCAAGCCTTCCGCTATATAATCCGTCAAGATCCGGATGTGATTTTGATTGGAGAAATGCGCGACGCCGAGACATTTCAGACCGCGCTTTCTGCCTCGGAAACCGGCCATCTTGTTTTTAGTACGCTTCACGCCTCATACGCCACTCAGGCTATTTACCGGATTTTAGATTTTTTTCCTCCCTCCCAGCATGATCTGATAAGGATGCAACTTTCCTTCAATCTCCGGGCGGTTGCATGCCAAAGGTTGATGCCGCGCGCGGACGGAAGCGGTGTTATCCCTGCGGTTGAAATTCTAATGATTAATCCTACAGTTATGAAGCTTATCCGTGAAAATAAAGAGGAGCGCTTGCAGAAGGCGATGCGGATGTTTCAAGAGGAGGGGATGAAAGATTTTAATCAATCATTGGTTGAACTCGTAAAATCGAACATGATTACCATGGAAACCGCATTTTCCAATTCCACCAACCCGGAAGCATTAGAGATGAACATTAAAGGTATTTATCTAGATGAAGACAGCCGAATCCTGGGTGAATAGTTATTTCGCGTCAAACCCGTTACTTAGAAGTGAAATCAATCTTGTCCCGCTAAAAAAAAACGCCCAATTTAAAACTGTATTGATTTACCCCAATTCCTATCACATCGCTATGAGCAATCTCGGATTTCAGGCCATATATTACTGTTTAAACCAGAGGCTCGATACCGTATGTGAGCGCTATTTCTATAGCCCAACGGATAATACTTTGCAATCTTTGGAATATAGGCACTCTTTGAAGTCATTCGATATAATCGCATTTTCTCTTTGCTACGAGCTTGACTATTATAATGCGCATCGGCTCTTAAAGAGGCTGGGTTTAAATAAAAATAGAGAAGATCGGCCGCACATGCCTTTGGTAATTATCGGCGGGATGGTAAACGCAATAAATTTTATGCCGTTATCCAAATTTGCCGATGCCGTTTTTGTCGGGGAAGCAGAAGAGTCATTGCTGCAGTTTATGGATGTTCTAAGCAGATATAAGAATCTGGGTTCAAAAGACAAGAAAGAAAGCTTTTTGAACGAGATCGGCGCGATTGAGGGAATTTTTGTTCCGGGAATAAATCATGCCAATTCCGTAAAGCCGCAGCACATCCGCGATTTGAATAAATTTTGCACGGCTTCCAAAATATTAAGCTCTAAAACCGAATTTGCTAATATGTTTTTAATCGAGATTTCACGCGGCTGCCCGCACAGATGCAATTTTTGCGTTACCGGATGTGTATTTGGAAAATTTCGGTCCAGGAGTTTAGAAGCTATATTGAAGAATGTTGATTTTGGCATGCAATACACAAACAAAATCGGGCTTATCGGTGCAAGTATTTCGGATTACCCGGATATCGATGCGCTTGCTTTCGAACTTGAAAAAAGAAAAGCCGTAGTTTCCGTTTCCAGTCTGCGCATGGAAACGGTACGGCCTGAACTGCTTAGTTTATTATCCAGCAGCGGGCAGCGGACAGTTACATTCGCACCGGAGGCCGGCGCGGAAAGTTTGCGTTATTCTCTGAATAAAAAAATAAGCAATCAAGCGATATTAGACAAGATACGCATGGCCAAGGTATGCGGGATAAAAATTGTAAAGTTATATTTTATGATTGGTTTGCCCGGGGAAAAAGATAAGGATGTGGAGAAAATAATACTTTTTAGCGCTCAGGCAGCGCGCATTTTGCCGATAAAGCTGAATATCGGCATATTTATTCCCAAACCCAAAACGCCTTTTGAAAACGAGCTTTTAGCCGAAAAAGAGGTAATTATGGCCCGAATAAAGTTTTTGCGTCATAATTTATCCGGGAAAAAGAACATCGCATTTCGTATCAGCGGCTACAGCGAAGCCAGGAAAGAATTTGAATTGTCTTTTGCCGATGAGAATTTTTTTGATACATCCGGCGGACAAGCCTCGCCGTAACATTGCCGCCTCTGCGAAAACAGCCAGCTAAACAAACTCGCATGTTTACTATTGTACAATTTTGAGCGGGTTGACAGCCGTATTATCCGCTGGATGAGGATATTCGGGCCGATTGCAAATTATCTTATTATATGGTAATATTTAGGATGCTCTAACATATTCTTAAAATTGATGTTATAGTTGGTTATGAAAAATAAAATAATTTTAATTTTTGGGATTATTACTCTTTTATTTTTGGTTATAATTGTCGGCACGCACGGCATTTATCACTACCGCCATAATATTCAAGATCAAAAAGATAAAGCCTGGATATTAGCCAAGACTATTGCGAAATCCATTGAACTGCCGATGTTGGAAGGAGAAATGGATACGGTACAGGAAATACTGGCTATGGTGGGGCAGTTAGAGCATTTTAAACGGATACACCTTGCCGATTCAAGCGGCACAATTTGTTATAGCAGCGTACCGAAGCGGATCGGTACGTTTACGGAATCGCAGATTATCAAAGAAGCCTTGGCGAAGAAAGTGCCGATTGACGGGTTTGAACACCGCGATAAAGATCATATTTTCAGCTTGGCTTTGCCGGTGCCGAATGAACCGCGTTGTTATAGCTGCCATGGCAAAAATAAGGATATATTGGGTGTTTTGAGGATAGGGATAGATTGGATCCCGGTAAAGATGAACCTGATAAAATTATTTCGACGCGAAGTAATGACCGCAGGGATTTTTTATATTTTTATTCTGCTTTTGTCGATGCTTTTTCAGCGTTTATATAACAATGCTCAACACGCGTATCGGGATTTGCAGAGAACGCAGGAAAAATTGATCCAGACGGAGAAAATGGCCGCTATCGGACAGATGGCCGCAGCGATCAGCCATGATCTCCGGAACCCGCTTACGGGGATAAAAATGGCGACATATTATTTAGGTAGTAAGATAGACAAAAACAATCTGGAGATTAATAATATTTTAAAAGATATAGAGCTGGAAATAGATTACGCCAGCAACGTGGTAACGAATATCCTGACTTTTGCAAAACCGACACAGCTGATTTATGCGCCGGTGGATATAAATGAGATTATAGACGAAACCACGCATCTTATTTCTATCCAAAAGAAACATGCGGATATTAAGCTGGTGAAAAATTATGGAAGCGGAATGCCGCAGATTTTAATAGATGTAAAACAGATAAAACAAGTCATGATAAATCTTATTACCAATGCCCTGCAGGCTATGCCCGGCGGGGGGCAACTGACTATAACCACGAAATTAGCAAATGAGCATCTTGAGATTGAAGTTAAGGATAACGGAACGGGGATAAATAAGGAGGATTTAGATAAGATTTTTACGCCATTTTTTACCACGAAAGCCCGGGGGGTGGGATTAGGATTGTCTATTGTGGATAGCATTATAAAAAAGCATGCCGGAAGTTTTGAAATCAAGAGCGAAATAGGTAAGGGCACGATTTTTATAGTAAAGTTGCCGCTTAAAAAGGAAAACGAAGAACGAGGTTGATATGTCCGCCGATTATATTAGATTATCCGAGCATATTAATGAAGCAAAAGATTTAACTTCTTTAGGCGAGGCGTTTGTTAATTGTTTAAATGGAGGCACAAGCGAAGAGGAAAGAAAACAACTGCTTGAGCTTATAAAAGAGAAAATCAAACAACTCAAAAAAACGGATAAGGAATTACTGGCTACCTCACGCAAATCGATGCATTCCGAACAGCTTGCCGCGATGGGACAGATGGCTGCCGCGATTAGCCATGAGTTAAAAAATCCTTTAAGCGGCATAAGAGTCGCTGCTGATTATTTAATTAGAAAAGTTAAAAACCAGCCCGATGTGCTCGATATTATTAATAACATCAATAATGAAGTAGCTTTTGCAAACAGCATCATCGCCAATATCTTAGAGCATGCTAAAGTAACTAAGCCTGATTTTCAGCCGACCAATCTAAAACAGCTTATAGAAGAAGCTATTTTGACCGTTGCGCAACACGGATGGTTTAACAATATAGAAATTAAAAAAAATATACCTAACAATTTGCCCCGTGTAGAGTTGGATAAAATACAAATAAGACAGGTTTTTATGAATTTATTTATCAATTCCGCAGAAGCCATGGTCGGCGGCGGGGTTTTAGAGATTGGAATTTCCCAAGAAGCGCAAACAGTTCAGATCCAAATCGGAGATACCGGGGTGGGGATTGAAGAAGAAAAGCTTGAAAAGATTTTTGAGCCGTTTTTTTCAACAAAAGTTAAAGGTATCGGCTTAGGGTTGGCGATAACCAAAGAAATAATAGAAAAACACGATGGCGAAATCGAGGTCAAAAGCAAGCCGACCAAAGGAGCAATTTTTATTATTGAATTACCGATTAGCCGCAAAAACTCTAAAGAAAATGGGTAGTTTGGCATGAAATCAGGGATTTCTAATCTTTTAGTCGTGGATGATGAAGCCGTAGTCCGGGATATGCTGCGGCATATCCTTATTGACGAAGGGTTTAATGTTTTGGTTGCCGAGGACGGAAAATCTGCGGTAAATACGGCCAAAGAAAACGATTTAGATTTGGCGCTGATCGATATAAAATTACCGGATACGAACGGCGTACAGGTTTTAGAAAAGATCAAGATATTTAGGCCAAATTTAAAAGCAATTATGATGACCGCGTACGAAAATGAGGATCTTATCCGGCAGGCGCTTAAAGAAGGGGCATATGCGTGTTTATTTAAGCCGTTTGATATCGCAGCATTGCTGGACATGTTCGAGAAAATAATATAATTTATGGAAAAAAAATCAGAAAATAGAAGGATCTTATTGGTAGACGACGAGCCAGTTATCCGGGAAACTTTATGCTCCATTTTAAGGGAAGAAGGCTATATTGTTTTTACGGCTCATACGGGCAAAGAGGCTATTCGTCTGGCAAAAGAAAGTCTTTTTGATGTAGCGATAATTGATCTGAAACTGCCCGATGTAGAAGGGCTGAATGTACTGCATGATATAAAAGAGCATAACCCGGATATCTGTTCTATTTTGATTACCGCGTATCCGACCACAGAATCGGCGATACAAGCTGTCCAGGAAGAGGCCTATGAATATATAACCAAGCCTTTTGATATAAACCATGTAAAACTGGTAATCAAAAGAGGGATCGAAGAGAAACAACTGGAAATCGAAAATAAGGTATTATTGCAAAATTTGCAAAAAGAAAAAGAAAAATTGGAGACAATGCTTCAGATCGGCCATGCGATGAGTTCGCTGTTGAATTTAGAGGAGCTTACAAATTTTGTTGTGGGTAAAATCGCTGAAATTCTAAAGGCGAGGAATTGTTCTTTAATGCTTATTAATGAAGAAGAAGAGACTTTGACGATCAATGCCGCGGTAGGGTTAGACGAGGCGGTCATAAAAACTACCCGGATTAAGCTTGGCCAGTCCATCAGCGGTTGGGTGGCAAAAGAGGGAGAGCCCGTACTGGTTACGGATATAGAAAATGACCTCAAATTCGGACGGGCAAATCTGCCAAAATATAAAACCAAATCGCTTTTGTGCATACCATTGAAGGTGAAGGATAATATTCTTGGCGTTATAAATGTTGCGGATAAACAAGTTGCGGATAAAGACGAGATTTTCACGGAAGATGATTTGAGATTTTTGGGCGTGGTATGTAATTATGCCGCGATTGCCATTGAAAACGCACAACTTTACGGAACCCTTAAAAATTTAGCGCGGACGGACGGCCTAACTGGGCTATTTAATCATCGCTATTTTCAGACTCACCTAAGTTCGGAAATTGACCGTGTCCAGCGCTATTCGCGCAATCTATCTTTGCTTATGTTTGATATTGATTTTTTTAAAAAATTCAATGACACCTACGGCCATCCTATGGGGGATATGGTTTTAAGCCAAATCGCTAAGGTGATCAGGAAGAGTGTAAGAAAAGTAGACATACCCTGCCGGTACGGAGGCGAGGAATTTGCGGTAATTTTGCCTGAAACTAAATTGAAAGAGAGCGTTGTTGTCGCGGAAAAAATCAGAAAATCAGTGGAAGATTTGAGATTTGATGTCGGTAAAGGTATGGGCAAGAAAAAAATGACTATAAGCGGCGGCGTAGCGGCGTTCAAATCGGGCATGTCCAAGGAAGAGCTGGTAATGCATGCCGATGGAGTGCTTTATAAGGCAAAGAGCGAGGGCAAAAACCGCATCTGCATTTTTACCAAAAAATAAGTCTAAATTTTTTTCATGATGATTGAACAACGGCTTGCAGCAATAAAAAAGCGGATTGATATTGCGGCTGGTAAATCGGGCAGGAGTCCGGAGGATATTCGAACAATTTGCGTTATAAAAGAGGCCGCTATCTCCGATATTGTTCGCGTTATCAGGTGTGGCTTCTTTGAGATTGGAGAAAATCGGGTTCAGGAAGCAGAAAGAAAAAAAGAATTGCTAAGAAAAGAGTTGGCGTCTGAGGTATTCTTGCGCCTGCGTTGGCATATGCTGGGGCATTTGCAGACGAATAAGGTTAACAAGGCGCTGCAGTTATTTAAGCTGGTTCAGTCCGTTGACAATTTGAAATTGGCAAATGTTTTAAGCCGGCAGCTAGATAAAAGCGGCAATAATATGGATATTTTGCTAGAGGTGAATATCTCCCGGGAAGCTTCTAAATTCGGCGTAAAGCCGGAACAGGCACTTGATTTTACACGAGAAATTATAAAATTGCCGCACCTAAATCTTCGCGGTCTTATGGGTATCGGCGCATATACTGTCCAAGCAGAACAAAACAGGCGCGCTTTTAAAAATTTGAGCGATATTTTTAAAAAGGCCAATGCCTTTTTAGCCCAAATGGGTTTATTGACCATGCCGATATTATCTATGGGCATGAGCGGTGATTTTGAAGTGGCTATTGAAGAGGGTGCAAATATGGTACGAATCGGCAGAGCAATTTTTGAAGGAGGCGGATAGAATTATGCGTGTGGGGATAATCGGTGCCGGGAATATGGGGGAAGCGATAATAAAAGGCTTAAGGGCCAAGCGGAGATTTTCAGTTAATTTTTACGATAAAGACAGAGCAAAAAAAAAGAAAATCGAAGAACAATATTGTGTTAAATTTTTTAAGCTGGAAGAATTGATAAAAAAGTGTAAAATAATAATAATTTGCGTTAAACCCCAGGATATTGATGCCTTACTTATTGATTTAAGAGGGGGTATCAATCAAAAACATACGGTAATATCTATCGCTGCGGGCGTAACGACAAGCTATATCCAGAAATTTTTTAAATCAAAAATTCCGGTAGTTCGGGCTATGCCGAACATGCCAGGGATGATCGGCCAGGGTATTACGGCTTGCGTTTTGGGAAAATATGCCGGAAAAAGTACGGCTAAAATTACGCGTTTGATATTTTCGTCTATCGGAAAGACTTTAGAAATCAAAAATGAATCAAAAATGGATGCCGTTACGGCGGTAAGCGGCAGCGGGCCGGGATTTATGGCGTATTTAACGCAAGCTTTAAAAGAAGCGGCTGTTTCCGTTGGGTTGAAGGAAGAGGAGGCCGAGTTTTTAGCGGTTTGCGTAAGTTCCGGCACGGCTAATATGTTGCAAAATGAACAGATTAGTCCTATGGATTTGGTAAGACGGGTAGCTTCAAAAGGCGGGACTACCGAGGCCGGGCTTAAAGTATTTAATAAACGCAAAATTAAAACTATTATTACAGACGCCGTTTATGCCGCGGCAAAAAGGTCAAAGGAGCTGATTAAGAAGTAAAATGTCCAAACCTATTGATTACAAACAGACATTGAATTTACCCAAAACCGATTTTCCGATGAAAGCTAATTTGCCGCAACGGGAACCGGATATCCTGGAAAAATGGCGCAGGCAGGATATATACAGGCTTATATTGGAAAATTCCAAAAAATCTTCCTCTTTTATCCTGCATGACGGGCCGCCTTATGCCAATGGCAATATTCATATCGGGCATGCGCTTAATAAAATTCTTAAAGATATCGTGAATAAGTATAAAACCCTGCGGGGATTTTCCACCCCATATATTCCCGGCTGGGATTGTCACGGGTTACCGGTGGAACATCAGTTATTTAAAAAGCTGAAAAAGCACAAGGGGCAGGTGAACCAGATAGAATTTAGAGAGAGGGCGCATGAATTTGCCATGGAGTTTGTGGAAATTCAAAAAGAGGAATTTAAACGTTTAGGCATATTCGGCGACTGGGATAACCCATATCTTACCTTATCCGCTACCTATGAGGCGTCAATAATTCGTTCTTTTGGGAAGTTAGTGGATAAAAAGTTTATTTATCGCGGCTGCAAACCGGTCAACTGGTGTTGCGTTTGCGAAACAGCGTTGGCGGAGGCGGAGGTGGAATATGAAGAACATACCTCACCTTCTATATATGTGAAGTTCAAACTGATGGATACCGCGGGAATATCCAGCTTATCTTTAGTTGATGCAGCTAATTGCTTTCTGGTTATCTGGACAACCACGCCTTGGACGTTGCTGGGGAATGTAGCTTGCGCGGTTCATCCGGAGTTTGATTATAATATCGTGGAAATCGGCAGAAAAGACGCGTTAATCTTGGAAAAGAACCTGACGGCAACCGTTCTGGAACAAGTCGGGATAAAAGATTATAAAATTTTAGGCGAGATAAAAGGCAGGGATCTAGAAAATCTTAAATACCGGCATCCTTTTCTGCGCCGGGAGGGAACAGTCGTTTTGGCGGATTACGTGTCTTGCGAGGATGGCTCAGGCATTGTGCATACCGCGCCCGGTTACGGAGCCGAAGATTTTATTACCGGGAAAAAGTACGGCCTTGAAATACTGATGCAGGTAGATGAAAAAGGCTGTTTTTATAAAGATATACCGGAAGTCGCTGGCTTAAATGTAAAGGAAAGCAATAAACGTGTTATGGAAATACTTCAAGAAAATAAAGCTCTTTTATTTATTAACGAAGTTCAGCATTCCTATCCGCATTGCTGGAGATGCAAGAAACCGATAATTTTCAGGGCGACCGAGCAATGGTTTATGAACATTGATCATAAGGATTTAAGAGGTACTTTGTTAGTCCTGATAAAGCAGACCAGCTGGGTGCCCGCTTTTGGCGAGGGCCGGATAGCGGGCATGGTCCAAAAGAGGCCGGATTGGTGCTTGTCTCGGCAAAGGTTATGGGGGGTGCCGATACCGGTTTTTTACTGTAAAAATTGTTCCACACCGGTACTGGACAATGCCGTTATAGAAAATTTCGCCCGGATTGTAGAGAAGGAAGGGACGAATAGTTGGTTTATTCGGACATCTGGCGAGCTTTTACCTTTGGGATATAAATGCCCGAAATGTAAAGGCAAAGAATTTGAAAAAGAGATGGATATCCTGGACGTCTGGTTTGATTCCGGGGTAAGCCATCAGGCGGTTTTAAAAGATAGTGAAATTTTGAGTTATCCGGCCGATTTATATCTGGAGGGTTCGGACCAGCATCGCGGCTGGTTCCAGGCTGCTTTGATAACCGCAGCGGCAATTGATGGGACAGCTCCTTTTCGGCAGGTGCTTACGCACGGCTTTGTCGTTGACGGAGAAGGCAAAAAAATGTCAAAGTCAAAAGGCAATGTTATTGCCCCGCAGGAGGTAATCGACAAGTTAGGGGCCGATGTTTTGAGATTGGCGATTGCCTCGGCCGATTATAATGATGATGTGAGAATGTCTGAGGAGATTCTGTCGCGCGTAAGCGAGAGTTACCGCAAGATCAGGAATACGTTAAAATTCATCTTGGGCAATTTATACGATTTTGATCCGGAAAATGATGCGCTTGCTTATAATCAACTTATGGAAATCGATAAATGGGCACTTTCGGCCCTTAATAAACTGTTGAAACAGGTAACCGCTTCTTACGATAAATTTATTTTCCATCAGGCAATTAAACTCATTTATAAATTCTGCACGATAGAAATGAGTTCGTTTTACCTGGATGTATTAAAAGACCGACTGTATACATTTGGGAAAAATTCGCCCTCACGCCGCAGTGCCCAGACAGTACTTTATCAAATTCTTCTCACTCTTACGAAAATAACCGCACCGATTTTGGCTTTTACGGCCGAAGAAGCTTTTTCTTTTTCGCCAAAAAACAATTCGCAAACTATATTTCTAACCGGATGGCCACAACCTAACGATACGTTTATAAATGAAAAGTTAGATAAAAACTGGCAAGCCTTGTTCGAATTGCGCAACTGTGTTTTGAAAGTTTTGGAAGAAGCGCGCAGCGCAAAAATAATTGGTAATAGCTTGGAAGCTAAGGTGATAATATTTTATAACCGGGCGGATAAGCCGCTTCAAGAGTTATTGAATACTTATCAGGACAATTTAACCAGTATATTTATTGTATCACAGGCAAGCGGCAATTCAGATGTTGACAGTGTTAATTTGCCAGTATATAATATGATGAATTTAGGTCCAGATGAAGCTGAAGGGGGCAGTCAAATAAAGATTAAGGTTGAACGGGCTGAGGGAGAAAAATGTATCCGTTGCTGGAATTACTCTCGGGCAATAGGACAAAATCAGAACTATCCCCATATTTGCCCCAGATGCATTGAAAACATCAATTTATAGAAGCAACACTCATTTTTGAAGATATATTCTGCGAGAAAGGAGTAAAAGGAAGTGAATAAGAAGGAATCTAAAGAATTTAAAAAGAAATTAATAGATTTAAGAGAGAAAATTAGCGATGAAATACGGCATATCGGCGAAGATACGTTGAAAAAATCGCAACGTGATGCTAGCGGCGACCTATCCGCTTATGCTTTTCATATGGCGGATGTGGCCAGCGATAGTTTTGACCGGGAACTGTCTTGGGACCGCGTAAGCGGAGAGCAGAAGGTCTTATATCATATTGATGATGCATTGAAGAAGATTGAAACAGGTGATTATGGCTTATGCGAAAGTTGCGGCAAAAAAATCGGCAAAGAGCGGCTTAAAGCAATACCTTACGCCAAGCATTGCCGGACCTGTCAGCAGAAAAATGAAAAGACGAAATGATTGGCGGACTACTATTTTAAAATGGGCAAGTTATCCCTGGCGATTTCTTTAATTCTCCTGGACCAGGCCTCCAAAATTGCAATTATAAAAAAATTACATCAGAATGAAAGCATTCCCGTCGTAGCAAACATATTCCATTTGACTTTGGTTTACAATTCTGGCTCGGCATTTGGTCTTTTCCGCAATCAAAACTGGATTTTAATTTATATCACAGTTTCTGCCATCATTTTTATTCTGTATTTACTTGTACGCAGGCCAAAATTTAGGTCCGCTAAGTATCTTACGCTTTGGCAATTCTCCCTGTTGTTTATTCTCTGCGGGGCTACAGGCAATCTTATTGATAGGCTTAAATTTGGCTATATCGTGGATTTTTTGGATTTCCGCATCTGGCCGATATTCAATTTCGCCGATATTTTAATTACGACAGGAGTTTTGCTGCTGCTGTTTGTGTTTTTTAAAAATAGGCTTTTAAATAATTATGTACCCGGTAATTTTCCGCTTCGGTTTTATAAATTTTTATACTTACGGTTTCATGGTTGCTTTAGGAATACTAACAGCCGGCTTTCTCTGCCAGAAACACGCAGTTCGTGTTGGGCTCCCCAGGCAGGAAATTATTGACCTTATATTCTGGACGGTAATCGGAGGCATTATCGGGGGGCGCCTTAACTACATCGTGCTCAATTTCGATTATTACCGTTTTCACCCGGGAGATATTTTTAAAATATACGAAGGAGGCCTTGTTTTCTACGGCGGATTATTTTTGGGAGGGGTTTCGGCTATTGTTTTTGTCAAAAGGAAAGGATTGCCTCTCTCTAAAACCTTGGACATTATTTCGGTCTACCTGCCTTTAGCGCATGCTTTTGGCCGAATCGGATGTTTCTTAAATGGTTGCTGCTACGGCAAGAGAACCGATTCCTCTTTAGGCGTGTTTTTCCCCAATATGAATTGGCGTGTTTATCCGACTCAGCTGTATTCAGCGGTATTGCTTTTTACAATATTTTTACTTTTATTTTTTAATGAGCGAAAGAAAAAATTTGAAGGCGAAATATTTTTGCAATACTTGATTCTTTATGGCCTCATGCGGTTTTTTATAGAGTTTATGCGCGGCGATAATGAAGTAATTGCCGGACCGTTTACTTTTTCGCAGATTGCAAGTTTAATAGTGGTTGCGGGTACGGCGGTTATTTATCTGAACCGGAAATTTGGGCGTAAATGTTAAAGGAGAAATGAGAGAAGAATTTTTTTTTGAAGTTGAAAAAGAATATGCCGGGCAAAGAGTCGACAAATATTTGCAAAAAAAGCTCATCTTGCGTTTTTCCCGTACGCTCATTAAAAAAAATATCGAAAACAATAATGTGCTTGTCAATTCCTTGCCGGTTAAACCCCATCACAAATTAAAAAAGCATGATAAAATTTCCGTTTTGCTGATGCAACAGGAAAGCCACAACGATATGGTGCCTTTAGATATACCACTGGATGTAGTTTTTGAAGATGATTGTATTTTGGTGATAAATAAGCCTGCGGGCATGGTCGTGCATCCCGCTGCCGGGCACCGCGATGATACCTTGGTGAATGCATTACTTGCTCATACCCCAAAACTTTCAGATGTATCCGGTCCGGTAAAGTTGGGCGTCGTTCATCGGCTGGATAAAGATACATCCGGCCTTTTGGTAGTGGCCAAAGATAACCGGACGCATGAAATTTTAGCGGAACAGTTTAAGAAACATCAGGTCAAGAAAATATATATAGCTCTTGTGTTGGGCCGGGTAGAACGTGATGAAGGGTTAATCGATGCGCCGCTTTCCCGTAATCCATTTAACCGCAAGAAGATTGCGGTAGTTTTCGCCTCAAAACGCAATGCCCAAACATATTACCGCGTGCTTAAAAGAAATAACGAATACAGCGTGTTGGAGGTACAGCCCAAAACCGGCCGGACGCATCAAATCCGCGTGCATCTTACCTATCTCGGGCATTCTATAATCGGCGATAAAACTTACGGCAAGACATCCCCACGATTTGATATTCAACGACAGGCGTTACACGCGAGTTTACTGGGGTTTTTGCATCCGAGGACCTCTCAATATGTAGAATTTAAGGCTGCGTTACCGGAAGATATGCGCAAAATAGCCGAGCGTCTTTGAAGGAAAAACCTAAGCGGTTATTAACTAAAACATATTGAAAAATAACAAGTTAAATGATAAAATAATCCTGTAATTTTATGCGTATATAAAGGAATATATGGTCAAAAAAAAAGCTATAATTACAGAATATGATATTATCAAAGAAGTGGGCAGTATTTGTGCTTGCAATTCCACCCTGGCGTTATCGCAATTGATTGAACGGCAAATACGTGTGGAAGCCCCTTGCCTTGATAAAATTAAGCCGCATGAGATTAATAAATTACTACTGGCAAAAAGCAGAATAGTCGTCGGAGTCCATGCCCAAATCTTATCCGGAATATTCGGCCAGATATCTTTAATCTTTAAAGAAAAAAGCGCTTTTGAATTTGTTTCGATTTTCGCGACAAAGGCCAGAAAAAATTGGGGGTTTATGACTGAGCTTGGCGTTTCGGCCATAAAAGAAGTGGGTAATGTTATTGTTTCTGCCTACTCGGGTGCGATGAGTACGCTGATGAAGGTGCAGGTTATTCCTTCCATTCCGGTGATGTCCAGCGGGCCGATTGAAGAAGTTATTAAATTTGGATTTGCCTTGCCCGATAAAAAAAAGAGTATTTATGTGCATACCATGATTTTTAAAGATAAGGCGAGAAAAATTAGCGGCTCTTTTTTTCTGGTTTTGGATACGGGTGTTTCCCGCCAGATTTGCCAGGAGATGCGCAAAGAATTAAAGAGAATAAAAGAGGGGAAATATTTTTCAAGAAAGAGTAGATGAGCTATGAAAGCGCGTAATGTAATGGAAGATATAGCTAAAAAATATCTTGATGAAATATTAATTACGCGTTTTGATGTGTGTAAATGTGCTCAGTGCCGTGAAGACATGATCGCTTATACGCTTTCGCGTATCCCGCCGCGGTATGTCACGACAGAGTCTGGAACTCTACAGACCATTATGGAGCAGCAAAAGGTCGAACATGCATCAGAGGTATTGAAGGAACTGGTAAATGCGATTAAAGTTGTCAGCCAGAATCCTCACCGTAAGATAGTGGATGATGAGAACAAAGCCTATGAGATGTTGATGAGGCAGATTAAGCTGGACCGGGGCGTGGACTTTTCTCAGTACCGCGACCGGGTCCTGAAGCGAAGAATCGCTTTGCGGATGAGGGCGTGTAATGTTAATTCATATTCGGAGTACCTGCAGGTGCTTATTCATAATTCGGCAGAGTATGAAGAACTGTTTGAAGTATTAACGATAAACGTATCCTCATTTTTCCGGGATCAACAAGTATGGGATGCATTAAAGACCAGAATTTTTCCGGGAATAATTGAACAAAAAAAACAAAAAGATTATAAAAAAATTCATATTTGGAGTGCGGGATGCGCCGGCGGAGAGGAGCCTTACTCGTTAGCCATTTTACTGTATGAGCTTTTAGAGCGCGAAGGCGATGAAATGAAAGCCGAAATTACAGCTACGGATATTGATAAAGAAAGCATCCGTGATGCGGAAAAAGGCTTATATGACCGGGGCGTTTTGAAGAATGTCAGCTCGTATTATTTAAAAAGATTTTTTATCCCGATAAAAGACAAGTATCTTGTTGCCCCGCAGATAAAAAGCTTGGTCAAATTCAAACAGCATGACTTGATCCAAGGCATCCCGATTGCGGGCGTAGATTTAGTAATATGCCGAAACGTATTTATATATTTTAACCGTAGCTTGCAGGAGCATTTGATCATGAAGTTTTATAACGCTTTGGTATTAAGCGGATATTTTGTCATGGGCAACTCGGAAAATATGCTGGGTGAAGCCAGGCAGCTGTTTTCGGTCGTTGACGGTGACTGCCGGATATTCCAAAAGATCAAGATTGCCACTTAGACTTGCCCAAAGTTCTGCACGCGTACAAATCCTTGTTTTCTTATAAAAAACCGCCAATAAATTTTTCGCGATATATAAACCGAATTGAATACATTTTTGCACGGCATTTGAAACCGTCAACGAAAATCATGGCCAATAATTAACATAACAATATTATTTCCAAATAGTTATAGAATAAAATTTAACCGATTTTTAATGGCAAAATTTAAAGTTTTATGGTATACTTTTTTGTCATTTTATGTCGAAATATCAATTCTAATAAAAATAGAGAGTTATGAAGTTTTTTAAGATTTCCAAGTGGTTATGGGGTAAAGTTACTGTTTTGCTGTTGGTCCCGGCATTTTTGATCTCGGGCACTGTCTGCTGCGACGCTACTAGTTATATGCTGTATGCCAGCCAAAAAAAAGAAATTGGCACCTTGTCGCCGCAAATGCACATGCAAATAGCGCCATTTCAGGAAGCTTATCAACGTTATGCCCAGTCATTGAAAGATGCGATAAGTTCATCACGGATTAATGAAGAAGATGTGTTAGACAGAATCAGCCGAACCCCGCGCCTATTCCTATTGGCATGTAAAGGGGAACTTACCGAAACCGCCTATAAACGTTTAACGGGATATGAGGGCAAACAATTAACGGAGATTTTTAGGACTTTGGCGGTTCGAGGATGTATTATACCGATAGGTCCAGGCACAGCCGCAACGCAAAAATATCGTCTTAGCGAAAAGGGGGCGGAAGAACTAAGGAGGATTGCTAGGAGGAAAGGCATATCGGATATCGCAAAGTCAAATGCGGATTTTTCAATCCGGGCATATTTTAAATCCGTGAATATGCGTGATGAACAAGAAAGAGAGAAAGTGGAAGAATGTCTGTTCAAAAACTATCCGTTCATTGTTACCAAGGATGATCAGCCCATCGATAAATTTGAACCAGGGCTTTTCGGACTGATTTGCGGTATGTATCGCTTAAACAATATTTATGTTCCTGATCTAAAAATGGCGAATATAAACCATCGCGGTCAAGGACACTATATCGAATGCGCCATTGGTTTATTTGATAAGTTGGGAGCAGAGGAAGCGGTGGAAGATCTTAGGTGGTTTAAGGAAATATCTAAGGATTACGCTTATCCGGAGTTGCGGCAAAAGATATTCTATAATTACTGCCTAAGCTGGTTTTTTGCCCTGAGTTTTTTTGACGCGCGGGTTTTAGCAGATAAATTATTTTCTCCGAGCGAACAAACTTCTCCGGCCTACGATAAAATATCATGGAATTATTTTCAGAAAGAGTTGTTTGATTATTTGCAAAAAGAAAATAAGGATCTGTGCGCAGGAGTAATGTCCGATGCCATAACGGATACAGAATACCTAAAGGAGTTCTATAAAAATTTGCTCGCCAATATATTCAGCACGTTTACGGACGGAAAGGTAAATTCCGACGGAAGTATAGAAAGAAATACACAAATTAGTGGGGGGAGGGCATGGTTTATAAGCGAGATTATTTTATTTATGGTGGAACGGGGATTTGTGCAAGAGGTTATTGCCGGTATAAATGGGATCATTGAAGCGCGTGACAGGTTAACAGGCTCGGATTACCCGGCACAAGGGATGGATATGCTGCTGCGGGAGCTGTTAACGGATGATGATTTGCACCGTAGCGTTTATTTGCATATCGACATCGACAAAGCAGTTCCGGGATGGCGAATGGATAGGATTATTAATATAAAAAACACTCAAACGGTCATCGAACAGATTACGGAACTAATAATCAGACATTTCGGCGAGCGTAGAATTGCCGATATTGAATCATTCGGACAAATAGAAACTGTCTGGAAGGCGCTTCAGGAATATCACTTAAGGGAAAAAACAGATAGAAGCAGCCTTGCTTATAAAGACGAATGGGTAGAAAGTTTTATTTCGTTGATTTCCGGTTTTAGCGGTACGGTATGGCCGTTGGTCACGGCGGATATCCGTTATTTGCAAAAGAGAAATGAAAAAAATATTATCAATTGGTACCTTGAGGCCATCCGGCTGTATTCGTTTATGCAGATATCCGCAAAAAACGAAATTTTGGATCTGCCGCTTGAAGGAAGTTTTCTGGCGGTGTTCGGTAAATTCTATCAATCTCTCGCGTCCCGGGACTTAACCCTGGCCTGTATTAAAAATATCGCCGGCGGTCTTTGCTATCCGCCTTTATTGAGGACAGAAAAGGCTGGACTTATTGTGCGCGAGATGTTTACCGGCGTTAATTTCTTGTGGCGGGTTACGATATTAGCGGAAGTTGCCCGGATCTTCCTGCGGGAATGGGTTATGCTGAATACGGCTTTTAACCGTCAAGAAAAGGAAAAAATAACAGCGATAAACGGTATCTTGAGCATATTAAAGCCGGAGGAAGTTATTAAAGTTAAAGAATTAACCGGGGAGGATTTTTCTGACATGTTGGAATTGATAGCGATATTTCCGTATCTTTTTCGACAGTCGGAGAAGTCGGTACGCAAACTTATGCCAATGCTTACGCGTTATGAGCCGAAAAAACGGTTTTCAAAATCTGTATATAGCAGTTTAAGCCAGTTATTGCCAGTGTTGAAAGAAGTCTGTCTGATAAGCGTAGGGGGGAAATTAACTTCAGATAAGTCTTCCATCGATGAGCATAATGGATTATCCTATCGGATGAATTGGCTGTTTAACTTTTTTTATTCCGTTTTAGATAATATTTCTGCGCATTGCGAAAGCGAACGTGTTTTTTGCGAGATTCTTGCACTGGAGATGAGATATTTCAGTAGATTCCAGACTAAAATTGCTTCTGCCTTAGCGCGGCAGACTTTTTCCTGCGGCGTGCATGAAACTTTAGGCAGATATGCTTGCTTCACTGGGGTAGAAGAGCCAGGCGATATAATTGGAAATATAGAGGAAGCGTTACTTGCGATTTTCCGGCTGGCAAAAAGTGAATCTAGGCAGCAGGATTATATAGGGGTATGCAGTATTTTGCTGAATAAAGGTATTGATTTTCACCCGTTTTTATTAAGGCTTTGGCAGTTGCATAAGGAACGGAAAGTTGACGGGTTTTCGTTTTATAAGAATTTTCCCCAGTTGCGAGAACTTATTAGTTCTGAAGTTGTTGATTCGGCCGACAAAATTAAACTATTGGAATCGCTGCTGTCACCGGATATTAAAAGCGATGATGCTAATGTCGCAGGGACAGTCGGATCAGAAAAACCGGGAAGCTTTATTGCCCAAAAAATACCCGGAGGGATAAATAGCGCACTTCTTGCGTCCGGACTTATAGAAGCGGCGATTTAGTAATTCAGTAAAAAACAAAATTTTGCATGGTTAACCAATAACATTTCTATCCAAACTTCGGTACTGAACCGCTTCGGCGATATGCTCGGCACAAATTGTATCACTTTTAGCCATGTCCGCAACTGTTCTGGCCACCTTTAAAATCTTATCATAGGCGCGTGCGGAGAGGCCCAACTCATCTACCGCCATCTTCAGAAGTTTTTTGCAATCTTCGTTTAAAAAACAGTGTTTTTTGATTTGAGCGGGGTTCATATGGGCATTGGCGAAAATCCGGCTCTTTTTTAGCCGTTTTAACTGAATCTTTTTTGCCTGCTCGACGCGTTTTCTTATCTGGCGGGAATTTTCGCTTTTGGGCTCAGCCATGAGGTCTTTATAATTTATCGGCGGTACTTCAATATGAATGTCGATGCGGTCAAGAAGCGGACCGGATATTTTAGAACGGTACTGCTCAATGCGGCAAGGAGTGCACCGGCAGACTTTTGTCGGATGCGTAAAATAACCGCAGGGACAGGGATTCATGGCGCAAACCAGCATAAAACGCGATGGGAAGGTTACGGTTTTTGCGGCTCTGGAGACAATGACTTTTCCTTCTTCCAATGGCTGACGCAGTGATTCTAAAACATTGCGGTTGAATTCAGGCAGTTCATCAAGAAAAAGTATGCCGTTATGAGCCAGGCTGATCTCACCCGGACGGGGGATAGACCCGCCGCCGACTAAGGCCACATCGCTTGTAGTATGATGGGGACTGCGAAAAGGCCGCCTAGCTATAAATGAGTTTTTGTCTAAGAGAAGTCCGCTGATGCTGTAAATTTTTGTTGTTTCCAGCGCTTCCTCCAGGCTCATTTTAGGCAAGATTGTTGGGATGCGTTTTGCCAGCATGGTTTTTCCCGAACCCGGCGGCCCGATAAGCAGGATATTGTGATTGCCGGAAACTGCGACTTCGATAGCTCTTCGGGCAAAAGACTGGCCTTTTACTTCATGCATATCCAGTTCATAATCGGCTATTTTCTTGAATTCTGCTTTAAAATTACCTTTTTGGGCAGATAACTTAGTGCAATCCTGAAGGAAATCTATTGTTTCGGTAAGTGATTTTACTGGATAGACAGAGGCATTGCTAACCATTGCCGCTTCCGTTGCGTTTTCTTCCGGAACGATGAATTTGCGGCGGTGTTTACTTATCTCTAAAATCATCGGTAGCATGCCTTTTACCGGCTTTACCGCGCCGTCCAAAGATAACTCCCCGAGAATAACGAAATCTGCCAGATATGGCAAACTTATCTGTCCGCTGGCCGCGATAATTCCCAGAGCAATAGGTAAATCATAGGCCGAACCCTCTTTTTTAATATCTGCCGGGGCGAGATTTATTGTGATTCTTTTTATCGGAAATTTAAAGCCGCTGTTTTTGATTGCCGCCCGAACTCGGTCCTTGGATTCTTTTACCGCCGCGTCAGGCAGGCCGACCACGGAGATCTGAGGCAGGCCTTTTGATACATCCACCTCAATTCCAATGGGGTAAGCATCAACACCTAATACCCCGGCACTGGATACTTTCGCTAACATATTGTAGTCCCTCATGTTAGATGGATAAAAGAATTGGGTATAAGAGATTATAGTTTTGATGCAGAGATAAGTCAATAAAAAATTGCTTTTTTAAAGAAACTGTATTATAATTAAAAAGCTATGCAGATACAAGGCAGTGATTTTTTTGCTGAACTTATAAAAAATCGGATAATCGGGGCTTCTTTTTCTTCCTGGATTGCCGCGCAGAGCATTAAGGTAGTATCCGGGCTCATAAAGGAGAAACGTTTTGATTTCCGCTGGATTATGGAAACCGGCGGGATGCCCAGTGCGCATTCAGCCGGCGTGAGCGCTTTAGCGACTGCAGTAGGCTTATATGCAGGTTTTGATAGTGTTGTTTTTGCGATAACGGCTATTTTTGCGTTAATTATCATGTTTGATGCCCAGGGATTAAGACGCATGTCCGGTCTGCAGGCCGAAGCGCTTAACCGGCTCATCGAAGATATCTATTTAAACCGCGGGATCAAAATGGATTTATTGAAAGAACTTATCGGCCATACGCCGATTGAGGTTTTTTTTGGCGCGATGTTAGGCATTTGGATTGCCGTATTAATTATGACCTTTTAGATGATTATGAGGGGGAGCATATGAGGCGAAGCATAGTATATCTTTTTATAATTGTGGGCATAGTATTTATATTTATGCGGTTTAATGTAAATTCTGTCCGGTTGAAGCCGAAAGAAAAAAAAGAGGAAGCTCCATATTCGCAAGTTATGTTAAATCGAGCGATGCAGCAAAAGAACGAAAAGCCGGAGGAGGCCCTGAAGATTTTTGAAAATATTATAGTTCAGTTCCCGCAAAGTAAAGAAGCGCCCAGCGCCCTAATCGAAATGGCCAATATCTATAAAGATAAAGGGCAGGTATTGAAGCAAAAAGAAGCTCTGGTGAAATTGATAAGCACTTATTCGGAAAGCGCATTAGTAGCTGCCGCCGGAAAAAGACTAGGACAGTTGAATATAGATATACTTTTTTCTACAGAAAAGACATCGGATAGTTTTCTTTATGAGGTCCAACCCGGCGATAATCTGTACAAGATTGCGAAGAATAATAATACTACCGTGGAACTGTTAATGAAAAGCAACAATTTGTCCGATACCCTGATTAGGCCGGGAATGAAATTAAAAGTGAATCAAGCGGTGTTTAGTATCGAAATAGACAAAAGCGAAAAGACATTAACTTTTTTGGGCGATAGTGAGGCCCTGAAGACTTATCCGATTGCCGTGGGCGCTGACGATTCTCCCACTCCGGTCGGCCAATTCAAGATTGTAAACCGGATTGTAGAGCCGGTATGGTATAAAGCCGGCGCGATAGTGCCTGCAGGCAGCCCTGAAAATATCCTGGGAAGCCGCTGGCTGGGACTATCCGATCCGGGCTATGGCATTCATGGGACGGTGGATTCAAATCCTATCGGGCAGCAGAGTACTCAAGGGTGCATAAGAATGAAAAACGAGGATGTGGAAGAGTTGTTTATTATCGTACCGGTGGGAACGCAGATTAGCATTAAAGATTAAACTGGGATTAAAGTTATGAACGGGACAGGTTTGGATTTTGAAAGGCCGATTTTAGAGCTGGAACAGAAAATAAAAGAACTGAAAAGTTTTTCCAGCGGACGAAAAATTGATCTGGGCGATGAAATCAACAAGTTTGAAGATAAACTAAAAATGCTCAAACAGGAGATTTTTGGCAATCTTACTCCCTGGCAAAAAGTGCAGATAGCCCGCCATCCCAAGAGGCCTTA
>JAHJAO010000054.1 GCA_018813905.1 Candidatus Omnitrophota bacterium
ATATGATAGGCCTCATAATCGTTATGCCGGCGAAACCCCTCTGTCGCCTTGCCGCCCAGGCCGAGGTAGTAACCGGTATCCGCGACTGTGCCGGAAGCGGACGCGGCCCAGGTATGGGTTTCAAAACTACCGTAGGAATAAGCCGCTTTGGTTTGCGAGCCAAGGCGGGGATTTTTGGTAATAATATTTATAACTCCGGACATGGCATTATCGCCGTAGAGCGCGCAGGCCGGCCCGCGGACAACTTCCACTTTCTCGATATTATCCAAAGCGATTAAATCCCAATCCACGAGTTTATCGTTTCCTTTGTTCTGCGGTATCCCGTCGATAAGCACGACCTGATGCGTGGACATGCCGCCCCAAAACCCGCGCATATTTATCCTGCCGGTCGTACCCACGCCGGAAGAATCATACGTATAAATACCCTCTAAATTTTTCAGCAGATCGGGGATGCTTTTGGCGTTTGAGGCCTTGATATCTTTAGCGGTAATGATGCTCACGCTTGAAGAAACTTCCGACCGCCCTCTTTCTACTCTGGAAGCGGTTACGTTTATCTGGCCCAAATCAAGCTGTTTAGCGTCCTTCTTTTCCGCGGCGTAAATGTCTTTGGGCATTAGCAACATCAGCATCCCCAGCAAAACTATAATCTTTTTTCTCATTTTCCTTTCTCCTCCCGCGAGAATATTTGCCAGATGGGCAATCGTCCGGGCTCAACTTAGTTCAAAGTTCTAAAGCGCAAAGTTTATAAAGTTTTTAACTTGTAACTTTTAACTAAACTATTACCGTTGCGGGGCAGCCCCGATAAAAACACAATTGTGTTTTTCCGCGTCGGGATCCCGAAGTTTCACCTGGCTACTCCTTTCGGGACGCTCCGGATTTCACGGAGACTTCCTTTACCCGTCTGGTTTTAATTATCCGATTGTTTTTCTCTAAACCAATGCTCGAACCGAATCCGAACCTCTTCGCTTACTCTTACCGTCCAAAAAGCTGACTTCTTTTAAATATTTCTTTGCCTGATCCACCACCTCCTTCATTTCTTTTTTCTGCGGCCTTCTCCATTTTTCGCCGGGTACCGGGATATAAGCGTCTATGCGCAAGGGAATATCTGCATCTGTTCTGCTTAGTGCCCGCGCAATCCGGCCGATCTCTTTGACCCCGATATATTCCGGTATAAACACGCATTCAGCCCGCAAGCTTACGCCGCTTTTCGCGAATTTTTTTATATTCGCGAACACCCGCTCTGAATCCTTTCCCGTATAATCGCGGTGAAGACGCGGGCTTCTGGCTTTTATTCCCACGCAAACCTCGTCGAAAAAAGCAACATCCGGCATGATATATCCGTTTGTAAGCAGCGCGTTACGGGTATTAAGCTTCCCCTTGAGCTCTCGGGCCAAAAGCGCGAGATTCGAATCGATAGTCGGCTCCCCGCCCATAAAGATTAATTTTTTGACTTTTTCTTTAGACAGCGTGCTCAGAATCTGGCTCTGGGTGAGAAACGCTTTTTTGCGTCTGTCCGCGCCGTTCTGTTTTGAAGGCGGCAGGTGAATATCAAAGTTACACCTCCTTCGGATACATCCCCGGCAGCGGAAATTGCACCCGTAAAAATACAGGCAGGCAACCTGGGCTTTTGGAAAATACGTTATATGGTATGCGCGGGTTTTAATATCTTTAGTATTCAATGCCTTTTCTTCCTTTAATACCTTTATCGTAGGGGTGCTTGAGTTTTGTAATCCGGCTCACGTAATCGGCCTTTTCCATTATTTTCTTCGGCGCGCCGCGGCCGGTCAGGATCAATTCCAGATTCCTAGGTTTGGAGTTCACTATCCCCAACACCTCTTTTACCGTTAATACCCCTTCCCGCGCGCAAACGCAGATCTCATCCAAAACAAGTAAATCATATTTGTTTTTCTTGAAAATATTCTTGATAAACGCTAGCGCCTTCACGCATTCCTTGCGCACATCGGCTTTGGTGACGTCTTTACAAAAACGGGGATGCCTTTTGGCGAAATAGAAAATATCCGCGCCGTTTTTCTTTAAAATTATGCTCTCTCCGTATTCCCATTTCCCCGGATTCTTGCAAAAGTAAACACAGCTCACCCTCAACCCGCAAGCCAGGGCCCGTACCGCGCATCCTACTGCGGCGGTGGTCTTGCCCTTGCCATCTCCGGTATACACCTGAACTAATCCTGTCCTTTTTTGCATTTTTTCTCCTTTATTTTGCGTTCCTCCTCCGACACCAGTATCACATACGGCTTTCGGCTGATCGGATTTTCCCGGACGACGACCACCGTCTTATAAACCTCTTCGATATTCTGATAAGTGAGCACATCCTGCGGCGCGCCTTCCTTAAAAATCCGGCCACCGCCGAGCAAAATCAACCGGTCGCAATAACTGCTTGCCAGATTCAAGTCGTGCAATACGATAATCACGGTTAGATTGGTTTCTTTATTCAAGCGCTTGAGCAAATCCAAAATATGCGCCTGATGCGCAATATCCAGATGCGCGGTCGGCTCATCCAAAAGCAAAAGATGCGGCTTTTGGGCAAACCCCTGCGCGAGAATCACCCGCTGCCTTTCCCCGCCGGACAACTCGTTGATCTTACGTTTACGCAAAGGCGCTGAATCCGTAAAATCCAAAACGTTCTCCAGTATCGCATAATCTGCTTTTTTCAGGGCTTCGAACCTGTCCACGTGCGGAAACCGCCCCATAAGCACAAATTCTTCCACGGAAAAAGCAAACGGCACTTCCAGAATCTGGGGGATTACGGCCACCTCCTGCGCGAAATCACGCGTGGAGATGCAGCCGACATCCCGGCCTTTATAAAAAATATTGCCCTGCCGGGGCTTCAATATCCGGCTTATGGCGCGAAAGAGCGTGGTTTTGCCCGCGCCGTTGGGGCCGATGATGCCTAAAAAATCGCCCGCCTTTACGGAAAAAGACACATCATCTACGACGATATTGTCTTCATACCCGCAGGATAAATTGTCGACTTTTAATATCTCCATATCAGAAAATATCCCAATGTTTGGCTTTCAAAAGAAAGCTCAGGAAAAACACGCCGCCCAATATCCCGGTAATTACGCCAACCGGCAGCTCCAAAGGCCGGATAATTACCCGGGCCGCGGCATCGCAGAGGACCAGAAACACCGCCCCAGCCAAAACCGATGCCGGCAAAAGCAAGCGGTGGTTAACGCCGACGATTTTGCGCATAAAATGGGGCACAATCAGCCCCACAAACCCGATTATTCCCGACGCCGCTACGCAGGCGCCGGTAATGAATGATGCGATAATAAAAATTATCTTCTTTACCTGTCTGGAATTGACGCCCAGATGAAAAGCTTTTTCGTCCCCTAAGGTGAGAATATTGATATCCCGCGAGAAAAAGAAAAGCAAAACAATCGCCGGCAGAATAAAAAAAGATATTATTTTTATCAGAGGCGCTGACGTTGAAGAAAGGTCTCCCATCAGCCACAAAATTATCCCGTGCACGTCCTCGGCCCGGGAAACAGAAAAGATAAAAAATACCAGAGAAGAAAACAAAAAGCTCAAGATCACCCCGCCCAAAATCAACGTGGGATTGGAAAAACGTTTCCGGCAGGCGATACTATATACCAGGAGAATACTTAACGCGCTGCCGCAGAAAGCAAAAACCGGAATATAAATCCCGCCGATACCAAACATCACGCCCAGGCTCACGCCCAACGCCGCTCCTCCGGAAACACCCAGGGTATAGGGCTCAGCCAGCGGATTGCGCAGAAGCCCCTGAAATACCGCCCCGCAAGAGGCCAGGCCTGCGCCGACGAGCATTCCCAAAATAACGCGCGGCAGGCGGATTTTCCAGATAATATCCCGTTCTATGCCCGAACTGTTTGGATGAAAAAGATAATAGGCCGCGTCCTGCGCTTTCAGCTCGCTGCCGCCGGCAAGGCTGGCGAGGGCAAAAGAGGCTAAAAGCATCAGAATAAGCAGGCTGAATATCCCAATACACTTCTTATTATCCAAAGCTACTCCTGGTATAATCTTCAGATATAACTCTTCAGATTATGCCTGATTACTGCGATTAATAAAGATTACAACGATTAAACCATACTCGCTATGCACTTTATAGGCGCAGGCAATTATCCTTTCAGTTAAAGGGTCTCTATTTTTAATCTCTGTGATCTGCTTTTTAATCATTGTCATCAGACATCCTCGCTTCTTTCTCCTTATAGGATGTCTTTTGTTCAAAAGCTTCCGGATGCAAAAGCGCGGCCACTTTCTTCAAGCCCGCAAGAAAACTCAAGGGCGTAGGCCGGCAGACGCTATCCGCGTTAATAAGATAGATCCGGCCGGACTTGGCGGCCTCCAACTCCGGAAATTTCTGCCAGTACGCCTTTTCCTTTTCCGTAACATTACCCATAACAACCAGTATGATTACCTCCGGGTTCATCTTCAAAACTTCTTCGCGGCTGACGCGGGGATAGATAACTAAAGACGTCCCGGCGAAAACATTAACCCCGCCGGCGTAGCGGATAAATTCATTCGCGAACGCCTTGGCGCCAATCGTAACCAAAGGCCGCGCGCCCACCTCCCAAAACACGCTTACCGGGGGTGAAGCTTTAACTTTTTGAGAAATATATTGCACTTCCTTATCGACCCTGTTAACAATTTCTTTGGCTTTTTGCTCTGTTCCCATCAATTTCCCCAACTCCAAAAAACTCTTTATAATATCGCCGTAAGTATTGCATTTATCAAAAGCAATTACATTTAGCCCCAGGCTTTTCAATTTATCTATTGTCTGCGGCCGGTTTATGCCACGAACCGCCAGAATCAGGTCCGGAGAAAGAGAGAATATCTTTTCGATATTCGGGTTAATCAGCGTCCCGATGATTTCCTTTGTCCGGGCATCTTCCGGGTAATTGCAGTAAGACGTCACGGCAATAAGCTCCTCCCCCCGGCCCAAAGAATACAGGCTTTCCGTGAGTGAGGGCGCAAGTGAAACAATGCGTCTGGGCCCATCCGCGGCAAAAATTATATCCGGGCTAAGCGCCATCAATAAGAAAAATAAGCCTAAAGCTTTAAACTTTACCATTACAGATTTCATAATCTAAAATATTCAAAAAACACCGGCCATCTTTTTCCACCTGGCTTGTTTTTAATATTTCTATCTTCTTTTTTCCAAACAGCGGGCCCGCGATAACAAAGGTGTGAAACTCTCCGTTTTCACCGCAGGGGTCGATATCGCGGCCAAGACCGGATATTTCTTCAACAAATTCCCGGTTTATTTTCCGGCCCAAATAACTCCCATCCAGAATACCGCTTTTAACCGCGACGATGATTGTTTCAAATCCCAACCCGATAAATTCATTTATCAGCGCGGTTGTATCCTGCTCCCAGAGCAGAATAAGGGGCTCAACCCCTATCTCCGCGCAAACCTTATCGATCCAGTCTTTGTGTTCGGTTAAATAGATATCGCCGAAGATAACGCCTTCAATACCTTTTTCTCTTTTCCACTCCCCAATTATTGCCTTGAACTCATCCCGGTATTTTTCTTTCGGCATCGCTTTTTGAAACACCGGGATATTGGTCATTTGCGCCTGTTTTAAAACTAGTTCCGCGGCCAATCCGTGCGAGAGGGAATTCTTGCCATCGCTGGCAATAAAATTAATCAAGCCGCAAACCTCATGCCCAAGCTTTTGCGCTTTGTAACAGGCAAGGCAGCTGTCTTTACCGCCGCTCCATAAACTTACGGCTTTCATTACATCCCTCCTGGTATAATCTTCAGATTATACCTGATTACTGCGATTAATAAAAATTACAGCGATTAAATCATTTATCTTTTCGGTTAAAGAGTCTCTGTTTTTAATCTCTGTAATCTGCTTTTTAATCATTGTCATCAGACATCCTCTCTTCTTTCTCCTTATAGGATGTTTTTAATGATTACCCAGCCCGCGAATACTAACAATACAGAAGCGATATACATCACCCGCGCGCTCTCGCGGATATGCCGAACGCTTAAGGGCTCAAGCGCATCTGCGATAAACGGCTTTTGCACGGCAACTGAATTATAAAAATTCGTCCCGCCCAGCTGCACGCCCAGGCCCCCGGCCATGGCCGCCTCCGCCGCTTCGCTATTTACCCCCGGGCCCCGGAACAGATATCTCAGCGTCCACTTAAAAGAGTTCCGCCCATTTTCCCCGCAAAAAAACATGGATATACAGATCAGAAAAGCGGTTATTTTCGCGGGAATAAAATTGAGCAGCCCGTCAAGCTTTGCCGAGGCCCAGCCGAATTCCCTGAACCGCTCGGTTTTATGGCCGACCATGGAGTCCAGGGTATTCACGGCTTTATACGCCCAAGCCAGAATTGGCCCGCCTAAAAAAGCGTAGAAAAGCGGCGCGATAATGCTGTCCATCGCGCTTTCGGCTACAGTCTCAACCGTCGCGCGGATTATCTCCGGCGCGTCCAGCTCTTTCGTATCCCGTCCCACAATCAAAGCGAGATTATCCCGGGCTTGACGGATATCTCCTTTTTCTAAATTTTTTTGAATTTTATCAGCCTCGATTGCCAAGGCCCGAACGGAAAAGGAAAAATAGACCAATACTGTCGAAACCGCGTAAAATAAAATTGGATGAACCAGCGCCGTTAATTTTAAAATTCCCCATACCGTAAGAACCACACTCAGCACTACCAGAAAAACTAAGATCGCACCGGTTAGCTTTCTCCTGTTCGCGCTGCCGCTATTTAATTTCTTCTCTAACTTTACTATTAGCCTGCCGATAAAGCGCACCGGATGAGCGGACCATTGCGGATCGCCCACAAGCAGGTCCAGAACATACGCCGCCGGAATAACAACCACTGCGAAATTCACGCCCCATCCTTCATGATTTTATAGAGTAATGCCATATCCATATTCTCGCGGAAAAGCTGCGCAAGCTTATCGAATTCTTTATCGAGATTAAATGCCGCGGTTATCGTTAACGGTGCCCAGCCCTTTTTGCGCCGCAGCCGGTTCAAAAAACTTCTGCGGAAATTGTGTTCATCAAAAACGCCGTGCAGATACGCCCCCCACACCCGGCTGTTTTCTAAAGACGCGCCGTCCGTATCCGCTGCCTTCTTTCCTTGCCGCTCGATAATTTTAAATATCGGCTTACAGCCGCCAAGTAAACGCGTACGGCCGTGATGGATTTCATAGCCGCGGACATAAGAGCCGGAGCTGATTTCTTTTGCTTTTACCCGGCACAGGATTTTCCCTTTTTCAAAAGCCGTAACCACCGGCAGAAACCCCAAAGCTTTTGTTTCTTTTTGCCCCGCTTCCGTCCGGCCGCGGTCATAAATACACTCTCCCAGCATCTGATATCCACCGCACAGGCCGATGAGTTCAAGCCGTGGATTATGCTCGAATGCCTGGCGTATCTTTTGGGCCAGGCCCGATTTTCGTAAATAATTCAAATCAAAAATAGTGCTCTTGCTTCCCGGAATAATGATTACGTCGGGATGCCCCGGCTCATCCAACGCAGACACATACCGCAGCCGCACATCCGGCTCATTTTCCAAAGCGTCGAAATCGGTAAAATTCGATATGTGCGGCAGGCTGATTATTGCGATCTCGATAACGCCTTTGCGTAATGCGCGCTGTTTACTTTTTGCCATCGTGCGCTTCTCCAGCGGAACCGAGTCCTCTTCCGGAATTTTTATGTCTTTAAAATACGGAATAACACCCAAGACCTTCTTGCCTGTTTTTTTCTCCAGGAAATCTATCCCCGGCCTCAACAATCTTTTATCACCCCGGAACTTGTTGATAATAAATCCCTTGACCATCTTTCTTTCTTCTTTTGTCAGCAACTCCATGGTTCCCACAAGCCAGGCAAACACCCCGCCTTTATCGATATCGCCGACCAGAATAACCGGAGCCCGCGCGTGTTTGGCCATTTGCATATTTACGATATCGTGCGCCTTTAAATTTATCTCCGCGGGCGAGCCCGCGCCTTCGATAACAACAGCCTCATAGTCGGCGGCAAGGCGCTTAAAAGAATTTAAAATTATACCTTTCGCTTTTTTCTTGTACTTGACATATTCATAAACCGACATATTTTTTACCGGCTTTCCGGTAACGATTATCTGGGCCCTGCGGTCGGAGGTGGGTTTAATCAATATTGGATTCATATCCACGGTCGGCTCAAGGCGCGCCGCCTGCGCCTGCGTTGCCTGGGCGCGGCCGATCTCACCGCCTTCTTTGGTGACATAGGAATTAAGCGCCATATTCTGGGCTTTGAACGGGCAGACGCGGTATCCGTCCTCGAGTAAAATCCGGCACAGCGCGCTAACGACCACGCTTTTACCTACGCCGGAACCCGTGCCGCAAATCTGAATTGTTTTTGCTTTCACGATATCAACGCCTTCTTTAACGCCGCGATTAAACGGGTATTGTCTTTCCTTGTTTTTACCGCCGCCCGGAAAAATTTATTATTTAGGCCCCGGAAATTGCCGCAATCGCGGATAATGACTCCTGCTTCTTTTGCCAGTTGTTCGCATAACGCGGCGGCAGATTTTGCCCGGCCGTGTTGTTCCAATTTGCAAAAAATGAAATTCGCCGCGGCCGGATAAATTTTTATGCCGGGAATTTTCGCGAGTTTCTGAATTAAAAACCGCTTCTCGCGCCGGATAAATTCTCTGCTTTTTTTTATATACTCATTATCTTTTATCATTTCCTGCCCGATAACTTGGGCCAGGACATTTATATTCCAAGGATACTGGAACGCGGCAAGCCGCTTTGTTATGCTCGAGTGCGCCGCGATATAGCCGAGCCTTAATCCGGCCAAGGCAAAAAATTTGGTTAATGACCTGATCACGATAAGGCGCTTGTTCCGCCGCACTTTGCGCAGCAAGGTAAACTGCCCGGCATCATCATCCACAAAATCCATAAACGCCTCATCCACCGCCAGAAATACTCCGTTGCGGCCGCAGATATTCATTAACAGCCGCATTTGCTTTTTGGTAAACAGCGCGCCTGTGGGGTTATTGGGGTTGCAAATAAAAACAATTTCTGTTTTCGGGATGAGTTTAGCCAGCTTTGCGAAATCCACCTTAAAATCATCTTTTTCTTTCGTTACCAGAAATTCTATCTTCGCGCCGTATAATCCGGCGGCAGCTTCATACTCGCTGAATGCCGGCGTAATTATCAAGGCTTTCTTAATTTTTAACGCCTGCGGTATTAAATAAATCAGTTCAATCGAGCCGTTGCCGATAACCAGATTATCCGCTTTCAGTTTATATACTTTTGCGATTTCTTTTTTAAGCTGTTCAGCGCGCGGGTCCGGATAGCGCGTTAAAGAAGCAGTACTTACGCTGATCATTTTTTTTATCTTGCGCGGCAGGCCCAAGGGATTAATATTCGCGCTGAAATCCGCTATCCGCTCCGGTGCGATGCGGTATTTCTCGCTAACTTTTTCGATATTTCCGCCATGTTCGTTTTTCAACATGATGTTTTTACCTTTGCTTTTTATTTTTTGATCAAAGGAGAAAAATATTTTTGAACACATTAGCAATTTTAGTAAAAAGAGATGCTGTTTTTCTTTTTAAAACACACATGTCTGAGCCCTCGCTAAAAGTGAGCTGGCAAGTTGTGTGTTTTCAACAGCTCTTTTTACGTGCCGCAGGCAAAATGCTCTGTGTGAAAAGATATTTTTTCTCCGCTTATTATCAATTATTCTTTTCCGATACCTGCGCGCTTTCAAACGTCGCCATTTCGTTCATGATTTTAACTGCCGCATCAACAATGTTCATCGCCAACGCCGCGCCCGTACCCTCTCCCAACCTCAAATCGAGGTCCAGAATGGGTTCAAGTCCCATAAACTCAAGCGCGATTCTATGGCCGCGTTCGACCGAGCAATGCGCGGCAATCATGTAATCTTTTGCTTTTGGGCAAAGGGTATACGCAAGCAAAGCCGCCGCGCCCGATATAAAGCCGTCAATAACTACCGGCACCTTATGCGCCGCGGCCGCGAGAATTATCCCGGCAAGGCCGCCGATTTCAAACCCGCCCACCTTGGATAAAACATCCAACGCGTCTTTGGCATCGGGCTTGTGCAGCTTTAGCGCCTGCTCGAGCAGTTTTATTTTATTCTGCAAAGCTTTATCGTCGATTCCCGTACCCCGTCCGGTAACATCTCCGACTGCTGTGCCGGTGATTGACGCGACTATGGCGCTTGAGGAAGCGGTATTGGCAATACCCATGTCTCCGGTGCCCGCGATATCAATACCGGTTACAAGCTCCTCTTCAAATATTTCTATTCCGGCGCAGATGGCCTTAATCGCCTGGTCTTTGGTCATCGCCGGCTGTTGCGTAAAATTCTTCGTCCCGAAATCTACTTTTTTGTCCTTAAAGTTTTGAGCTTTGAATTTTGAACTTTGAATTTCTCCCGCTACCCCCATATCCGCAACCACCACCCGCGCGCCCACATGCCGCGCCAAAACATTAATCCCGGCCCCGCCTCTTAAAAAATTATAAACCATCTGTACTGTAACTTCCTGCGGAAACGCGCTTACCCCCTCTCTCGCGATGCCGTGATCGGCGGCGAGCGTAAAGATTACTTTATTTTTCAAAGGGGGATTTAATTTCCCGGTTATCCCGGCCACCTGCTTTGCCAGCTCTTCCAGCCGGCCCAAACTTGCCTGCGGCTTGGTGAGAGAATCAAGCCTGGCTTGCGCGGATTTAATTGCTTCGCGGTCTAATGCCGTAATCTTTGCTGCAGTTTCACTTATTTTCTTCATCTTCCTTGTTTTTCATCCTTTCATTTAACTTTCAATGAAATCCCCGCAACCATCAAATACACCTCATCGCATATTTTAGCGAGTTCCTGGTGCGCGGTTCCCGCGATATCCCGAAACAGCCGCGCCATTTTATTCTCCGGCACAATCCCCCAGCCCACCTCGTTAGAGACGATAATCAACGAACACTTTGCGCCAAGCGCCGCGGCCGCTAGTTCCTTTGTTTTTTTAAGCATCTCTTTTTCCCCCGCTCCCGCGCACAAAAGATTTGACAGCCACAGCGTGAGGCAATCGAGGATAATCACTTTTTCCCCTTTAACCCGTTTGATTGCGGCGGCAATATCCAGCGGTTCCTCTATTGTCTGCCAGCTGGACGGCCGGCTAATCTTATGCCGGCGAACCCGTTCTTTCATTTCCCGATCCTTTGGCCGGCAGGTCGCAAGAAAAACAACGCCCGCATTGCCTGCGCCCGCTTTTTGTTTTGCCAGCTGCAGGGCAAACCTGCTTTTGCCGCTGCGCACCGCGCCGGTAATAAAAATTATTTTCTTCATGACTGGTTTAGAGAGCGCTAAAAATTCTTAAAAATCATATCTGCGCTCTTTGATTACAACGATTGTTTCCCCGCCACAGGCGGGAAAGATTACACAGATTTCTCCAACGGGATTTCAATCTCTGTAATCTATTTTAATCTTTTAATCAGAGATTGCTGCGCTGTTTAGGATTTTTTTCAGCAATCTCGTTTAATTTGCTAAAAACCACTTTTTTGCCTTTGAGTTTAAAATAGCTGACCGAAGCCGTCCCCACCCCTACCCGCCAGAAATCATTCTTCTTTTTGCCAAGTAAACGGCAGATCATAATCTTTATCGGGCCGGCATGGCTCACGCACACAATCTTTTTGCCCGCCCAGCGGCGCAAAACATGCGCAAGAAAACCGTTCACCCGCCGGTTAAAATCTTTCATTTTTTCTCCGGCCGGCGGACTCAAGCGTCCGGGATTGCGTATCCATCTCTTATAGTGAATGCTGTCCTCGCCGCGCATGATCTCTTCATAAGACATCCCCTCCCAGCGGCCGAAATTCAGTTCCGCCAGGGCGCGGACCGGCTTAATTTGGCGCCGGGGAAAAAGGGCACGCGCGGTCTGCTGAGCGCGTTTTAACTGGCTCGAAAAGATAATGTCCGGCTTTGGTACAATTTTCTTATTGCGCAGCTTGATAACCTGCGCCTTTCCGAATTTTACGAGCGGCGCGTCGGTAAAACTGCAGTAGCGCTTTTTCCGGTTGTATTCGGTCTGGCCGTGGCGGACTAAAAATAATTCGGTAATCATAGCTCCTCACAAAATCAAAAACGCGAAAAACAAAACGCTGGCCTGCGCGAGCTCTCCGGTTGCGCCAAGCGTATCCCCGCTCAAGCCGCCGATTTTTTTCTGCGCGTATTTTTTAAACAGTATTACAAAAATAAACGCTAAGCCGAAAACCATTATCCCGCTAAGTCCCCCCAGAAGTAAAAACAGCAAAAATACGCTAATGCCGCCGCAAGCGATATCTTGAAAGTGTGCGTTTTCTATAAAAAACTTCGCCTTGCCCTCGCTCCGCGGATAAACGCTTCCATAGCAGGCAAACGCCATTGCCCAGCGGGAAAACGCGTACATTAACAGCAGGGTTTTCCAAAGAATAGATACAGAGAGGTTTGTCAGTAACGCGAACTCAAACAGCAATAGACACACAACTCCCACAACCGCCATAACCCCGCAATGGGGGTCGCGCATTATCCGCAACGCCTCTGCTTGTGTCCGGGACGCGTAAAATCCGTCGCAGGTATCGGCAAACCCGTCCAGATGCAGGGCCCCGGTAATAAAAACGGATAAAATCAAAATCCCGGCCGCGCGCACCATCGCCGGAAGAAACGCGAAAACAAATAAAGGCGCGCAAATCAAACCTCCGATAATCAACCCGGCAAGGGGGAAAAATAATAAGGACTTGCCGTAATCGGCTTCTTTTATATCCGAGCTGATTTTCACGG
>JAHJAO010000055.1 GCA_018813905.1 Candidatus Omnitrophota bacterium
AACCTCTTCTATTTTCTTAAATTCCATAATCCGTTACTTTCATTTATCGGCTTTATATAAAATATTCCGTATCCCAGCTTAAAATCCATCCCGCTTTTTTGGAATCCAAATCAAAATTCCTCTCAAACACACAACTCACCCGGCATTTTGCCTCACTCTTTTTGCTATAGGCAACGCTCTCCACGATAAACACATCCGAATAAACGGAAAGCTTGCCCGCAGCGACAACATTACTCAATTGCGCCAGTTCACTTGGCGAAAGTGAATACGCCTGGCTCAATTGGGCGGTTATAGAATTTGCATCCGTAAAAATTCCGTCATCGCTTGTGCCCGCCTGCGCATCCTGCCCGCAACGATAAGCAATAATTTTATCCACAACCTCTGCGCCTAAATTCAAAGCCGACAACACCCGCCGCGAAGCCGTATTTATATTAATGCTGCCCGAACCAAAAATCGTAATGTAAGGTTTTATGCGCGAAAAAATTTCCTGATTCATATCGCGCACATAACACAACTCTTCCAACGCCTCAAACGGCGCGTCCTTAGAGTCATAGCTCACGGGCAAGCTTCGATAATAAGCGTCTTCGGCCCCGTTCGGCAAAGATAAGTTGTCCTTATCCCGCCAGTCCACAATGGAGGAAGCGATTACATCGGCCGTATAATCCTCCACCTGCGCCGCCTCAACAATCAAGGCTTTAATTTCCGCATAATCTGCGGTATTTATATTTAGCCGGCTTGCGGCGTCCTGGGTGCCGAACATGCGCGGTGAAGCTTCATTTAAAGCGGAACCACCTTCTGAGAAATCATCCGGTTCATATTGGTAGCCGACGGAAAAGAAAACATCTTCCATAAGTATATTATAAAATATCTCCGGGTTGTTGCTCCAACTATCTTTTAACGCGATAAACGAAGCCTCCTTGTCGATATTGGCAAGTTCGGCAATTGCCCGTTTTACTCCGGCTTCCGCCGCAGGATACAGACAGCTTCTTGTCTCTATCCTGTCTAAAAATGTAAGCCTTTGCCGCACATTTATGCCCAGATACAAAGAAAAAACCGTCAACAACCCCAGTGCCCATAATACCAAAATTAACACACTGCCTTTTCGGCTTTTAACTTGTAACCTGCAACCTGCAACTTGTAACCTGTAACTTGTAACCTGTAATTTCATTCCAGCATTCCCCCCGCCGGCATAAATATCGTCCGCGTACGCTGCTTTAAATATGTATCTTCCAAAAAGCTCACGTTTATCCTCACTGCCTGCGGATTTTTTAATTTTTTGTCTTTTGCCTGCTGCGGCGGCCAAGAGTCACTCCAAAAAAAAGTGTTATTCTGATCGTCAAAAAAGTAGTATTTAAAAGATACTTCTTCAATATTATCAATAACCGCCCGCGGCGCAGGATCTTTCAAGGAAAAACTCTGGGCGTAATCTGCCTGTTTTTTAAAAAGCGTTTTTTCTTCCGTATCGAAAAAATATTCTATTTTAGCCATAGAGCGGGTAAATCCCGCGCCCGGTTGTGCCGGCATTGAGACCCGTGCCGGAAAAATCAACCCCGTACTTGTACCCGTAAACTCAATCCCCGCCGTGTAAAAACTGCTTTTCAGCTCCTCATCCGCCTTTTCAAAAAAAAGATGCATGTCCAACCGCGGCGTTTCCTGCATGAACAACTGCCATACTTTTAGACCGTTAGAAAGCATAAAATATAGCGTGATGGCAAGTACGGCTACCATTACCGTCACCAGGCACACCTCAACTATGGTAAAACCGTTCTGGTTGCGTCCTTTATTATTTTGCCTATTATCGTTTCGCATCAGCTTATTTTATTTCGACATAACTGTTATTAAAATACCGTTTTATCCCGCCAGACTTACTTAGTATTCTTGAGTTGTACCCTTCCATCCAACTCACTTGAGTACGCGCGATAAATAAGTCCTGCCGGCTGTCCCATACGCTTAAATCCACCTGCCAGTCAAAAACTTTATTTGCCATTGTGATTTTCCCTTCGCTGCGCAACGGCAAAAATACTCCCCCGGCCTGCTCATAAAGATCCTGAGTTTGCCAAAGTTTCTCGGTTAGGATTAAATTTGCATTCAGGCGGTTAAAAAATAACTTCAGGGTATCCAGCGATATTAAAAATGATTCATAAATTACGATAATTCCTACCGAAAGTATAACTACGGCAATCATCACCTCAATCAGGGTAAATCCCTTTTTCCCGCCCCTGCGCCCCTCGTAAAATCTCTCCTTTTTCATCAATTCTTTAGTTCTTTGGTTTCTGCGTCCTTCAGTTTTTAACTTTTAGCTTTTAATTTTTAATTTGCGATCTACTATTTGCCATTTAGTCCCAATTGGAAATATCATCGTTGCCTTCCTGTCCATCCTGGCCAAGGGAATATAGATCATAATCCTGGGGGCGGTGTTCCCCCGGAGACTTGTATTCATACATCCGGTTCCAGGGGTCTAACGGTTCTTTCTCTATATACGGACCATTCCAGTTCCCCGCCGAAGCCGGTTTAGTCAAAAGCGCGTTCAGGCCTTCCGAAGTAGCCGGAAATTTACCATTATCCAGTTCATATAATTTCAACGCCGTAGCAATATTCGCCCGCACATCCGCCCGGGCGGCGGCAATACGCGCCTGTTCGGACCTGCCGGCTAATCTTGGCAGGACCATTGCCGCCAACGCGCTGATAATAATCACCACCAGCATAAGCTCAATAAGCGTAAACCCCTTTCCCTTTTCTTTAAAACTTAACCTCATAGCATTACCTCCTATCGGCAATATAGTTCTTCCATTGCTTTTCCAGATCATCAACACTGCGTATCGACGCCGGATACGCAAAACGCAGGGCATCGTCAATATTCTTGCCATCGCGCAACTGGCGGCAGAACGTCACAAAATCCCGCGGGTCATACTGCTCGACGAGAAAACCCACGAGCGAAAAAGCCTCCAGGTAATAAATATCCACAACGTCATTCCCTTTTACCGACTGCGGCTGGCGGTCACTTTCAAAATTAACAGAATTAATCTCGTCTTTGCTTTCCCCGGCAAAGGTTCGCACATCAAGCCGCATCATTTCCGCTAAAGAGAAAAGCTTGTTTTTTCTGGCAAGTTCAACCACCCGGTTTTTTCTCACGTTTCGCATCGCCTTTTCTTCCCATTGCGCCACGCCTTCGTCTAGCCACAGCGGGATATCGCTTTTAAAGCCCACAAAGTCCCGGAAAATTAAATGCGCCAGTTCATGAGGCAGAAGCGCGTTCAGAAATCCCTGCCCCCAGACATAGCTGATAATCTCCTTTTTGGAATAGTCCGCTATTCCGTGCGACCAGCGCGGCTTATTCGTTGCTTTCAAATAGGAATCATGGCCGGCGTACAGATAAATTTTAACCCGGTTTTCCCACTTCCAGAAGTTTGAATAACGCACGTATCCTAAGTCTTCGGCAACAGTCGAATAGTATTCTTCCGCTTTGCGTAGAACTTCGCGGGCAAAATTATCGTTTTGGGACGTAAAATATATAATGAAATGTTCACTTTTTAATTCTTCCCATTGCCCGGCGGCAAACAAAAAATAAAAAGAAAAACTCAGCAGAAAAAACAGCGCAAAATATGTTATAAACAATAACCGTTTCAATTTATCATCATGTTAATTTGGAAAACCGGCAATAACATCGCAATGATAATAAACCCGCCCACGGCCCCCATAATCAGGATCATAAGCGGTTCAAGCAGGTTGGTCAGGACTTTCACGGCTTCGTCGGTTTCGGCCTCATATATCAGCGCCACTTCTTCCAACGTCTCCTCCACCCGTCCGGATTCTTCGCCCACACCGATCAAGTTGATCATAAACCGGGGAAAAATCTTCCTGCGCCCCAATGTTGCCGCAAGGCTCTCCCCTTTCTCGACCTCGCCGTAAGCCTCATCCAAGCTTTCCCGGATGACTTCGTTGTTGAGTATCGGTACGCTAATTTTTATCGCCCGCAAAAGCTGTATTCCGCTTCCAAGTAAAAGCCCCAAGGTGCGACTGAACCGGGCCAGCTCCGATTTTAAAAACATATTTCCGAATATCGGCAAATGCAGTTTTAAACTGCCCAGCAGCATTCTTTCTCTTTTTGAACGGCAGCCGTATTTTAAAAAGACAACCATTGCGAAAACTGCCAAAAAAAGCCATGGCCAGTTCTGTCTTAAAAAATCACTAGTTATGATTATTATCCTGGTCGGCAAAGGCAATTCCTGCCCTAACCGGGAAAATATCTTCAATAACCTGGGCATAACAAAGGTAAGCATAAAAACTATCGTTGCCGTGCCTACGCAGCCCATAAGAATAGGATAGGTGAGTGCCGTGCGGATAGTCGCAAAAATTTTCTCCTGTTTATCCCGGTATTCGGCGATTCGCAGCAGTGTATCCTCGAGCTTACCGCTGTTCTCGCCGGCGCGTACAAGCGCGATATATAAAGGTGGAAACAATTTGGGAAAACGGGATAAACCTACTGAAAACGCCTTGCCGTCTTTTACGTCTTTATGCATTTCGCTTATTACATTTTTGAAATTCTGCTGTTCAGACTGCTCAAGCAGCACATTCAGAGCGTTAAGAATCGGAACGCCGGATTTAAGTAAAATCGAAAACTGTTTGGTAAAAATCGTGATGCGTTTTGACGATATCCCGGCCAAATTTAAATTTGTTCCCGAAAAAGAACTATCGCCGGATACCACCTCTTCTATCTTTACCGGCAGATATCCCATCTGGTTAATCCGTTCAATCGCTTCTTCTTCGGAAGCGGCGATAACGAGGGATTCGATAATCTCATTCGGCCCTTTTTTTGCCTTATATTTATACGTGGCCATAATATTTACTCCGTTTTATCCGCTTTTTTTCTTAAAACTCCTGCAGTAAGTAACGATTCAGCCGGGAACGTTCCGCGTCCGATAAATCCAAAAAATACACGGCTACATCATATTCGATATCCGGCTTGATTTCTTCTACTCTCACCACCCGGGCAAG
>JAHJAO010000056.1 GCA_018813905.1 Candidatus Omnitrophota bacterium
AGCTCGGCCGCAGCGCCTTTAAGCTACGCTAAAAACTACAAGGACGGCGCTATGCCCCGCCTCTTGCGTCCAGCACTTCAAAGCAAAAGCACGGGGCGGGCGTGGTGCGGGCACGCCCGCCCCACAACTACGCTTGTCGCTTCAAAGAACAAAAAAGAAAATTTTCAAGGGACGAAAACTTTGTCTATTTGTGCCACAGACAATAAACAAAATAAAGCGCTTAGATCCTATTACCAATTTTATATCTTTTTTAAACCATTCAAAATTTCATTTACTGTGTCTGTCTTTATTGCTATTGGATCAATTTGACTTCCTAAAATTGTGCTGCAGTGTGGACAGTTATAAGTAACTGCCCTCCATTTTGTCCCAAAAAAAACACCAGCCTCAACTTCGGTCAAATTAAGGGAATAAACTACCTTCTCGCATTTTGGACATTTTCCATTCATTCGAACCTCCGTATTTTCTTATTGCTATTATTCGCTGGTAGACAACTAAGCAAGATATTGCTATCTTACTTTAACCCAGAAATGGAAATATTTAGCCTTTTTTGGATAAATAGTCTTACCATTTCGGTGTATGTGCGTGCAGAAAACTTCCTTATATCCTGCACGCGGTTGCAGCTCCTTCATTTCATCCTCACCTCCCTCTAGGCCAGATTGCTTAGCGCGCGGCCCGAATTAAAATGAAGACAACGGGGCCGGCTAAGTACTAGCTGACGTAAAAGAAAATGAGAAATAAGAAAGAACAACTATTGCCTACCAGCGCTCTAATCACTGTATTAATACCACCAGAGCGAGCCAGATTCAACTACTTTCCAGTAATTAAATCATTTAGAGATTTGATATGGTGTTCCTTGAGAAATGTCCCCAAGTGCATATCAGGTCTTGCGTCCAAGTCGACACCATATTGTTTCTCTATGGTACGAACATGTGTATCATCACGCTTATCACGTAACTGACCACCCTGATTTCTTGAACGATATCCCTTCATTCCAGGAGCATCTTTCGCCATACTGCTTTCCTCCTATCTCGCGACCATAAAAAGCTCGCGTGCCTCATCACGAGCTTTTGTCGTCAAGAAAGGAGACTCGCTCTGATGGAACTATATAACAAAAAACCTCCGCGCAGAGATTTCCTCTCCAAGCGAAGGTTTTTCTTATTTTATAAGTGCAGGATTTAACCCTTCAAACTACAGCCACTACATATTGCTATAACATAATTTTGTACCACAATATATTGGGCTTGTCAATCTTTTTTATAGCTACTTTATTTCTCCCAAACTATATGACAATTAATATCGTGATCCTCATAGACGCACAAAATATCGTTACAAAATTTCTGCAATTTTTTATCATTTGATTTCTTCGCTAGCTCATAAAGCCTTATAAACATCTTCTTGCCTGTTTCTGTCTGTTTATAATTTTTCTTTTGGAAATTATGTTGAGCGCATAACGTCTGGCCATTCTCTATTGTTGACTCACCCCCTAAATCCCGAGGCTTTATATGGTCAGCGTGTATCTCTATGCCATCTTTTTGGCCACGGCCACAAACAACACATTTGTAACCATCTCGTTTAAAAATTGCTTCTTTTTGCCCAAAAGTAAAATCTTTCAATTTGCGATTTTTTACAAAGTCTGGCTCATACTTATAAACCCCTTTATTTATTTTTATTAGTTGTCCTTCTTGAGATAATTTTCTAATAGCCCTATCCGGATCTCGAAAAACTTTTCCTGCTCGCTTTCTGTATTCAGCTACCACCCAATCAACAATTTCAGGATGTTTTATTTCTCTATTAGGATTTTTCTTAAAATATTCCATAATTAAATCTGATTGAACTATTTCTTGGTTCATACTTTCTCCTTAAATGAAAATTTATCTTGCGCAGTAACATTAAACACTCTTCTCTTTGCTAAAGCACAATACTGTTTATCCATTTCTATTCCTATTCCTTTTCTATTAGTCGAGAGGCAAGCGACTAAAGTTGTGCCGCTTCCTAAAAACGGATCCAAAATCGTATCGTCTACATAACTAAATAGTTTAATGCATCTTTTAGGTAATTCTACCGGAAAAGGTGCAGGATGCCCTATTCTCTTTCCACTTTCACCGTGGAACGTCCAGACTCCATTAGTCCAATCCATAAATTCCTCTTTATTTATATCAGATTTGCCCGGGAGTTGTTTTTTCCAAAATTTCTTATAAAGTATAAGAATTACTTCTACAGGCGCTATCACATAAGGGGCAGAAGCACTCAACCAAGATCCCCATGCAGTACGCCTAGAAATATTCCCTTCATTCCAAATAATCGTAGAATGATACTTCCATCCTACTTGCTTTGCAATAGTGGTAATATCCGCGCAAACACTTTGTTGCCCATCTTTGTTTTTGTCTAATGGGATGTTTAAACAGAATCTTCCATCGTCTTTGGATAAGTCATAACATTTTGCTAGCCATTCTTTCGTGAAAGTTAGGTATGCAGCATAATCCATTTTATCGTCGTGTGAGTTATATTTTAAATCCACATTATAAGGTGGCGAAGTAATCGTTAAGTCTATGCTACCATTTCTAATACTCTTGATCCTAAGGATATCATCATGATAAATAGATACGTGATCCGTTTTAAAATAGAGATTACTTACAACTTGAGTGATTTTTTCTCTAGTGATAGTAGGCATAATGTTAGTAGGTTGAATTTCGTTTATCTCATTTGGTATCATTTTACCACCTCCGTATTTATACGTCAATCTTTGCTTTCTATTATAATTGACGTAGAAAGTGGCAAAATCTAACATAAGTTTTTAGTACAAACAAAAAACCTCCGCCTTTTCAAGCGAAGGTTTTAATTATTTTTATGTGGCAGTTCCCCCTTCAAACGTACCACAAAATTCTATTTTATTTATACTCCTTTAAAATGAATAAGTCAAGTAGTTTCATTGTAATATATTAAAAACTATAAATTGGTAATAAACAGCTTTATAGCTTTTCTTCTTTGATAAATGTTATAAAAATTTATAAAACTCAAAATTTGAGTTTCAAAGCCTAAAGCAATAATAATCGGGCAAGTCTCCATATAATCACCTTCTCCAAAATTCTCTACAAATTCCTTAAGTCCTCGCATAAATACTTGAAACTTTTCCCAATCCAGCTTCTCTTCAAAAATTTGAAGATAAATATAACCAAATTTTTCTTTTAAGCTATCTCTTTTTAATTGATCTTCTTGAAGTACAAATATATTTTTCTCTTCAACTTTATTAAAAATAGACCTTGTTATATTAGGCAATATCCTAAAAATAGGTAAACTTAATATGTTTTTTTCTGTAATCTCGATTCCTTTTATATCTAACTTGGATACGGAAGCCTTTGGGAGCAACTCAAACGAAGCTTGTTCCAAGTTGCCTTTTATTTTGAATTCGGCATTTCTACCACTATCCTTTGGATTGTAAGTAAGCATTATTACTCTATCAAATACACCTAATTGATTATACAGAGAGACAAAGTTGATTACATTGTCATGAATACGTTTAGATAATATACAACCAATTATATTATCATTCTCTATACTAAATAACTCTTTTTGTCTGAATAGATCAATATAACTTAATAGTTGACTTAAGTTATCGGGCCTGAACTGATCTGTTTTTGCTTCTATTATAAAATAATTTCTACCCTTTAACTTGTTATTTATAACTAAAATATCAAATAGTTTTCTTGTAGTCTGGGCAACAAAAACTTCGTTCATAAAGTCAGTAACATCTCCAAAGACATTCTCTACAAATTTAGTCTTTTCTCTTAACTCGTACATCAACAAAGCTTTAATTGCATTTTCTATACTCCCAATAGAATCTATACATAGCCTCAAATCTTTTGCCACTTTTGATATTTCTATCAGTCTAACCTTATATTTCTGTTTACTTTCAGCAGAAAAATCTCTTAACAACAATTTAATGATTTCGCCCGCATCTTCATTAGAAATTTTACGCACCGCTCTTTTCTCTATATTGCGCTCATTCTCTAGCGTTGCTTGAGACCAAATCTTTTTTTGCTCAATTTTCGCATAAAACTCTGAGACATTTATGTAACTATCAGATAAACACAAGTCTTTGAATTCTTCATGAGGTTTAAAGAGAAATCTATGGGGAAAGGTGTCGTAAGGATCATCCCAAATTTTAGTGCTATCAAAGAAGGCCTTTGACCTCGCTTCGTAAATTCCTCGAATCGTACTCTGATCAGCGCTCCGTACAACGTGAAAAAATACCAAATCACCTTCCCTTATGCCTATTAGATCTCTGATTACTGAGAGTCTATCTTGATTCCTTAATTCTTCACGGCTCTCTGGTTTATTAATTCTGTTCCCATAAATCCCTAACTCTCTTGAAACCAACCAATCTCTTTCAGAAATCTGACAAATAAAAGCACCCATTAAAATAAATCCTTTACAGAAATATTCAAAGCTTTAGCTAATTTATAAATATTTTTCAAAGCAACATTCCTTTTACCGCATTCGATCTGTCCAATATAAGTACGATGCAGTTCTGCTAACTCAGCAAGTTTTTCTTGCGAAATTTTCTTTTTAAGACGGCATCTACGTATCCTTAAACCAAACTGCTCTAAAATTAACGACATATATCCCCCTTTTATTTGACAATATTTTACTATTATGTTATATTTAAGTCTACAGAATCGGAGTAACATATATTTCAACGATATTTGGTTTTTCGTCCCTTGAAAATTTTCTTTTTTGTTCTTTGAAGCGACAAGCGTAGTTGTGGGGCGGGCGTGCCCGCACCACGC